>NZ_JBSNCF010000001.1:1840000-1857500 GCF_058780535.1 Azospirillum sp. UENF 211521
GGCTCGCCAGGCTTCCTCGGCGCCTACAATTGCGGGCCGGGCTGCTACGCCGACTATCTGGCCGGCAACCGCCGCCTGCCCGGCGAGACGCGGCGCTACATCGCGTCGGTGTCGCCGCGCCTGGAGGGCGGCATCACCGGTGGCGCGGTGGAGGTCGCCAGCCTGCCCGTCACGCAGCCTCCGCCCATCTCCGCCGCTCCGGCCCCGGTGGTGCCGGTGACTCCGGTGCCGGCCCCGCCGGTGGCCCCCCTGCCCCCTCCGGTCATCGCGGCCACGCCGCTGCCGGTGAAGGTCGCCGCGGCGGGCGGCTGGACCGTCCAGCTCGGCGCCTTCCGGTCGCCCGACGACAGCGCCCGCATCATCGACCGGGCGCGCCGCTCCATGCCGGGCACGTTGAGCCGCACGGAGCGGGTGGTGCAGACCGTGGACACCCAGAACGGGCCGCTCTACCGCGCCCGGCTGACCGGCCTGACTCAGCAGGACGCGGCGCAGAGCTGCGCCAGCCTGACGGGCATGGGCATGGCCTGCTTCGTGGTGCCCCCGGGCGCGTAAGCGCCCGGCATTGTCGTGACAAGCGCCAGCGCCCGGCGTCACTCTATAGATGCGCGGGCGCGCAGCCGCGCATCACTCCGCTTTGCGTGGGATCAGATGTCGAGCGGCAGGGAATCGAGGTCCAGACCGAGGCGGCGGACGATCTCCGCCGCCGTGTTCAGGTTGGTCTCGAATTTCCAGGTCTGGCCGTTGGGGCGGTATTCGTTAACGTTGGGGCGCCCGTTCGCGAAGCGGTAGGGCTGCACGCTGTACCAGCGGGCGTCGCTCATGCCGATCCCCTGCTCCGCGGCGTAGGATTCGGCAACCTGCGGCCACATGATGCCGCCGGGCTGGGTGGGCTGGTCGCTGTCGAGGAACGCGACGATGCGGGCGCCGTTCAGTTCGAAGTCGACACGCTGTTTCACACCACCATCGGTGGCGTTGTCGGGGGCGGACGCGGCCGAAGTCTGCGGCACAGTTACCTTTTCCATGACCTGTAGCTCCGATTTACCTGACAGCGTATAGGCAGTGGCGCACCGGAACCAGAGGCAAAATGCGCCGACCGGCGCCGCCGGCTTGCAAAAGCGGCGGCCGGGTCCCGCGGAAGGTGCCGAGGCGGCGGCGCGCACGGCTTTCGTCATAACCTGCGATGGAAGAATTACCGCCGCCGGGCCATCGTTGGGGATTCCCACGGACCGTGCGATGCGCTAGATTCGGTTTTGGTTTTGTTCGCAGCCACCATCCCTGGTCAGAATGGCCCGCCTCATCGACCGTCCCGCCGAACATCAGGACCGTCCCGTCGTCCCCGGCACCGCGGCTCCGCATTGCGAGCATTGCGGGCGCCCGCACGGCCATACGTTGCGCTGCCTGCCGGACGGCCGCTGGCTGTCGCCCGACGGGATCTGGTTCAGCGACGAAGGCGACTTGGCCCCCTGGCCGGACGTGGTCGAATATGCCGGGGTCCGGACCTCGCGCAGCATCGTCGGGCTGTACCGCCGCCGCGCCGCCGCGATCGAGCTGTCCGCGGAGAACGCCATGGAACGGCGGTGGCTCTGCCGGCGTTGTCATATGGTCACCGCGCGCGACGAGCATCGGCGCGTCACCCGGACCCGGTCCCTGATGCGCCTCGCGCTCGGCGACCTGTTCGAGGGAACCTACACCATCTGAAGGGCTGCTCGGCCCTTCCGGGGAAAGAAAGCCAAACATTCCATGCAGCACGGACAGTCGACGCGCCGCTGGGCCGACCCGCGGCGCAGCATGAGGGATTCCGCCGTGGATGCCCCCGCCTCGCGCCCCGCGAGGCCGGTCGATCCGGTCGTGATGGCCCTGAACCTGCTGAACAGTCCCCGCACCCGGGCGGCGCTCCTGAAAGCCGTGGAGGAACGGGTGAAGACGGACGCGGAGGAGCGCCGGCGCTTCGCCGCCGCCGCCGGCCGCGTCCAGGGCGCCACAGGCGAGCCGGCGCTGACCCAGGCGGTCGGCAATTACCTGCGCGACCTGTCCCGCCTCCCGGAGGCCGGACGCAGCGGGCCCTATCTGTGGCTGGCCGAGACGGTGGCCATCCTGGCCGGCGGCGGCGGGCGCCCCGGACAGCCGGCCACCCTTTTCCGCGACCCGCGGGCCGAAGCGGAGGCGCTGTTCCGCCCGCGCGGGGCGGCCTCGGCGTAAGCGCGGCGTTTGAAAACGGGAGGGGCCCGGTGCCGGAGATCGTCCGGCGCCGGGCCCCTCCTTCAAAGAGCGGAACCTGCGATCAGGCGATCGTGCCGTCGAACAGGGCCGGCTCGATGGCGTGCATCTTCGCCGTGTTCACCGCCCAGTCGTCGGTCATGATGCCGCCGGTGTCGCCCGAGCCGGGGCTCCAGGCCCAGTAGGTGAAGCTGACGCCCTGGTCGCCCGCCGCAAGGTCGGACTTGCCGTCGCCGTTGTAGTCGCCGTCCATGTACTTGACCATGGCGTCGAGCCACTGCTTGTCCTGCGTGGTGTCCAGCTTGGTCCCGAACTCGCCGACCAGAACCGGCGCGATGTCCTTCTGGACGATCCAGCCCCAGGCGTCCGTCCAGATGTCCTTCATGTTGCTCGGATAGGCGGGATCGTCGAACCAGCCGAAGCCGGCCATCGACGGCGGGTAGTCGTGGACGGAATAGACCAGCTTGTTGTCGACGTTGAAGTCGACCGGGTCGGTCTTCACGCCGTCCAGATTGCCGCCCCACCAATAGGTGCCTTCGGACGAGTTCTCGACGCCCTCGACGATCAGCAGCCAGTTCGGGTTGACCGACTGCACGGCGTTGCCGATGCGCTCCGCCGCGGCCTTCCAGTCGGTGGCCTGGTTGCCGTCGCCCCAGGTGGCCTGGCCGTGCGGCTCGTTGTGCAGGTCGGCGGCGACGACCGACGGGTTGTCGGCGTAGCGCTGGGCCAGCATCTTCCAGTTCTCGGTCATCTTCGATTCCGGATACTGGCTGGTGTACCAGAGCCCGTTCTCGTTGGCCGAGGCGCCGTCGCCGGAGCGGTGGTGGTCGAGGATGATCTTCATGCCGGTCTGATCGGCGTAGTCGATGATCTTGTCGAACACCTCAAGGCTGGTCTTGCCCTGAAGCTCCGGATTCTTCGAATAGTCGATGCCGGTCGGCATGCGGCCGTTGTCCAGCATGGCGTCCGACCAGGGCAGACGGATGGTGTTGAAGCCCTGGTCCTGCATCTGGTCCATGATGTTCTTGTAGCTGTCCTGCCACAAGCCCTGCGGGGCGAAGGCATAACCCTCCGCGCCGAACCAGTTGACACCGGTCAGCTTCACGTTGTTGCCGGCGCTGTCGACGATCTGGCTGCCCTCGGTGTGCAGGTAGCCGCTGGCGGACCCGGCGCCGCTGTCCGTGGAGGGGGTGGTCACCGGGGCGGTCGGGGCAGCCGGGACCGTGCTCGGCGGCGTGCTCGGCGCTGCGGAGGGCGCGGAGGCGGAGTCGGCGGTGAACAGGCCCTTGTCGGCATCGACCACCAGCGTGCCGTTCCACCACAGGTCGGCCTGCCCCTTGATGACGTCCTTGCCGTCGAGCGCGCCCCTGTCGTAGCTGACCGCGGAGTCGGTCGGGGCGTATTCGTGGCCGTTGATGGTCACGCTGCCGACATGCAGGTTGCGGTCCTGGCCGTTCACCGTGGCGTCGTTGTCGTACTGGACCTGGATCTTGTGCGCCTGATCGGCGGCGAGATCGGTCTTGAAGGAGAAGTCCTTCGAGTCCGTGCCGGCCGTCCCCTCGCCGATCGCCTTGCCGTCCGCCAGCACCGTGAAGTGCGCGTTCTGGCCCGCCGCGGCGGTGCCGCGGGCGTTGATGGTGATGGTCGAGGAGCCGGTGGCGGCGCCGTCGCTGCCGCCCGTGGCGGCGCTGTCGGCCTCCGGAGCGGCGGCGCTGCTGCCGGAGGTCGCCTTGTCGATGACGGTGTCGGCGGCCGCGCCGTAGAGCGACGACGGGGTGGAGAAGGTCAGCGCCCCGTTCCACCACAGCCCTTCCTGGCCGGCCATGGTCCCGCCGGTGTCGTCGTGCCGCTCGTAGCTCGCGTCGGTCGGGCTCAGCGTGTGGCCGTTGACGACGATGGACTTGATGCCCAGGTCGCGGTTCGACCCGGCGTTCACGTCGTCGTTATCATAAACAACCTGGACTTTGTGTGCTTGACCAGAGGAAACGTCAACGTCGAATGTATAGGCTTTCGGCTCGGCCGAGCCCACCGACGCCTGACCAACATCCTTGCCGTCGATCATCAGACGAAAGTGAGGATTCACAGCGTCCGAAGAGGTGCCATAGGCGTTCACGACGATTTTGGACTTGGTCAAACCAGTGGAGGTCGTCGCCATTTGTCTATTCCATTGCGGTTTCGATGGGCAGACGGTGGCTTCAGATGGTTAACGAGATACTAACAATTCATTTAAAATAAATTAACCATTTGTGGCAAATAGGAGCGGCCGGCGGCCGGCGTTGCCTGATGCGGCGGCGCAACAGCAGGCCCGCCCTGGCTTTGCCGGGATGCGCCGGGGGGCGTCGGCGAGGCCCTCGTACGGGATCGTTCGGTGGTCTTGCCCCAGGCTGGTCACAGGGGACGGCCGGCGTTTCACGAACGGACGATGCCCGCCGTCGTCGTGTGGACAGCGTGGTGCGAGCCGGCGCGGGTTCCGCCCTTCCGAAGTGTCAACCCGCGGGCGAAGCCGCGCGTGCTACACTGCGCGCCGTGACGGATGGTGGATGATGACGGGCATGAGGATGGCGGTGGCCCCTTGGACGGCGGTGTTGACGGCGGTGTTGACCGTCGTCCTGGCAACCGCGCTTGCCGGCGCGCCGGCGCAGGCGTCGCCGGTTCCCGCCGTGGGGCAGAGCGTGTCGCTGGTGACCACCAACGGGTCGGCGACCTTCAAATTGTGCCGCAACTGGGTGTTCACCCACACCTGCCGCGAGTACGGCAACGTCCCGGTGCCCGCGCGCATCGCGGCGGGCGACTCGTTTGAAATCACCTTCGGCAGCAACCCGAAGACGATGTGGTTCCGGGTCAAGGCCGTCCTGCTTCAGGACGGGCGCTGCCTGCTGATCCCCAAGCACGAGGACATGCCGGCCAAGGGCGAGGATGAGCCGGTGGACATGCTGATCGTGGACCCGTGCCGCGTCCTGAAGTGACGGCCCCGGCAAAAAGCCCCCGGCGAGAATCCGGCTGTGACAGCCCTGCGATGAAGGCGCGCCCCGTCGCGGGCCGCCTTCCGCAGGACGGCGGCCTCAGCGCAGCGGGATGTTCATCTGGACGCTGAGACCCGGTGCGGGCGCGTAGTAGACCGGCGGGGGCGGCGGTGCGTAGACCACACGCGGCGCCGGAGCGTAATAGACGGGCGGCGGGCGGCGCATCACCACGACGGGTGGCGGCGGCTCGTAGATCACCACGGGGCCGTGGCCACGATGGTGATGCTTGTGCTTGTGCTTCTTCCAGCGCCCATGGTCGTCGGCCAGCGCCGGCGCAGCCAGCGCGACGGTCAGCACCAGGCTTCCCAGCGCCACGCCCCAGCCACGTTTGCCGAAACCACCTTTGCCTGAATGGCCCGCGCCTGTGTGGACGGACATTCCCTGCATCCTTTTTCTGCAATCGGTTGACCCGATCCTAACAGCAGATCGTGCGCCCAAGCTCTGGCTCCAACCATCCGCCCTGGGACAAATTTCGGGCACCCCTTATTCCCCGAAGGGGGTGCTCCCAGGCGGAAATGGCGGGTCGAAAACCGAACGAACGTCAGAGGTTGCGGCCATTCGATTTGGTGTTCGCAGGCGCCGAAACTGTGTCACACTGTCGCATGGTGAATGGCATCGGGAGCGTCCGTATGGAAAGCCGCCGCAACCAGCCGCAACGTCACATCGTGCTCGCCTCGCACCCGACCGGCGGCGCCAAGCCGCGCTACACCCCGGTCCACTGGGGCGCCCCCACCGCCGCGGAGCGCGGTCCGGTCGTCGCCTCGCTCTCCGACCCGGCGCAGCGCAATTCCATCGGCGCCCACGCCGGCAGCTACGCGGTCTACCGGGCGCTCGCCGTCGCGGCGGGGCAGCTCAGCGCCTATCACGTCCCGGACCTGACCAACACCGCGCCGGCGGAACCCATCGGCCCGCACCCGCAATGGGGCGACCCGGAGAGGATCGTCTCCATCGATCCCTTCGGCCATATGGTCAGCGAGGCCTTCGGCGATCATCTGGCGCGCGGCGTCGACGTCCGCCCGACCATCGCCGTGACCAAGGCGCGCATCAAGATGCCGGAGCTGGTGGACGCCATGCGCGCCGGGCGGCTGGCGGCGGACGGCCAGATCCTGCTGCCCAGCGGCGACGCCCGCGTGACCAAGGTCGCCATCGAGCCGGTGTGGTTCCTGCCCGGCATCGCCAAGCGCTTCGGCATCACCGAGAGCGCGCTGCGCCGCGGCCTGTTCGAGCACACCGGCAGCATGTTCCCGGAGCTAGTGACCCGCCCCGACCTGAAGGTCTTCCTGCCGCCGATCAACGGGCTGACCGTCTACATCCTGGGCGACGTGGCGGCGCTGACCGACCCGGCGCGCCAGGTCGCCTGCCGGGTCCATGACGAGTGCAACGGGTCGGACGTCTTTGGCTCCGACATCTGCACCTGCCGCCCCTATCTGACCCACGGCGTCGAGGAGTGCATCCGCACCGCCCAGGAGAACGGCGCCGGCTTGGTCATCTACAACCGCAAGGAAGGGCGCGCGCTCGGCGAGGTGACCAAGTTCCTGGTCTACAACGCGCGCAAGCGCCAGCCCGGCGGCGACCGCGCGGAAGCCTATTTTGAGCGGACGGAATGCGTGGCCGGCGTCCAGGACATGCGTTTCCAGGAGCTGATGCCCGACGTCTTCCACTGGCTGGGCGTCACCCGCATCGACCGCATGGTGTCGATGAGCAACATGAAGTCCGACGCCATCCGCCGCGCCGGGATCGAGATCGTCGAGCAGATCCCGATCCCCGAGGAGCTGATCCCCGACGACGCCAAGGTGGAGATGGACGCCAAGAAGGCCGCCGGCTATTTCACCCCCGCCGTGCCGACCGCGGAGGAGCTGACCGTCGCCAAGGGCCGGGGGCTGACCGATTGAGCGCCGCCGGCGACGATGACGTGGGGTGGCTGCTCTCCGCCGATGCGGTGCGCCAGCGCGCCCACGCGATCCTGGCGAAGGCCGAGCGCGGCGACCTCGCCCACTTCGCGTTTCGCCCGGACCGGCTGGATGACGCCGCCGCCCTCGTCGCCGCGGTGACGTGGGAGTTCTACCCGGACCTGGACGTCCCCTACCACAGCCGCTGGCGGCACTTCGTGGTGAACGGCGACGACCGCTGGGCGACGCTCGCCGCCGGGCTGGGGGCGGACGCCGACGAGATCGCGCGCATCCGCTTCGACCTCGCGGTGACCAGCGTTCTGCTCGACGCCGGGGCGGGCGACCGCTGGCGCTACCGCGACGCCGCGGGGGTGGAACTGGCCCGCTCCGAAGGGTTGGCCATCGCCAGCTTCGACCTGTTCCGCGCGGGCGGCTTCGCCGACGACCCGGTCCACGCCCCGCTGCGCGCCGACGCGGCGGCCCTCTCCGCCATGACCGAGGCGGCGCTCTCCCGCGGCTTCCAGGCCGGGCCGGACAACCCGCTGGTCGGGCTGGAGGGTCGCGCCGCCCTGCTGCGCCGTCTGGGGAGCGCGCTGACCGCCGCGCCCGACCTGTTCGGCACGCCGGGGCGGGTCGGCACCCTCTACGACGCGCTGAAGGCGCAGGCCGTGGACGGCATGCTTCCCGCCTCCGCCATCCTCGACGCGGTGCTGCGCGGGCTGGGGCCGATCTGGCCGGGCCGGATCGAGCGCGGCGGCGTCAATCTCGGCGACAGCTGGACCCATTCGGCGGTTGGCCTCGTCCCCTTCCACAAGCTGTCGCAATGGCTCAGCTACTCGCTGGTCGAGCCGCTGGAGGGGGCGGGCATCGCCGTCACCGGGCTGGACCGGCTGACCGGCCTGCCGGAATACCGCAACGGCGGGCTGCTGGTGGACAGCGGCGTTCTGGTGCCGAAGGACCCGCGCCTCCTCACCGACGCGCTGGAGGTGGGGGACGAAGCGGTGGTGGAGTGGCGCGCCCTGACCGTCGCCCTGCTCGACCGCCTCGCCGATGCGGTGCGCGCCCGGCTGGGCGTGCCCGCGGAAAGCTTCCCGCTCGCCAAGGTTCTCCAGGGCGGGACCTGGACCGCCGGACGCCGGATCGCCCGCGAGCGCCGCCCCGGCGGCGGCCCGCCGATCCGCATCCGCAGCGACGGGACCGTCTTCTGATGTGACGCCAACCACCCGAAGGGTCGCCCATGCCCATCCCGACACTCACCGTCATCGACCATCCTCTGGTCCAGCACAAGCTGACCCTTCTGCGGCGGCGGGAGACCCCCACCGCCCGGTTCCACGAGGTGATGCGGGAGGTGTCGCAGCTGATGGGCTACGAGCTGACGCGCGACCTTCCCCTGGAGGACCGCCCGGTGGAAACGCCGCTGGCAACCTTCGACGCGCCGCTGCTGACCGGCAAGAAGCTGTGCCTCGTCTCCATCCTGCGGGCCGGGCAAGGGCTGCTGGACGGCATGCGCACCCTGCTGCCATCGGCCCGCATCGGGCACATCGGCCTCTACCGCGACCAGGAGACGCTGACCCCGGTCGAGTATTTCTTCAAGGTGCCGGAGGACATCGAGGACCGGCTGGTCATCCTGGTCGATCCCATGCTCGCCACCGGCCACACAGCCGTCGCGGCGGTGCACCGGCTGAAGGACGCGGGTGCGGCCTCAATCAAGCTGGCCGTCCTGGTGGCCGCCCCGGAGGGCCTGCGCACCTTCCACGACGCGCATCCCGACGTGCCGGTCTTCACCGCCGCGGTGGACGAGCGGCTGGACGGGAACGGCTACATCCTGCCCGGCCTGGGTGACGCGGGCGACCGGCTTTACGGCACCCGCTGAGAATCGTTGCCGCCCTTTTGGTCACATGCCACCCTGCCGACCCGTGAGAGCCGCAGCAGGGCTGACGCGCACGGAATGGCATTGCCGTTGCAACGTCTCTGCTGCATTTCTGAGCTGAAACAGCAAAGCAGACGGAGGGGGTTGCAAAATGGGGAACCTGTTGGGCGTGGCGCGGCGCGCCGTCCTGTGTGGCGCGGCCGCGGTGGCCGTCGCGGCGATGGCTCTGCCCGCCTGGGCTCAGTCGAAGGTCAAGGTCGCCGGCATCTACACCGTGCCGATCGAGCAGCAGTGGGTCAGCCGCATCCACACCGCCCTGAAGGCCGCCGAGGCCCGTGGCGAGATCGAGTATGTCTGGGCCGAGTCGGTCGCCAACACCGATTATGAGCGCGTGATGCGCCAGTACGCCGAGGGCGGCCAGCAGCTCGTCTTCGGCGAGGTCTTCGGCGTCGAGCGCGCGGCCCGCGCCGTCGCCAAGGACTATCCCAAGACCGCCTTCGTCATGGGCTCCAGCTTCAAGCCGCAGGAGCCGAACTTCTCGGTTTTCGACAACTACATCCAGGAGCCGGCCTACCTGACCGGCATGATCGCGGGTGCGGTGTCCAAGTCGAACGTCATCGGCATGGTCGGCGGCTACCCGATCCCCGAGGTGAACCGCCTGATGAACGCCTTCATGGAGGGCGCCAAGGAGGTGAACCCAAACGTGAAGTTCATGGTCAGCTTCATCGGCTCCTGGTTCGACCCGCCGAAGGCCAAGGAAGCCGCCTTCGCGATGATCGACCGCGGCGCCGACGTGATGTACGCCGAGCGCTTCGGCGTGTCCGACGCCGCCAAGGAGCGCAAGGTCCTGGCCATCGGCAACGTCATCAACACCCAGCCGCAGTATCCGGAGACCGTGGTCGCCAGCGCGCTGTGGCACATGGAGCCATCGGTGGACCGCGCCATCGCCGCGGTGAAGGCGGGCAGCTACAAGGCCGAGGATTACGGTCCCTACAGCCAGATGGTCCACAAGGGCTCCAGCCTCGCCCCGCTCGGCACCTTCGAGGGCAAGGTTCCCGCCGACGTGATGGCCAAGGTGAAGGCCCGCGAGCAGGAGATCCTCGACGGCAAGTTCACCGTGAAGGTGAACGACAACGAGCCCAAGTCGACGATGTGATCCACATTTCCTTCTCCCTCCTGTGAGGGAGGCCATCGAACCCTCTCCCCTCTGGGGAGAGGGTGGCCCGAAGGGCCGGTGAGGGGGTTGCGCTTTTGCCGGACGTGCCGAGACGCGCAACCCCCTCACCCTAACCCTCTCCCCGGAGGGGAGAGGGGATTTTATTGCGTTTTCTGTTGCCTCCCCGGCACCCCGCGGACATCCATGACATCACCCCCCATCGTCCTCCGCCTCTCCGGCATCACGAAGCGGTTCGGGCCGCTCGTCGCCAACGATTCCATCTCGCTGACGCTCCACAAGGGCGAGGTGCTGGCCCTGCTGGGCGAGAACGGCGCCGGCAAGACGACCCTGATGAACATCCTGTTCGGCCATTACCTGGCCGATGAAGGAACCATCGAGGCGTTCGGCCAGCCGCTTTCCCCCGGCTCCCCCCGCGCGGCGCTGGCCGCCGGCATCGGCATGGTCCACCAGCACTTCACGCTCGCCGACAATCTGTCGGTGCTCGACAACATCGCCGTGGGCACGGAATCGCTGTGGCGCCCGCGCTCCGACCGCGCCGCCGCCAAGGCGAAGCTGCTCGACCTCGCCCGCCGCTTCGGGCTGGAGGTGCGGCCCGACGCGCTGGTCGGCGACCTGTCGGTGGGCGAGCGGCAGCGGGCCGAGATCCTGAAGGCGCTCTACCGCGACGCCCGCGTCCTGATCCTGGACGAGCCGACCGCGGTGCTGACCCCGCAGGAATCGGCCAGCCTGTTCGACACGCTGCGCCGCCTGACCGCCGACGGCTTGGCCGTGGTCTTCATCAGCCACAAGATGAACGAGGTCTTCGCGGCCAGCGACACCGTCGCCGTGCTGCGCGGCGGGCGCCTCGTCGCCACCCGCAAGACCGCCGAGACCGACCGCGAGGAGCTGGCCGAGCTGATGGTCGGCCGCGCCCTGAAGCCGCCCACTCCGACCCCGCTGGAGCCGGGCGAGCCGGTGCTGACGCTGTCCGGCGTGACCGTCGCCTCCGGCCACGGGCGCCCGCTGCTCGACGGCGTGGACCTGACCGTGCGCCGCCGCCAGATCGTCGGCATCGCCGGCGTGTCGGGCAATGGGCAGACGGCGTTGGCCGAGCTGGTCAGCGGCCTGATCCACCCCGATTCCGGGACCATGGCGCTGAAGGGCGAAGCCGCCGGCAACGCCAGCCCGGCGGAGATGGTCCGCCGCGGCGTCGCCCGCATCCCGGAGGACCGCCACGCCGCCGGCCTCGTCGGCGCCATGGCGGTATGGGAGAACCTGATCGCCGAGCGCTACCACGACCCGGCCTTCCAGCGCTTCGGCCTGATCCGCCGGGGGGCCGCCCGCGCCTACGCCGAGGAGGTGATCGCGGCGTTCGACGTGCGCTGCCCGGGTCCGGACGGCCGCACGCAGCTGCTGTCCGGCGGCAACATGCAGAAGCTGATCCTGGGGCGCACGCTGGCCCACGGGCCGGACCTGATCCTGGCGAGCCAGCCGACCCGCGGCCTCGACGTGGGCGCGGTGTCCTACGTCCATGGGCGGCTGCTGGAGGCCCGCGCCGCCGGGGCCGGGGTGCTGGTGATCTCCGAGGACCTCGACGAGATCCTGGCGCTGGCCGACGGCATCGCCGTCGCCTATCACGGGCGCCTCACCCCCGTTCTGCCCCACGGCCGCGTGTCGGTCCGCCAGCTCGGCCTGCTGATGGCCGGGCATTGGGAGATTTTGCCGGAGATCGTCGGGGAGGGCGTGCCATGAGCGGAATCCTTTCTTTGGATGCCCCCTCCCTAACCCTCCCCCTCTACGAGGTGGAGGGGACTGCCGCCGCTTCGCAAAAGGCCCCCTCTCCCGCAAAGCGCGGGAGGGTCGGGATGGGGGCCAAGGCGCGGCTTGAGTGCCGTCGCGGGATTAAGAAACAAGGAAAAAACCATGCGGCTTGAACCGCGAGAGCATACCCCGCTGGCCGCCCGCCTGCTGGCGCCCGTGGCGGCGGTGGCGGCGGCGCTGGCGCTCTGCGCGCTGCTGGTCGCCTGGACCGGCGCGCCGGTGCTGCGCGCCTACGGCCTGCTGCTGGAGGGGGCCGCCGGCTCCCGCTTCGCCCTGACCGAGACGCTGACCCGCGCCACCCCGCTGATCCTCACCGGCCTCGCCGCCGCCGTCGCCTTCCGCGCCAAGCTGTGGAACATCGGGGCGGAGGGACAGCTCTACATGGGCGCGCTCGTCGCCGTGGTGCTGGGCGGCGGCATGCTCGACCTGCCGGCCTGGCTGCTGCTGCCGACCGTGATGATCGCCGGGGCCGCCGCCGGGGGCGCCACGCTGCTCGGTCCCGCCGTGCTGAAGGTGCGCTTCGGCGTGGACGAGGTGGTGACCACGCTGCTGCTGAACTTCATCGTCCTGCTGCTCGTCTCCATGCTGCTGGAGGGCGCGCTGAAGGACCCCATGGGCATGGGCTGGCCGCAGTCCGCCCCCGTCGTCGAGGCCGCCGAGCTGCCCAAGCTGGTCGAGCGCACGCGGCTGCACACCGGCCTGCTGGTCGCGCTGGGCCTGTCGGCCCTGCTCTGGCTGATCGACACCCGGACCATCTGGGGCTACGAGAACCGGGCGGTCGGCGCCAACCCGCGCGCCGCGGCCTTCGCCGGGATGCCGGTGACCCGCGTCATGCTGCGCACCGCCCTGCTGTCCGGCGGGCTGGCCGGGCTGGCCGGGGTGATCGAGGTCAGCGGGCTGAAGGGCTACCTGACGCTCGACCTGTCGCCGGGCTTCGGCTACAGCGGCATCGTCGTCGCGATGCTGGCGCAGTTGCACCCGGTGGGCGTGGTCGGGGCGGCGATCTTCATCGCCGGCATCTTCGTCGGCGCCGACGCCATGAGCCGCGCCATGCCTGTGCCCAACTACATCGCCGACGTGCTCGTCGCCACCAGCCTGCTGTGCATGCTGGTCGCCGGGCTGCTGACGCGCTACCGGCTGCGGCGGGGGTGAGCGCCATGGAGCTGTTCCAAACGATCCTCGACATCCTGGTCTCCGCCGCCTTCTGGACGGCGGTGCTGCGCATCGCCACCCCCTACATCCTGGGCACGCTGGGCGAGCTGCTGTGCGAGCGGGCGGGCGTGCTGAACCTCGGCATCGAGGGCATCATGACGATGGGCGCCATGGCCGGCTGGATGGCCGTCTACCAGGGCGCCGACCTGTGGACCGGCGTGCTGGTGGCCGCACTCTGCGGCGGGCTGATGGGTCTGCTGCACGCCACGCTGACGGTGCCGCTGGGCCTGTCGCAGCATGTGGCGGGCATCGGCGTCACCCTGCTCGGCACCAGCCTGTCCTACTTCGTCTACCGCCTCGTCCTGCCGCAGGCGAGCACCCCGCCGACCATCGAGCCGTTCCAGCCGCTGGCCCTGCCCGGCGCGCTGGCCCAGACGCCGATGACCTACATGGCGCTGATCCTCGTCGCCGCGGTCGCCTACGTCCTCTACCGCACGCCGGTCGGGCTGGCGGTGCGCATGGTCGGCGAGAATCCGGCGGCGGCCGAGGCCCAGGGCCTCAGCGTCACCGCGGTGCGCATCGGCGCGGTGGTGGCGGGAAGCGCGCTGATGGCGCTGGCCGGGGCCTTCCTCACCCTGTCGGCCTTCAACGCCTTCTTCTTCAACATGGTCAACGGGCGCGGCTGGATCTGCATCGCGCTGGTCGTCTTCGCCTCCTGGCGGCCCGGCAAGGCGCTTCTCGGCGCGGTGCTGTTCGCCGCCTTCGACGCGCTGCAATTGCGGCTCCAGCAGGTGGCGGGGGGCGTCCTGCCCTACCAGCTGTTCCTGATGATGCCCTACCTGTTGAGCATCCTGGCGCTGGTGCTGGTGGCGCGCCGCGCCTCCTACCCGCGGGCGCTGATGATCCCGTACCGCAAAGGAGAACGCTGATGTTCGATCTGATCCTGCGCCGCGCCACGCTGCCCGACGGCCGCACCGGCATGGACATCGGCGTCCGCGACGGCCGCATCGCCGCGGTGGAGAAAGACCTGCCCGGCTCCGCCGGGGAGGAGATCGACGCCACGGGCCGGCTGGTCACGCCGCCCTTCGTCGATTCGCACTTCCACATGGACTCCACGCTCAGCTACGGCCTGCCGCGGGTCAACCGCTCCGGCACGCTGCTGGAGGGCATCGCGCTGTGGGGGGAGTTGAAGCCGCAGCTCGTCCAGGACGCCATCGTCGAACGGGCGCTGGCCTATTGCGACTGGGCGGTGGCGCGCGGCCTGCTGGCGATCCGCAGCCATGTGGACATCTGCGACCCGCGCCTGCTGGCTGTGGAATCGCTGTTGGAGGTCAAGCGGCGGGTCGCCCCCTACCTCGACCTGCAGCTGGTCGCCTTTCCGCAGGACGGCGTGCTGCGCGCACCCGGCGCCGTGGATCTGCTGAAGCGCGCGCTCGACATGGGCGTGGACGTGGTCGGCGGCATCCCGCATTTCGAGCGGACGATGGCCGACGGCGCGGCCTCCGTGAAGCTGCTCTGCGAGATCGCGGCGGAGCGCGGGCTGCTGGTCGACATGCATTGTGACGAGTCGGACGACCCGCTGTCCCGCCATGTCGAGACGCTGGCCTACGAGACGCAGCGGCTGGGGATGCAGGGCCGAGTAACCGGCTCGCACCTCACCTCCATGCATTCCATGGACAACTACTACGTTTCCAAGCTGATCCCGCTGATGGTCGAGGCGAACCTCGGCGTCATCGCCAACCCGCTCATCAACATCACGCTCCAGGGCCGCCACGACACCTACCCCAAGCGCCGCGGCATGACCCGCGTGCCGGAGCTGATGGGCGCCGGCCTGACCGTGGCGCTGGGTCACGACTGCGTGATGGACCCCTGGTACCCGCTCGGCTCCGGCGACATGCTGGAGGTCGCGCACATGGGCCTGCATGTCGGGCAGATGACCGGCTATGACGGAATGCTCGCCTGCTTCCGCGCGGTGACCGAGGCGCCGGCCAAGCTGCTGCACCTCGACGGCTACGGGCTGGAGGTGGGCTGCCACGCCGATCTGGTGGTGCTCCAGGCCGCCGACCCGGTGGAGGCGATCCGCACCCGCGCCACCCGCCTGTTCGTCCTGCGCCGCGGCGCCGTGGTCAGCCGCTGCGCCCCGGTGGAGGCCCAGCTTTCCCTGCCGGGCCGCCCGGAGTCGGTGTCCTTCACCCTGCCCACAGCGCGGGCCCGGTAACACCGCCCTCCCTAACCCTCCCCCGCCTTCGGCGGGGGAGGGTTAGGGAGGGGGCCCGGTGCGACACCCCGGACACGACGAAAAGCCGGCTCTTTCCGTTCGGAAAGCGCCGGCTTTGTCGTTCATGAAGCCGATTGTCAAGCGTGTGTGAAACCGTGTCCGTCCGTGTCCGTTTTGGTTTGGCGTGTGCCGTGGTGACCTGGCGGCGACCTACTCTCCCACGTCTTAAGACGCAGTACCATCGGCGCTGAGGCGTTTCACGGCCGAGTTCGGAATGGGATCGGGTGTTGGGAGCCTCGCCATGACCACCAGGTCACCAAGGCACACGCGAACCATCCGGACCGGACGGGCGGGTTTCGTTAAGTGAGGACGTCTGCGTTCTTGCTCTTGCGGTGTTGGCTCGTGCGTCCAGGGCTTGCCGCTGCGCGCGGGCCGCCGGCTGGGAAGGATCAAGCCATTCGAGCGATTAGTAAGGCTCAGCTTCAGGCGTTGCCGCCCGTCCACATGCCTCCTATCGACGTGATGGTCTGTCACGGCTCTCAAGGGAGTTCTGGTTTTGAGGTGGGTTTCCCGCTTAGATGCTTTCAGCGGTTATCCCGTCCATACTTAGCTACCCGGCCATGCCACTGGCGTGACAACCGGTGCACCAGAGGTATGTCCATCCCGGTCCTCTCGTACTAGGGACAGATCCTCGCAAAACTCCGACACCCACGGCAGATAGGGACCGAACTGTCTCACGACGTTCTAAACCCAGCTCACGTACCACTTTAATCGGCGAACAGCCGAACCCTTGGGACCTGCTCCAGCCCCAGGATGTGATGAGCCGACATCGAGGTGCCAAACGACTCCGTCGATATGGACTCTTGGGAGTCATCAGCCTGTTATCCCCGGCGTACCTTTTATCCGTTGAGCGATGGCCCGTCCACATGGAACCACCGGATCACTATGGCCGACTTTCGTCTCTGCTCGACTTGTCTGTCTTGCAGTCAGGCGGGCTTATGCCATTGCACTCGTCGAGCGATTTCCGACCGCTCTGAGCCCACCATCGCGCGCCTCCGTTACACTTTGGGAGGCGACCGCCCCAGTCAAACTACCCGCCATGCAGGGTCCCGGCTCCGGATCAACGGAGCGCGGTTAGATGCCAGAGACCTCAAGGGTGGTATTTCAAGGATGGCTCCACCCGAGCTGGCGCCCGGGCTTCCTAGCCTCCCACCTATCCTACACATGAGATCCCTAGCACCACTGCAAAGCTGTAGTAAAGGTGCACGGGGTCTTTCCGTCTGACCGCGGGTACTCCGCATCTTCACGGAGAGTTCAATTTCGCTGAGTTGGTGTTGGAGACAGCGGGGAAGTCGTTACGCCATTCGTGCAGGTCGGAACTTACCCGACAAGGAATTTCGCTACCTTAGGACCGTTATAGTTACGGCCGCCGTTTACCGGGGCTTCAATTCGGAGCGTGAACCCCTCCTCTTAACCTTCCGGCACCGGGCAGGCGTCAGACCCTATACGTCGCCTTGTACGGCTTCGCAGAGCCCTGTGTTTTTAGTAAACAGTCGCCACCCCCTGGTCTGTGCCCCCCGCCATGGCTTGCGCCACAACGGGGCCCTCTTCTTCCGAAGTTACGAGGGCAATTTGCCGAGTTCCTTCAACACCATTCTCTCAAGCGCCTGGGTATACTCTACCAGTCCACCTGTGTCGGTTTGGGGTACGGTCTGATGCGGGGGCTGTTTCCTGGAACGGGTCCCCAGCCGGGCCAATCCGATAAGGCCCGACACGCTTTCCCATTCGTCACACACCCGCTGGCCCACGAATATTAACGTGGTTCCCATCGACTACGCCTTTCGGCCTCGCCTTAGGGGCCGGCTCACCCTGCGTGGATTAACCTTGCGCAGGAACCCTTGGACTTTCGGCGACAGTGTTTCTCACACTGTTTGTCGCTACTCATGTCAGCATTCTCACTTCCGATACCTCCAGGCGGCCTCACGGACACCCTTCGCAGGCTTACGGAACGCTCCGCTACCACGTGATCAAAGATCACATCCGCAGCTTCGGTACACGGCTTGAGCCCCGATACATTTTCGGCGCAGGCCGGCTTAACTAGACCAGTGAGCTATTACGCTTTCTTTAAAGGATGGCTGCTTCTAAGCCAACCTC
>NZ_JBSNCF010000001.1:1862500-2232500 GCF_058780535.1 Azospirillum sp. UENF 211521
GAAGACGTCGAAGGCGGCGTGCTCGAAGGCGTTGAAGCGCAGCGACGTGCCGCCGCCCGGCACCGGCGCGGCGAGGTCGGTGCGGGTCCAGTCGAGGATCGGCATGAAGTTGTAGCAGACCGTCGTCACCCCGCAGGCCGCGAGGTTGCGCAGCGACTGGCGGTAGTTGTCGAACAGCGGGGTCAGGTCACCCTCGCCGATCTTGATGGACTCATGGATCGGCAGGCTTTCCACCACGCTCCAGCGCAGGCCGAGCGAGGGGTCGGCGGCGATCATCGCCTTGCGCTCCTCGATCTCCTCGACCGACCAGACCACGCCGTAGGGGATCTGGTGCAGGGCGGTAACGATGCCGGTGGCGCCGGTCTGACGGATGTGGTTGAGCCGGATCACATCGTCCGGGCCGAACCAACGCCAAGTCTGTTCCATGGTCTGCTCCTTGAAGAAGAGTGCTGTGCCGAGTCCGGCGTGTCTCGATGGGATTCGTGGAAGGAGGCGCGTCAGCCCGCCGCCGATGGCGCGACCGATTGCACGACGGCGCGGGCGCCCTCGGCGTAGAGGCGGCGCAGCGCGTCGGTCACCGCGGCGGTGAAGCGCGGATCGCGCGGCAGGTCGTCGCCGAAAACGGCGCTCAGCCCGAACAGGGCGGGCGCCAGACGGTCGGCGTCCGGCCCCGCTTCCGCCGCCAGCTCGGCGAGCTTGGCGGCCATGGGGTCGCGCACGTCGATGGGGCGGCCGGCCTCGTCGGTGCCGGAGACGTAGCGCATCCAGCCCGCCACCCCCAGCGCCAGCCGTTCGATCGGCGCCCCGGCGGCCAGCCGGTCGCGGATGGTGCCGAGCAGCCGCTGCGGCAGCTTCTGCGTGCCGTCCATGGCGATCTGCCAGGTGCGGTGGCGCAGGGCGGGATTGCAGAAGCGCTCGATCAGCGCGTCCTTGTAATGGCCGAGGTCGGCGCCCGGCGGCATGTGCAGCGTCGGACCGGCCTCCTCGTCCATCAGGCCGCGGATCAGCCGGACAAAGGCCGGGTCGGCCATGGTGTCCGACACCGTCTCGTAGCCGGCGAGGTAGCCGAGATAGGCGAGCGTGGAGTGGCTGCCGTTCAGCAGGCGCAGCTTCATCGTCTCATAGGGATGGACGTCGGGAACCAGCTCCGCCCCCTCCAGCTCCCAGGCCGGGCGTCCGGTGGGGAAGCGGTCCTCGATCACCCACTGGCTGAACGGCTCGGTGACCACCGGCCAGGCGTCGCGCAGGCCAAGCCCGTCCGAGACGCGGTCGCGGTCGGCGTCGGTGGTGGCCGGCACGATGCGGTCAACCATGCTGTTCGGGCAGGCGACGTTCCCGGCGAACCACGTCCCCAGAGCGGGGTCGCGCAGCTCGGCGTAGCGGCGCAGCAGGCCCGCGGCGGTGTCGCCGTTGCTCGGCAGGTTGTCGCAGCTCAGCACCGTGAAGGGCTCCACCCCGGCGGCGCGGCGGCGGATCAGCGCCTCCACCAGGAAGCCGGGCACGCTGCGCGGGCGTTCCGGGTTGGCGAGGTCGTGGACGATGTCCGGATGGGCCTCGTTCAGCGCGCCGGTCGCCGGATCGTGGCAATAGCCCTTCTCAGTGACGGTCAGGGTGACGATGCGGACGGAGGGGCGCGTCAGCAGCTCCAGCACAGCGGCGGGGTCCTCCGGGGCGACCAGCAGCCCGGTGACCGAGCCGACCACCCGCAGCCGCTCGCCGGCGGCGTCGCGCACGGCGACGGTGTAGAGGCCGTCCTGCGGCTCCAGCGCGTCGCGCGTGTCGGGGCTGCGCAGGCTGACCCCGGCGATCCCCCAGGGGCCGAAGGATCGGGCCAGGGCGGCGTCGGTGTAGACGGCCTGATGGGCGCGGTGGAAGGCGCCGATGCCCAGATGGACGATTCCGGTGGTCAGCGCGGCACGGTCATAGCCGGGACGCTGCACGCCGGGGCGCAGGGAGGGCAGCGTGTCGGGGCTCAGGCGCATGGAACACTCCGCATGACGGCTTTCAGGTCTCGAAAAAGTGGCTGTTGGTTCGGGCGATCTCGTCCACCGCGGCGAAAACGGTGCGCAGGTGGGCGCGCATGGCCTCCTCCGCCCCGTCGGGGTCGCGGGCGGCGACACGGTCCACGATGCTCTGGTGTTCGCCGACGATCTTCGCCGCCCAGCCTTCGCTGTGCAGCGACAGGAAACGCACGCGGTCGAGCTGGGCCTTGACGGCGACCAGCAGGTCCCACACCGCCGGACGCCCGGCGATGCGGGCCAGTTCGGCGTGGGTGGCCTCGTCGAGGGCGAAGAATTCGGCGTGGCGGTCGGGCGCCATCACCGCGCGGTGCGAGTCGAGGAGCCGGGTGAGCGCGGCGACGTCCGCCGCCTCCGCCCGCTCGGCGGCCAGACGCACGGTCCGGCATTCCAGGGTCTCACGGATGAACTGGCTGTCCGACACCGCGCCGAGCTGGATCGGCGCCACGAAGGTGCCAACCTGCGGCACGATGCGCAGGAACCCCTCGTCGGCCAGCCGGCGGAAGGCCTCGCGCACCGGGGTGCGGCTGACGCCGTAGCGGGCGGCAACGCGGGTCTCCGAAATCCCCTCGCCGGGGCGGATCTCCCCCGACAGCACGGCGGCGCGCAACGCCTCATAGACCCCGTGCAGGCGGGGGCCGCGGATGTCGGTGGGGGCGGCGGAGGTCGGCGTGTCGGTCATGGCGTCCATCGCGTCAACTTGCATACTAGTATGCCATCACGAACAGCGCCTGACAAGAGGTGCAGTGCGGGCCGTACGGACAAGCGCGATTTGCAGGCAATTGGTCCAAGGGCAATTATAGTTGCTATGGTCAATTTTCCGCTAAACGGAATAAATTGCGCAATCCCCTGACCACCGGGATGATGCGGGACCTATGGTCTGGAGCCCGCGGAGCACAGGCCGGCAAGGCAGCCAGCGGGCGAACCATTCATGGGAGGAATCGATGTCCAAACGCTTTTCCCTGCTGCTCTCCACCGCGGCGGTTCTGGCAACGCTCGGCACCCTGCCGGCCTACGCCGCCGACCCCGCCCTGGAAGCCAATGTCCGCAAGACGGTAAGCCCGCAGGCCCAGCCCTGGCTCGCCGATCCGGCGGTCGTCGACGCCGTCAAGGCCCAGAACACCGCCCACAAGGGCCTCGATCAGGCCAAGATCGACGCCATGGACAACGACTGGAAAGCCGCTGCCAAGGCCAAGTCCGCCAACCCCACCTATGACAAGATCGCCGCGAACCCCGTCACCAAGCGCCTGAAGGAGGTGACGGACAAGAGCAACGGCCGGATCGTCGAGATCCTGCTGATGGACAACCGTGGCCTGAACGTCGCCCAGACCGGCGGCACCTCCGACTATTGGCAGGGCGACGAGCCGAAGTGGCAGAAGGTCTACAGCAACGGCTCCGACCTCTACATGACCGATCCGGAGAAGGACGCCGAGACGAACGCCATGCTGACCGAGGTCAGCGTTCCCGTGCTCGATCCGGCCAGCAAGGAAAAGATCGGCGTGGCGATGATCGTGCTCGACACCAACAAGCTCGGCAACTGACGACGCGCCATCGGACCGGCGCAATCGCGCAGGACAGGCCCCCTCCCCCGTCGGGACAGGGCCCGTCCTGCGGTCAAGGTTGCCCTTTCATGGCCATGGGCCTCCTGGCAATGGGCGGAAAGCCGGGCGCGACAAGCCTTCCGCCCGCCCTTGCGGGCGGGAGCCTGCTGGCGCAAAGGCGGCTTCGACAGCTTTCCGCGGGTGTTCGGCGGAACTTCACGGCATAACGGATGTCCCCTGGACCGCAACGCCCCCCGCCATGCCGACACAAAACCAAGCCCCCGTGACCGAGGCCGAATGGTGGATCTGGACCGCCGAGGGCGCCCTCTTCGCCAAGAGCTGGACGCCGGAGGCCGCCGGCGCCGCGCCGATCATCCTGTTCCATGACTCCCTCGGCAGCGTGGACTTGTGGCGCGGCTTCCCGCAGCGGCTGGCCGCCGAGACCAACCGCCGCGTCATCGCCTACGACCGGCTCGGCTTTGGACGCTCCGACGCCCATCCGGGGCGGCTTGCGTTGGACTTCGTCGCCGCCGAGGCGCGGGACAGCCTTCCGCCGCTGTGCGACCAGCTCGGCGTGGCGGCGTTCGTCGCCTGCGGGCACAGCGTCGGGGGCGGCATGGCGGTCGAGACGGCGGCGCGCTTTCCGGAGCGCTGCCGCGCCCTCGTGACCATCGCCGCTCAGTCCTTCGTGGAAGAAAGGACGCTCGCCGGCATCCGCGACGCCAAGCGCGATTTCCAGGACCCCGCCAACGTCGCGCGGCTGGCGCGCTATCACGGCGACAAGGCCCGCTGGGTGCTGGATGCCTGGACGGAGACGTGGCTGTCGCCGGAATTCGCCGGCTGGACGTTGGACCGGGCCCTGGCGGCGGTGCGCTGCCCGGTTCTGGCCCTGCACGGCGACCGCGACGAGTACGGGTCCAGCGCCCACCCCGAACGCATCGCGGCCGGGCGGGGAGCCGCGAAGCTTCTCCCCGACACCGGCCATGTGCCGCACCGCGAACAGGAAACGCTCGTCGTCGACGCGATCCGGAGCTTCCTGGACGGGCTTTGACGCGTCCGCTCAGGCCGCCAGGGGCGACAGCATCGCGCTGTGCGCCAGGATGCCCAGCGTGTGGCTGGCGATCATCCGCTCTTCGTCGGTGGGGATGACGAAGACCGGGACGCGGCTGTCGGCGGCCGAGATGCGCGTGGCCCGGGCGCGGTTCGCCGCCCCGTCGATGTGAACGCCGAGCCAGCCCAGCTTCTCCGCCACCCGCGCCCGCACCGGGGCGGAGTTTTCGCCGACGCCGGCGGTGAAGACCACCGCGTCCAGCCCGCCCATGGAAGCGGCCAGCCCCGCCGCCTGCTTGGCGACCTGGAAGCAGAACAGCTCCACGGCCTCCGCCGCCTGCGGATTCTCGCTGTCCAGCAGGGCGCGCATGTCGTTGGAGACGCCGGAGACGCCGAGCAGGCCGGACTTGTGGTAGAGCAGCCGCTCCAGCTCGTCGGGTCCCATGCCCTTCTCGCGCATCAGATAGATCAGCACGCCGGGGTCGAGGACGCCGGGCCGCGTGCCCATGGGCAGGCCGTCCAGAGCGGTGAAGCCCATGGTGGTGTCGACGCTGCGGCCAGCGCGCATGCCGCACAGGCTGGACCCGCTGCCGAGATGGCAGACGACGACGCGGGCCTCGGCCAGCTCCGGCGCGATCTGCGGCAGGCGCTGGGCGATGTACTCGTAGGACAGGCCGTGAAAGCCGTAGCGGCGCACGCCCTCGTCGGTCAGCTCGCGCGGCAGGGCGAACATCTGGGCCTGCCAGGGCCGCGTGCTGTGGAAGGCGGTGTCGAAGCAGGCGACCTGCGGCAGCTCCGGATAGACCTCGGCCAGCGCGGTCATCGCCGCGATGTTGTGCGGCTGGTGCAGCGGGGCCAGCGGCACCAGGGCCTCCAGCTCCGCCAGCACTGCCGGGGTCAGCCGGACCGGCGCGTCGAAGCGGGTGCCGCCATGCACGACGCGGTGGCCGGCGGCGACCAGCCGCACGTCGCGCAGCTCGTGCCGCATCCAGGTCAGCAGGAAGCCGAGCAGCCCGGCGCGGTCGCCGGGGCCGACCTCGTCCAGGATGCCGTCGGCCAGGACGTGGCGGGCGGCGTCCTTCGCCTCGAAGCGCGGGGCGGTGCCGATGCCGGAGATCTGGCCGGTCAGGACGGCCTCCAGATCGCTCCTTCCGGCGCCGCAGAAGACGGAGAATTTCAGGCTGGAGGAGCCCGCGTTGATGACGAGACAGGCGTCACGGTGCGACATGGTGTGATCCTCACTCCGCGGCCAGGGGGGCAGCCAGGGGAGCGGCAACGGCGTTGAGCGCGAGGGCGGGACGGCGCGCGGCGGCCACCAGCGCCGCCACGGCGCAGGAGGCGAGGCGGGTGCGGACGTTGTCGGCGCGGCTGGTCAGGATGACCGGGACCCGCGCGCCGAGAACGATGCCCGCCGCGTCGGCGTTGGCGAGGAAGGAGAGCTGCTTGGCCAGCATGTTGCCGGCCTCCAGGTCGGGGACGAGCAGGATGTCGGCCTGTCCGGAGACGGGGGACGTGATGCCCTTGATGCGCGCGGCCTCGGCGCTGATGGCGTTGTCGAAGGCCAGCGGGCCGTCGAGGATGCCGCCGGTGATCTGGCCGCGGTCGGCCATCTTGCAGAGTGCGGCGGCTTCCAGCGTGGTGGCGATCTTCGGGTTGAGCGTTTCGACCGCCGACAGGATGGCGACGCGCGGCGTCTCGACACCCAGGACCTTGGCGAGGTCGATGGCGTTCTGGACGATGTGGACCTTGTCCTCCAGCGTCGGGTAGATGTTGATCGCCGCGTCGGTGATCAGAAGCGCCCGCGGGTAGGTCGGCACGTTCATCACGAAGACGTGGCTGATGCGGCGGCTGGTGCGCAGGCCGGTCTCCTTGCGGACGACCTCGGCCATCAGCTCGTCGGTGTGCAGGCTGCCCTTCATCACCGCCTCGGCCTCGCCGGTGCGGGCCAGCGCGACGGCCGCCGCGGCGGCGGCGTGGCTGTGTTCGACGTCGACCAGACGGTAGCGGGCGATGTCCAGCCCGTGGGCGGCGGCCAGCGCGCGGATCTTCGCCGCCGGGCCGATCAGGATGGGGTCGATCAGGCCGGCTTCCGCCGCCTCCACCGCGCCCTTCAGCGAGCTTTCGTCGCAGGGATGGGCGACCGCCGTGGCGACCGGCTCCAGCCCGTCGCACTTGCGCAGCAGCGCGTCGTGCTTGTCGTGGCGGATCATCTGGATCTGCGGCAGCGCGTGGGCGGCGCGGCGGACCTTGCGGGTCGGCGCCACCACCTCGGCGGTCCCGGTCACCACGACCTCGCCGTCCTGGTTGGTGCACAGGCAGTCGAAGACGACGATGTTCGTGTCGGCCCGCTTCTCGCGCACGGTGACGGTGGCGGTGATGACGTCGCCCAGCCCGACCGGGCGGCGGAAGCGCAGGTCCTGGCCGGCGTAGACGGTGCCGGCGCCGGGCAGCCGGGTCCCCAGAACGCCGGAAATCAGCGCGCCGGACCACATGCCATGGCCGATCACCTTTTGAAAGCGGCTGTCGGCGGCGAATTTCGCGTCCAGATGAACCGGATCGATGTTGCCGGAGACGGTGGCGAACAGCTCGACGTCCATCACGGTCAGTTGCCGCGCGATGCTGGCGGACTGCCCGACCACGATCTCGTCGAAGGTGACGTTCTCGATCGGGGCCGCCTCGGTCGGCACCACAGGAAGGTCGCCGCTGGTTTCACCATTGGCAGTCATTGCAGAACACTCCGGATGAGAGAAATAGGCATGATGCTGCCCGTTTCAGCCGATCCCTCCCGGCGCGCGCCTTGCTGAAAGGGGAAGCGCGTCTTGCCGTCTTCTTCTGTGAGCGTCTTTTTGTGTACTGATATATTAGCGCAAGAGGCGGTGCGGCGCAGCAAATCCGGCATCACCGGACACTTTGCCGCAGCCGCCTTCCCTTGGACCGTTACGCCTTGAGGATGCCGCGTCCGGCGAAGCGGGATGCTGCGCCGAGCATCTCCTCGATGCGGATCAGCTGGTTGTACTTGGCCAGACGGTCGGAGCGCGACAGCGAGCCGGTCTTGATCTGGCCGCAGTTGGTGGCGACCGCCAGATCGGCGATGGTGCTGTCCTCGGTCTCGCCGGATCGGTGCGACATGACCGCCGTGTAGCCGGCCTTGTGCGCCATGTCCACGGCTTCCAGCGTCTCCGACAGCGTGCCGATCTGGTTGACCTTGACCAGGATCGAGTTGCCCACGCCCTTCTTGATGCCGTCCGCCAGACGCGCCGGGTTGGTCACGAACAGGTCGTCGCCGACCAGCTGCACCTTGTTGCCGATGGCGTCGGTCAGCGCCTTCCAGCCCTCCCAGTCGTCCTCGGCCATGCCGTCCTCGATCGAGATGATCGGGTAGCGGCCGACCAGATCGGCCCAGTAGGACACCATCTGCTCCGGCGCCAGCGACTTGCCCTCGCCGGCCAGCTCGTACGTGCCGTTCTTGAAGAACTCGGTCGAGGCGGCGTCGATCGCCAGCATGACGTCGTCGCCCGGCTTGTAGCCGGCGGCCTCGATCGCCTTCATCACGAAGCCCAGCGCATCCTCGGTCGAGGCGAGGTTGGGGGCGAAGCCGCCCTCGTCGCCGACGTTGGTGTTGTGGCCGGCGTCCTTGAGCTTCTTCTTGAGCGCCTGGAAGATTTCCGAGCCCATGCGGATGGCCTCGGCGCCGGTCTCGGCGCCGACCGGCATGACCATGAACTCCTGGATGTCGATCAGGTTGTCGGCGTGGGCGCCGCCGTTGATGATGTTCATCATCGGCACCGGCAGCAGGTTGGCGAAGGCGCCGCCGACGTAGCGGAACAGCGGCAGCGCGGCCTCTTCCGCCGAGGCCTTGGCGACGGCGAGCGAGACGCCGAGGATGGCGTTGGCGCCGAGGCGGCCCTTGTTGGGGGTGCCGTCCAGCTCGATCATGGCGAGGTCGAGGGCGCGCTGGTTGGAGCCGTCGAGGCCGGCGATGGCGTCGAAGATCTCGCCGTTGACCGACTCCACGGCCTTCAGCACGCCCTTGCCGCCGTAGCGGGACTTGTCGCCGTCGCGCAGCTCCACCGCCTCGTGCGCGCCGGTCGAGGCGCCCGACGGGACGGCGGCGCGGCCGAAGGCGCCGGATTCGAGCCGGACGTCCACCTCGACGGTCGGGTTCCCACGGCTGTCGAGGATCTCGCGGGCGTGGATTTCGGTGATGGCGCTCATGGCGGGGTGTGGACCTTGATCTGGAGGGTGGATTTTTTGGGGAGGTGGTCGCAGCGGAGCCCCCACCCTTCCCGCTTCGCGGGCCCCTTCCCTCCCCCGCTGGGCGGGAGAGGGAGTTCACCCCCTCCCCTGCGTCAGCGGGGGAGGGTTAGGGAGGGGGCAATACGCCCCAACTCAACAGCTCTGCTACGCTTCAATGCGCCCCATGGAAGGTGCGGCTGATGACGTCCATCTGCTGCTCGCGGGTCAGCTTGATGAAGTTCACCGCGTAGCCCGACACCCGGATGGTCAGCTGCGGGTACAGCTCCGGATGGTCCATGGCGTGCAGCAGCGTCTCGCGGTCGAAGACGTTCACGTTGATGTGGTGGCCGCCCTGGCCGAAATAGCCGTCCAGCATGCCCACCAAGTTATCCACCCGCTCGCCCTCGGTCGGACCCAGCGCGCCGGGCACGATGGTGAAGGTGTAGCTGATGCCGTCCTGGGCGTGGGCGTAGGGCAGCTTGGCCACCGACGCCATCGAGGCGATCGCCCCCTTGCGGTCGCGCCCGTGCATCGGGTTGGCCCCCGGCGCGAAGGGCTGGCCGGCCTTGCGCCCGTCCGGCGTGTTGCCCGTCTTCTTGCCGTAGACCACATTCGAGGTGATCGTCAGCACCGACTGCGTCGGCACCGCGTCGCGGTAGGCCTTCTGCTTGCGCAGCAGACCCATGAAGGTCTCGACCAGCCACACCGCGATCCCGTCGACCCGGTCGTCGTTGTTGCCGAAGGCCGGATAGTCGCCCTCGATGACGAAGTCGGTGGCGAGGCCACGCTCGTCGCGCACCACCTTGACCGTGGCGTGCTTGATCGCCGACAGGCTGTCCGCGACCACGCTCAGGCCGGCGATGCCGCAGGCCATGGTGCGCAGCACGTCGCGGTCGTGCAGCGCCATCTCCAGCCGCTCGTACATGTACTTGTCATGCATGAAGTGGATGGCGTTGAGCGTGTTCATGTAGGCGCGCGCCAGCCACTCCATCATCGGCAGCAGGCGGGCGACCACCGTGTCGTGGTCGAGCACGTCGCCGGTGATCGGCGCGAAGGCCGGGCCGACCTGCTCGCCCGACACCTCGTCGCGACCGCCGTTGATGGCGTAGAGCAGCGTCTTGGCGAGGTTGGCGCGGGCGCCGAAGAACTGCATCTGCTTGCCGATGCGCATGGCCGAGACGCAGCAGGCGATACCGTAGTCGTCGCCCCAGTAGGGCCGCATCAGGTCGTCGTTCTCGTACTGCACCGAGCAGGTCTTGATCGACGTCTCGGCGCAGAATTTCTTGAAGCCCTCCGGCAGGCTTTCCGACCACAGCACCGTCAGGTTCGGCTCCGGAGCGGGCCCGAGGTTGTTCAAGGTCTGGAGCATGCGGAAGCTGTTCTTGGTCACCAGCGTGCGCCCGTCGAGCGCCATGCCGCCGATGCACTCCGTCACCCAGGTCGGGTCGCCCGAGAACAGCTGGTCGTATTCCGGCGTGCGCAGGAAGCGGACGATGCGCAGCTTGGTCACGAACTGGTCGATCAGCTCCTGCGCTTCCTCCTCGCTCAGCAACCCGTCGCGCAGGTCGCGCTCGACGTAGACGTCGAGGAAGCTGGAGACGCGGCCGAGCGACATGGCCGCGCCGTTGGCCTCCTTCACCGCCGCCAGATAGGCCAGATAGGTCCACTGCACCGCCTCGCGGGCGTTGGCCGCCGGGCGCGACACGTCGAAGCCGTAGGACTTGGCCATGGCGGCCAGTTCCTTCAGCGCCTTGATCTGCTCGGTGATCTCCTCGCGCAGGCGCAGCGTGTGCTCATCGATGCGGTCGACTTCCAGGCTCTTGTACTGCGCCTTCTTGTCCTCGATCAGGAAGGTCGCGCCGTAGAGCGCCAGCCGGCGGTAATCGCCGATGATGCGCCCGCGCCCATAGGCGTCCGGCAGGCCGGTGATGACGCCGGATTTCCGGCAGCGCAGCATCTCGTCGGTGTAGACGTCGAAGACGCCGTCGTTGTGCGACTTGCGCAGGCCGGGGAAGACCTCCTCCAGCTTGGGCGAGGGTTTGAAGCCGTAGGCCTCCAGCCCGTTCTTGACCATCCGCCAGCCGCCGAAGGGCATGATCGCGCGCTTCAGCGGCTTGTCCGTCTGCAGCCCGACGACGAGCTCAAGCTCCTGGTCGATGTAGCCCGGCGCGTGGGCGGTGATCGCGCCGAAGACCTCCGTGTCGGCGTCGAGCACGCCGCCCTTGGCCGCGCGCTCCTCCTTCAGCAGGGCGGTGACCTTGTCCCACAGGGCCTTGGTCCGTCCGGTCGGGCCGGTCAGGAAGCGCGAATCCCCGGCGTAGGGGTGGACGTTGCGGACGATGAAGTCGCGGACGTTGACCTCTTGCTGCCAGACGCCCGGAACGAAGCGGCGCCAGGGGCGCTCGGCTTGCTGTTCCGGTGTCTCGACGAGTCCGTCTCTCAGCAGGGTGTCCATGATGTCTCCTCACGAAAAGGCGTCTGGGCGGCACGCGCCGCGTCGCTGATCGACCCTGGAGGCCCCCCAGCGGAGGGGTCGGAAGACCGCCGGACCCCGCGCGGGGCGGGTGCTGCGGTGTGGCAACGGGCTGTGAAGCCGGCAGGGCCAAAAGTCATTCTGTAGTTTTGCTACATAAACCGGATCGGCGAGGCGCGCAAGGCAAAAGCGGTTGATTTTCCACGTTCTTTGATGAAGTTACTGTGACGGAACGCCGCATCGTCGGCGGTCCCGCTCTGTGGGAGAGCGCGGGCGATAGCGCCCTTCTATCTCGCGATGTAGTTTTGCTATCCGTGCTACAGTGGCGGACGGACGGAACGGGGAACAGGCCGATGCTGGCGAGGATCATGGCGGTGCGCGACGGGCTCCGTCCTTCGGAACGGAAGCTGGCGGACTGCGTGCTGGCCCAGCCGGGCGAGGTCATCACCCTGTCGATGGCCGACATGGCCGAGCGCGCCGGGGTCAGCGAGCCGACCATCGCCC
Source organism: Azospirillum sp. UENF 211521 (assembly GCF_058780535.1). Classification (NCBI taxonomy): domain Bacteria; kingdom Pseudomonadati; phylum Pseudomonadota; class Alphaproteobacteria; order Rhodospirillales; family Azospirillaceae; genus Azospirillum; species Azospirillum sp. UENF 211521. Next base: position 1,874,323 of record NZ_JBSNCF010000001.1, read on the forward strand.
GCTTCTGCGGGGCGCTGGGCTGCAGCGGCTTCCGCGAGTTCAAGATCAAGCTGGCCCAGGACATCGCCGCCGGCATGCCCTTCATCGACCAGGAGGTCAGCCCGGGCGACCGCGCGGCGGGCATCGCGGGAAAGGTGTTCGACCGCACCCTGGCGACGCTCATGCAGGTGCGCAACAACCTGTCGGCGGAATCGGTGGACCGCGCCGCCGACCTGCTGGCCGGGGCGCGGCGAATTGAGTTCTACGGCTCCGGCAACTCCGGCACGGTGGCGCAGGACATCCAGCGCCGCTTCTTCCGGCTGGGCATCCCCACCGTCGCCTACAGCGACGCCCACGTCTATTTCGTGTCGGCCCTGTCGCTCGCCCCCGGCGACGCGGTGGTCGCCGTGTCCAGCTCGGGCGGCACCCGCGACATGCTGGAGGCCGTGCAGAACGCGCTGTCGTCCGGGGCAACGGTCGTCGCCATCACCCGCTCCGGCTCGCCGCTGGCGCAGCTCGCCACGGTCAGCCTGCTCGCCGACGTCGCGGAAGACTTCGACATCCACTCGCCCATGACGTCGCGCATCAGCCATCTGGTCCTCGGCGACATACTGTCGATTGCCGTGGCGCTGCGCAAAGGCGACGCCCTGCGAGAGCGGCTGGAACGTCACAAGCAGGCGCTCAGCCGCCACCCTCGCGAGCAATAAATACTAGTATATTAGTTTGAGGGCAAGCCGCCCCGCCGGGTGCCGCGCGTCCTGTGCCGTTCTGCCGCAGCCACCCCACGCAAAAGGCACCCGCGCAGCAAAAAGCCCGGCCCCGTTTCCGGGACCGGGCCTTCCGCTTCCAGCCGCAGCCGAACCGTCAGTCGCCGGCGTGCATCGGCTCGGCACCCTGCAGGGGGTGGGCGCCGGCGCGCTTGCTGCCGAACAGACGGTAGACCGCGACGAAGAAGACCGGGACGAAGAGGATCGCAAGCACGGTGGCGGAGATCATGCCGCCCATCACGCCGACGCCGATGGCGTTCTGGCTTTCCGAACCGGCGCCGCTGCTGGTCGCCAGCGGCAGCACGCCCAGCACGAAGGCCAGCGAGGTCATGATGATCGGGCGCAGGCGCTGGCGGCACGCCTCGATGGCGGCGTCCTTCAGATCCATGCCTTCGTCGTAGAGCGCCTTGGCGAACTCCACGATCAGGATGGCGTTCTTCGCCGACAGGCCGATGGTCGTCAGCAGGCCCACCTGGAAGTAGACGTCGCTGGGCAGACCGCGCAGCGTGGCGGCGAGCACGGCACCGATGACGCCCAGCGGCACCACCAGGATGACCGACACCGGCACCGACCAGCTCTCGTAGAGCGCGGCCAGGCAGAGGAACACGATCAGCATGGACAGCGCGTAGAGCGCCGGGGCCTGCGACCCGCTCAACCGCTCCTCGTAGGACAGGCCGGTCCATTCATAGCCGACGCCCGGCGGCAGCTTGGCCATCATCGCCTCCATCTCCTGCATCGCCTCGCCGGAGCTGACTCCCGGCGCCGCGGAGCCCTGGATGTTGAGCGAGGACATGCCGTTGTAGCGCTCCAGCTTCGGCGAACCGTAGGTCCATTGCGCCGTGGTGAAGGCGGAGAAGGGGACCATCTGCCCCATGCCGTTGCGCACGTACCAGCGGTCGACGTCGCTCGGCTGCATGCGGTAGGGGGCGTCCGCCTGGAGATAGACGCGCTTCACGCGCCCCCGGTCGATGAAGTCGTTGACGTAGGAGGAGCCCCAGGCCGCCGTCAGGGTCGTGTTGACGTCGGTCAGCGACAGGCCGAGCGCGCTGGCCTTCTCGCGGTCCACCGTCAGCTTGAACTGCGGCGTGTCCTCCAGACCGTTCGGGCGGACGCCGACCAGCTTGCCGTTCTGCGCCGCGAGGCCCAGAAGCTGGTTGCGCGCCTGCATCAGCCGGTCGTGGCCGACGCCGCCGCGGTCCACCAGCTGGAGGTCGAAGCCGGTGGCGTTGCCGAGACCCGGAACCGAGGGCGGCATGAAGGCGAAGACCACCGCGTCCTTGGCCTTCGACAGGGCGCCCATGGCGCGCCCGGCGATGGCCGTCGGCTTGCGGTCGGCGGACTCGCGCTCGCTCCAGTCGCGCAGCCGGACGAAGGCCATGCCGGCGTTCTGGCCGCGGCCCGCGAAGTTGAAGCCGGCGATGGTGAACAGGCCCTCGACGCTGTCCTTCTCCTGCTCCAGGAAATAGGTCTCGACCTGCTTGGTGGTCTCCAGCGTGCGCTCGATGCTGGCGTTCGGCGGGGCCGACCACAGCACGAACATCGTTCCGCGGTCCTCCTGCGGCAGGAAGGAGGAGGGCATCTGGAGGAACAGGTAGGCCAGACCGCCGACGATCAGCGCGTAGGCGAGGCCGTAGCGCCCGAGCCGCGACACCGCCCCACGCACGCCGCGCAGATAGACACGGCTGCTGGCGTCGAAGCCGCGGTTGAACAGGCCGAAGAAGCCGCGCTTGGCGTGGCCGTGGCCCTTCGCCACCGGCTTCAGGATGGTGGCGCAGAGCGCCGGGGTCAGCACTAGGGCGACCAGCACCGACAGCGCCATCGCCGACACGATGGTCAGCGAGAACTGGCGGTAGATGGCGCCGGCGGAGCCCCCGAAGAAGGCCATGGGGACGAACACGGCGGACAGCACCAGCGCGATGCCGATCAGCGCGCCAGTGATCTGGCCCATCGACTTGCGGGTCGCCTCGCGCGGGGGCAGCCCGTCCTCGCTCATCACGCGCTCGACGTTCTCCACCACCACGATGGCGTCGTCGACCAGCAGGCCGATGGCCAGCACCATGCCGAACATGGTCAGCGTGTTGATCGAGAAGCCGAACAGCGACAGCACGCCGAAGGTGCCCAAAAGCACCACGGGGACCGCGATGGTCGGGATCAGCGTCGCCCGGAAATTCTGCAGGAACAGGTACATCACGACGAAGACGAGGATGATCGCCTCGATCAGCGTCTTGACGACCTCGTGGATCGACAGCTCGACGAAGGGCGTCGTGTCGTAGGGGTAGATGACCTCCAGCCCTTCCGGGAAGAAGGCCGACAGCTCCGCGATGCGCGCCTTCACCGCCGCGGCGGTGTCCAGCGCGTTGGCCCCGGTCGCCAGCTTGACGCCCAGGCCCGCCGCCGGCTTGCCGTTGTAGCGGGCGGTGATCTCGTAGGTTTCCTGACCGATCTCGATCCGCGCGACGTCGCGCAGCCGCACCTGCCCGCCGTCGGGATTGACGCGCAGCAGGATGGCGCCGAACTCCTCCGGCGTCTGCATGCGCGACTGCGCCATGATGGTGGCGTTGATGCGCTGGCCGGGCACCGCCGGGGCGCCGCCGAGCTGGCCCGCCGAGACCTGCGCGTTCTCCGCCTTGATGGCGTTGGTGACGTCGATGGTGGTCAGCTGGTGGCTGTTCAGCGCGTCGGGGTCCAGCCAGATCCGCATGGCGTGCTGCGGCCCGAACACGGTGATGTCGCCCACGCCCTCGACGCGGCTGATCGTGTCCTGGAGGTTGGAGGCCACATAGTCGGCGATGTCGCCCTGGCTCAGCCGCCCGTCGCTGGACACGAAGCCGGCGACCATCAGGAAGTCGTTGCCGGCCTTCGACACCTGGAGGCCGCGCTGCTGCACTTCCTGAGGCAGGAGCGGCACGGCGAGCTGGAGCTTGTTCTGCACCTGGACCTGGGCGATGTCCGGGTTGGCCTCCGGCTCGAAGGTCAGGGTGATGGTGACGTTGCCCGACGAATCGCTGTTCGAGGACATGTAGCGGAAGTGGTCGAGCCCGGTCATCTTCTGCTCGATGACCTGGGTGACCGTGTCCTCCAGCGTCTTCGCGGACGCGCCGGGGTAGCTGGCGGTGATGGACACCGTCGGCGGGGCGATCTTCGGGTACTGCTCGACGGGCAGGCCAAGGATGGCCAGACCGCCCGCCAGCATGATGACGATGGCGATGACCCAGGCGAAGACGGGCCGGTCGATGAAGTATTTCGACATGGATCGGTCCTCGGTTTCAGCGCGCCTGCGGTCCGGGCAGGGCCGCCACGGCGGCCTGCGCCGGGACCGGCTTGACCTCGCCGCCCGGCTTCACCTTCTGAAGCCCCTCGACCACGATGCGCTCGCCCGCCTTCAGACCGTCGGAGACCAGCCAGGCGTTGTTGATCGCCCGCTCGGTCTTGATGGTGCGCGGGTTGACCTTGTTGTCGTCGCCGACGACCCAGACGCGGGCCGAGCCGTCCGGACCGCGCTGCACCGCCTCCTGCGGCACGGCCAGCGCGTTCTCGGCCACGCCCTGCTCGACGCGGGCGCGCACGAACAGGCCGGGCAGCAGCTCCTGGTTCGGGTTCGGGAACACCGCGCGGAGCTGGACCGAGCTGGTGCCCGGATCGACCGACACGTCGGAGAACTGAAGCTCGCCGCGCTGGGGATAGGGAGCCTCCGCCGCGTGCAGGAACAGCGAGACGGGGATCTTGCCGGGCTCGGCCGGGCGGATGCGCCCGCTCGCCATGTCCTGGCGGAGCTGCATGAGCTGCGAGGCGGTCTGGGTCACGTCCACATAGATCGGGTCGAGCTGCTGGACGGTGGCGAGCGCCGTCGCCTGGTTGGCGGTGACCAGCGCGCCTTCCGTCACGGCGGACTTGCCGATGCGGCCGGAGATGGGGGCGAAGACCTTGGTGTAGTCCAGGTTGATGCGCGCCAGATTGTAGGCGGCCTTGGCAGCGGCGAGCTGCGCCTCGTTCTGCTTCAGCGCGGCCATGGCGTCGTCGTAGTCCTGCTTGCTGACGACGCTGTTCTTGACGAGGTCGTTGTAGCGGCCGGCCTTGTTGCGGGCGGCCTGCAGGTTGGCCTCCGCCTTCTGGATGTCGGCCTGGGCGACGGCGAGGTTGGCCTCGTAGGTGGCCGGGTCGATCTGGTAGAGCTGGTCGCCCGCCTTGACGTCGCCCCCCTCGGTGAAGAAGCGCTTCAGCACGATGCCGCTGACCTGCGGGCGGATCTCCGCCACGCGGAAGGCCGCGGTGCGGCCCGGCAGTTCGGTGGTGACGGACAGGCTCTGCGGCTGGATGGTCGCCACCGCGACCTCCGCCGGACCGGGCGCCGGCTGGCCCCCGGCAGCGTGCTTCTTGTCCTGGCAGGCACCCAGCACCACGGTCAGGGAGGCCGCCACGGCAAGAGACAGAAATGCGTTCCTGTTGAACATCCGTTCCTCGTGAAAACGCCGTGATGCGGCGATGAAATGTCCTAATGAGCCAGGAATCTTCCACGTTCCGCCCGGCTTTTTTCGGGACCGGCGGAAAAGGCCGGTGCGAAATGACCCCTTTATTCGTACTGTCTCATACAGTACACTGTACCGGACGATACATTCAGAACGACCGTTCGCGCAAGGGGGAACCGCAATGCCCGACAAGGGGGCATCCACACCGTTTCAGGGCGGAATCGCCGGCGCCGGAATCGCCAGCCTCGGCATCAACAGCTTCGACACGCCCGGCTGCGGCCCGCGCGGCCAGGCGCGTTGCCGGGCGCTGCTCGACGCCGCGGCGGCGCTGTTCGTGGAGAAGGGATTCGCGCTGACCTCGCTGTCCGACATCCTGCGGCAGGCCGGCGGGTCGCGCACCACGCTCTACGAGCATTTCGGCGACAAGGAGGGGCTGTTCCGCGCGGTGATGGAGCGCCACTGCGACCGCGTGCTGGAGGAGATGTCGGCCACGCGCGCCGCCGGGCCGGCGGCGATGGCCGAGGGGCTGGAGGAGAATCTGTACCGCGTCGGCCTGCACATCGCCGGCACGCTGACCATGCCGGAAACCACCGCCATCCTGCGCATCCTGGTGTCGGAGGGCGGGCGCATCCCCGACATCGCCCGGGCCTTTTTCCAGGTCGGCCCGGAGAAGACCATCGGCTGGCTCGCCGATTGCTTCCGCGAGTGGTCCGAGGCGGGGCGCCTGCGCATCGACGATCCGGAGGGAGCCGCCCACGCCTTCATCGGCATGGTGGTTGGCGACCTGCTGACCAAGCGGCTGATCCTTCCCGACGAGCCCGTCTCCATGGAGGAGTTGGAGCGTTACGTCCGTCAGTCCGTGCGGTTGTTCCTCGCAGGGACGCGGCCCTGACCGTGGACGGTGAGTGTGGGGAGAGCGGCGTATTGCCGTCTTGCCAGCGGGGACGGCAAAGGCCATAGCTCCCGCGACGATGCGCGCGCTTGCTGTGGCATTGCCCCCACCCCGGCCCTCCCCCGCTTCGCGGGAGAGGGTGCCCCTCCGCGAAGCGGCGGCAGTCCCCTCCCCTGCGAAGCGGGGGAGGGTTAGGGAGGGGGCAAGGGCCGCCAGCGCCTAAGGAAAAACCGATGGACCGGGGAAGCGTTAGGGAATTGATCGACAAAGACTCATCCACGGTCGGCCCACGCGGCCGGGCGCGCCGGCAGGCCCTGCTCGACGCGGCGGCGGCGCTGTTCGTGGAGAAGGGCTTCGAGAAGACCACGCTGACCGACATCATCGGCCGGGCCGGCGGCTCGCGCGCCACCCTCTACGAGCATTTCGGCGACAAGGAGGGGCTGTTCCGCGCGATGATGGAGGAGAACAGCGCCCGCATCCAGGAAGGGCTCGCCGCCATCCAGGCCGACGAACGGGCCGCACCCGAGGACGGGCTGACCCGCTTCGCCCTGCACATCGTCGCGGCGCTGTTCGACGACCGCACCATGGCCATCATCCGCGTACTGGTGTCGGAGGGCGGGCGCATCCCCGACATCGCCGAAGCCTTCTTCCGCATCGGCCCGGAAACCGCCCAGCGGCGGCTGGCCAATTATCTGGCGCGGCAGACCGCCGCCGGCACCCTGGCCGTCGCGGAGCCGGAGACCGCCGCCCGCGGCTTCATCGGCATGATCACCGGAAACATCCTGCTGCGCCGCCTGATCCTGCCGGACCAGTCCCTCTCGTTGGAGGAGGTGGAGCGTTACGTCGGACGCGCCGTTGCCCTCTTCCTGGCGGGCGCCCGCCCCCTTCCAAACAGGCGTCCGGACCCTTCCTAACAGGCTCCCGCCCGATGGTGGAGCACTGACCTTAGGCCGAGGGTCGCACGGCCGGGCACAGGAAAGCGTTAGGACCGAAGGACAGGCGTTGCAACATACTTCAGTATGTTAGGGTTCACACGATCGTTTCCCTCATCCCAACGGCCCCCGGGCCGGGACGGTCGATCGTGTCCATGGTTCGCTGGCTTCTGCTGCTCGTCTTCACCCTGGCCCCGCTGATCGGGTTCGAGGTCTATTCCCACACCCGGCTGCGGGTGGAGCGCGAGGCCGAACTCGGCCAGGAGGCGGTGCGCCTGCTCGACCTGATCCAGACCGAACAGCAGCGGATCGTCGACGACATCGAACACATCCTGGCCACGCTGGCGGAGGCGAACATTGCCGGCTCCGGCTGCCAGGACACCATGGAACGGCTGCGCCAGCGCCTGCCCAGCTATCTGACGCTGGGCTTCGCCGACCGGACCGGAATCATCCTGTGCTCCACCGACCGGCGCAGCGTCGGGACCGGCAGCGCCGACCAGCCGCAGATCCGGCAGGCCCTAGCCTCCGGCCTCTTTTCCGTGGGGGAGTATGTCGCCACCGAGGGGCCGCGCCGCCGCGCCCTGCCCTTCGCCCTGCCCTACGCCCGCGGGGGTGGCCAGGGAGATCAAACCGGACCGGCCGTCGTCACGGCGCTGCTCGATCTCGATTGGCTGCGCCAGTATCAGGCGCGCAAGCCGCTGCCGCCGAACGTGACGGTCCTGCTGGCCGACCGCGGCGGCACCGTCCTCGTCCGGGTGCCGGACCTCCAGGGAATCGTCGGCCAACCGCTTCCCGAGCGGCTCGGCCTTCTTCTCAGCGGCACGGAGACGGCAACGGCGCTGACCGAGGGGCTGGACGGGAGGCCCCGCGTCACCGCCTATTCCCCGCCCGGCGCCAACGGAAGCGGTCTCGCCATCGCCGTGGGGATCGACCGGGCCGCCGCGCTGCGCAGCGTCGACGTGGCCGCGCTGTGGTCCTGGTTCCCCTTCTCGCTCATCCTGCTGCTCACCCTGACCGGCACCGCCTGGGCCATCGGGCGCCTGACCCGCCAGCGCGAGACGGAGCGGTCGTTGCTGAAGGCGGTGCTGGAGCATCTGCGCGCCGGCGTGGTGGTGGCCGAGGCGCCCACCGGGCGGGTGATCCTGCACAACAGCGCGGCGGAACGGCTGATCGGCCAGCCCCTGGGCCGGATCGACCGCGTCGAGGACTATCCCCGCCCCTTCACCAGCGTCGCGGACAGGTCTTCGGAGACGTCCGCGGAGCTGCCGCTGGTCCGCGCCCTGCGCGATGGCGCGGTGGTGCGGCAGCAGGAGCTGCGCCGCGACACCCCCGCCGGCCCGATCACCTGTCTGGCCGACGCCGAGCCGGTGCGCGACCCCGACGGCTGCATCACGCTGGCCGTCGTCACCCTGACCGACCTCACCGAGCGCAAGGCCGGCGAGGAGGCCCTGCGGCGGAGCGAGACCCGGTTCCGCGAGCTGGTCGAGAACACGCCGGTGATGATGTGGATCAACCGGCCGGACGGCGGGCGGGAATACTACAACGCCGCTTGGCGCTCCTACACCGGGCGCAGCCTGGAGCAGGGCGAGCGCTGGTCCTACATCCACCCCGCCGACTATCCCCGGCTGCTCGACAGCCGCGAGCGCGGCATCGCCGCGGGCGAATCCTACGGCTTCGACGTGCGCATGCAGCGCCATGACGGGACCTACCGCTGGCACGTCTGCCGGATCAACCCGATGCGCCAGAACGATCAGATCATCGCCTGGGTGGGCACCGCGGTGGACGTGCACGACAGCCGCATGGCGCGCGATGCGGCGGAGCAGGCCGACCGTTCCAAGAGCCGCTTCCTGGCGGCCGCCAGCCACGACCTGCGCCAGCCCATGCAGTCCATGTTCTTCTTCGCCGAGGCGCTGCACAGCCACGTCCATTCCCCGCGCGGGCGCGACGCCCTGGCGATGCTGGAGCGCGGGATGGAGACGCTGAAGGGCCTGCTCGACAGCCTGCTCGACGTCTCGCAGCTCGACGCCGGGGTGATCGAGCCGCGGATCGAGGACATCGCGGTCAAGCCGCTGCTCGACGACATCGGCTCCTCCTACGCCCCGGTCGCCGCCGCCAAGGGTCTCGATCTCCAGGTGGTGAACCATCACGACCTGACCGTGCGCAGCGACCGCAACCTGCTGGGGCGCATGGTGCGCAATCTGGTGGAGAACGCCATCCGCTACACCGAGCGCGGGGTGATCCGCCTGGAGTGCCACCCCCTGGACGGCCACGCCGGCATCCAGGTGCGCGACACCGGGATCGGCATTTCCGGCGAGCAGATGTCCTGGATCTTCGAGGAGTTCTATCAGGTCGGCAACCCCGAGCGGGACCGCAACCAGGGGCTCGGCCTCGGCCTCGCCATCGTGCAGAAGCTGTCGGCGCTGCTCGGCCATCCGGTGGAGGTGCGCTCCGAACTCGGCAAGGGGTCGGTGTTCCGCATCTCCGTCCCCCTCGGCGAGGCCGTGGACAGCCCGGCCCCGTCTCCCCCGGCCCGCGTGCCGGAGCGCGGGCGGCTGGCCGTCCTGATCGACGACGACGCCATCGTCCTGATGGGGCTGCGCTCGATCTTCCAGGACTGGGGCTACGACACCATCGTCGCCTCCTCCACCGAGGAGGCGCTGGAGCGGCTGCGGGCAGCCGGGCGGCGGCCCGACGTGATGGTCGCCGACTACCGGCTGCGCGAGCACAAGGTGGGCACCGAAGCCATCCTGAAGATCCGCGAACTGGCCGGCGCACCGGTCCCCGCCGTCCTGCTGACCGGCGATTCCGGCCCAGACGTGATGCAGGAGGCCGAACGGCACGGGATCGGCCTGATGTTCAAGCCGGTCACCGCCCGCCTGCTGCAGGAAGCGCTGACCCGGCAGACCGGCACCGCCGCGTGACGGTGCGCAGCGGGCCGAATCTTCCGACGACCAGCTCTTCCAACAACCGGTTACAGCCCCCGCACCGTCTGGAGCCCCCGCCGCACCTGCTCCGAATCGTAGGGCTTGCGCAGGACCAGCACGTCGCGGAACTCCTCCGGGAAGATCGCGGACTCGCCGTAACCGGTGGCGAACAGGAAGGGGATGCCCAGCTCGCGCAGCCGCTCCGCCACCGGGAAGGAGGTCTCGGTTCCCAGATTGACGTCGAGAAGCGCCATGCCCGGCGGGTCGTCGGCGATGGCGACCAGCGCCTGACGGACGCTCGCCACCGTCTCCACCCGGTCGGCGCCCAGCTTCAGCAGCATGTCCTCCGCGCTCATCGCGATGATCATGTTGTCTTCCAGAAGCAGAACCGTCCCGCCCAGCGGGACATCCGCCGCCGCGCAGGGCGTCACCGCCGCCTCGATCACCGCCTCCGGGCGTTCCGGCGCCACGCTGACGTGGATGGCCGGTATGGTGAAGCGCGCCTTCAGCCCGGCCAAGGCGTAGGTCACCGTCGCCTCGCCCTTCAGCTCGTGCGGGACCGAACGCTCGATGATGGTGGTGCCGAACCCCTGGCGCGTCGGCGCCTGCACGGGCGGGCCGCCGCTTTCCTCCCAGCAGAGTTCCAGGGCGTCCCGGTCGTCGAAGCTCCAATGGACCTTCACCCGGCCGCCACTGTCGGCGAAGGCGCCGTATTTGGCGGCGTTGGTCACCAGCTCGTGCATGATCAGCGCCATCACGGAGAGGGCCGGCGGCGACAGCAGCACCTCCGGCCCCGACAGGACCACCCGGTCCGCCCGGCTGCCCAGATAGGCGTCGACCTCCGCCGCGATCAGGGGACGCAGGGGCGAGGGTTTCCAGTTCTCCGCCGTCAGCTGGTCGTGCGCCCGGGCCAGCGCCTGAATGCGCCCGCCGACGATCTCCGCGAACTCCTCGACACGGGTGACCCCGGCCCGGCTCTGGGCCAGCAAGGCGCGGACGAGGCTGAGGATGTTGCGGACCCGGTGATTCAGCTCGGCAATCAGCAGCTCCTGCCGCTCGCGGGCCGTCCGGCGCTCCTCCTCCGCCTGGTCGGCCAGCCGCAGCACCACCTCCATCAGCGTGACCCGCAGGGAGTCGGCGATGCGCAGGTCGGCCTCCGTCCAGGGCTCGGACTGGCCGTGCACCGTTTCCTTCCACGCCTCGAAGCTCTTGCGCGGAGTCAGGCGCTGCCCGTTGGGGCCGGGCTCGACGGGCTTGTCCGGGTTGCCGGCCCAGGTGACGGTGCGGACCGATTCCCGGCGGAAGAAGATGATGTAGTCGCGCGGCTTGCGCGACACCGGGATGGCCAGCATGCCGGCGGCGCGCTCGGTGAAATCCTGCGCCGGCGGGTGGACCTGCCCGATTTCGCCGGTGGCGAAGACGCGGCTGGCGTGCGTGCGGTTGAGCATGCGCACCAGCCCGAGCAGTTCCTCCGGCGTCGGGGTGGTGCCCTCCACAAGGATCTGGCCGCCCAGCACGATGGCGAAGCCGTCGCTGCGGATGTAGTGGCCGACCTCGCCGCGCAGCCGCTCCAGATTCTCCATGGAGGAGGCACCGTCCGCCATCACCGCCATGATGCGGGTGTGGAGCAGGCGCGCCTTGGCCTCGTAGGCCTCCTCGCGGTCGCGCTCGACGCCCTCCAGAAGGAAGGAGAACATCTGGCCGTACAGCTCGGCCGCCGTGCGCCGCTCCAGCGACAGCCGCCGTGGCACCATGTTGTGACAGGCGAACAGACCCCACAGCTTGCCGCGGCGCAGAATCGACACCGACAGCGAGGCCGCAACGCCCATGTTGCGCAGATACTCGCAATGGATGGGCGACACGCTGCGAAGCACGCTCATCGACAGGTCGAGCGGTTCGCCCTCCGGTCCGACCGGCGGCAGGATGGCTGCGGGCGGGGCATCCACATCATTGATGCAGCGCAGCCAGTTCCGCTCGTACAGCGCGCGAGCCTGCTTCGGGATGTCCGATGCCGGGTAGCGCAGCCCCAGATAGGAGGGCATGCCGCGCACCGCGGATTCCGCGATCACCTCGCCCGCCCCGTCGCGGTCGAAACGGTAGATCATCACCCGGTCAAAGCCGGTCAGCGACCGCAGCTGCCGCGCCGCCTCGCGGCAGCAGGAGTCGAAATCGGGGGTGCGCTGGAGCCGCCCGATCATCGCGCGGACCATGGAACCGACGTCCAACTCGCTGTCCGGCTCGCTCGGCTCCGCCTCGATGATGATCGACTGGCCGGACAGATGGACCGCGATGTCCAGCGGCAGCGCGTTGGCCGACAGCTTCACCCGGAAGGCGCGCTCCACCGACCCGTTGATCAGGGAGAGCTGGAGCCGGCCACGGATGGCGTGCAGCGCTTCCTCGTCCATCACCTCGGTCAGGGGAAGCCCCAGCAGGGCGTCGGGCTCCACCCCCAGCCACGCCCCGATGTTGGACGAAGCGTGCTTGACGATCCAGTCCGTCGACAGCGCGATCAGGAATCCGCTTGGTTGGATGGACCCGACGAGATGGATCGGCTCCCGGTCGCAATTGCTCAAGTCTACGCCACCGTTCATAGCCGCACCGCCCGCGTCATTCGGCCACCATCGTCATTGTTCCGGCGTTCCTCAAATTTGTTCCATGCATCCGGATGGGCCGATGATTTGCCGATCCCTTGGCTTATTCCATGCCAACACACCGAAGCGGACTTAAAGCACGTCGTGTCCCTAAAATAATCCAAAATCGGAAAGGGACCAATGCCGCCGCTCTCGGCAAAAAGCCTTACGCCGGCGGCCGCTCCACCCGATGGACGTCTGCGACATTTTGGCCGAAAGGCCGGGCCACCTTACGAAACGGGCTTGCCTTTCAATCTGATATACTAGTATTTTATTTGCGAAGGACAGACGCGCAGCCCGGCCGGCCCAAGCCCGCCCGCGCCGCGAGCGCATCCCCCAGGACCGCACCGACCGCCGCGCGCCGCATCCGTCACGCCGGCTCTGGCGCGGCGGTCTTACCGATGAACGCCCGCGCGCCGCGCCCGCCGTCCCCGCCCTCTTTTGCGGAGCCCGTTTCGATATGACCGCCACCTCCCCGATCCGCCGCTTCCGGCAGACGAAGATCGTCGCCACGCTGGGTCCGTCCTCCTCCTCGCCGGAGATGATCCGCTCGCTGTTCGAGGCGGGCGTCGACGTCTTCCGCCTGAACTTCAGCCACGGCTCCCACGACGACCACGGCGCCCGCGTGCGCGCCATCCGCGCCCTGGAGCGCGAGCTGGAGCGGCCGATCGCCATCATGGCCGACCTCCAGGGGCCGAAGCTGCGGCTCGGCCGCTTCGCCGACGGTTCGGTGGAGCTGACGGTGGGCCAGCGCTTCCGCCTCGACCTCTCCACCGAGCCGGGCGACGCGACCCGCGTCGGCATGCCCCACCCGGAAATCTTCGCCGCCCTGCGCCCCGACACCGACCTGCTGCTCGACGACGGCAAGGTGCGGCTGCGCATCGCCGCGTGCAGCCCGGAGCACGCCGACACCGTCGTCGTGGCTGGAACGAGGCTGTCCGACCGCAAGGGCGTGAACGTCCCCGACGTGCTGCTGCCGCTGTCGCCGCTGACCGCCAAGGACCGCGCCGACCTCGTCTTCGCGCTCGACCAGGAGGTCGACTGGGTGGCGCTGTCCTTCGTCCAGCGGCCGGAGGATGTGGCCGAGGCGCGCAAGCTGATCGCCGGGCGCGCCGCCCTGATGTCCAAGCTGGAGAAGCCGCTGGCCATCCAGCATCTGGAGCGCATCGTCGAGCTGTCGGACGGCGTGATGGTCGCCCGCGGCGATCTCGGCGTGGAGATGCCGCCGGAGGACGTGCCGAGCATCCAGAAGCGGATCATCCGCGAGGCGCGCAAGGCCGGCAAGCCGGTGATCGTCGCCACCCAGATGCTGGAATCGATGATCGGCGCCCCCGCCCCGACCCGCGCCGAGGCGTCGGACGTCGCCACCGCCGTCTTCGACGGCGCCGACGCGGTGATGCTGTCGGCGGAGACCGCGTCGGGCGCCTACCCGGTGGAGGCGGTGTCGATGATGGACCGCATCGCCCGCCGGGTCGAGCATGATGACCTCTACCGCACGATGATGGACGCGCAGCACGCCGACCCGCAGGAGACGGCCGCCGACGCCATCACCGCGGCGGCGCGGCAGGTCGCCCACACCATCCACGCGGCGGCCATCGTCACCTACACCACCAGCGGTTCCACGACGCTCCGCGCCGCCCGCGAGCGGCCGGAGGTGCCGATCCTCTGCCTGACCGCGACCGTCGCCGCCTCGCGCCGTCTGGTGCTGGCCTATGGCGTGCACAGCGTGCTGACCGAGGACATCCAGAACTTCTCCGACATGGTGCACAAGGCGACCCGCATCGCCTACGCCCACGGTCTGGCGGAGGACGGGCAGCGGCTGGTCATCACCGCGGGCGTGCCCTTCGGCATGCCGGGCTCGACCAACATTCTGCGCATCGCCTGGGTGGAGCGCCCCGTCCTCTCGGCGGGCGCGCACACGCAGTACGCGCAAGAGTCGCGGTCAGATCAATTGACCCCGGTCATGGCCGACGCCGGGGCCTGACATAGGATGGCACACAGCGCCGGTGCCGCATGAAGCGGACACCGGCGCCCATTCACGAGGTGCCTCATGCTCAGCCCGATTACCCCCCAACCCGCGCACGCCGCCGGGACGGGCGCGTCGGTCCGCGGCTGGGTCCATTCGGTGGAGACGGGCGGTACGGTCGACGGACCGGGTTTGCGCTACGTCCTGTTCCTGGCCGGATGCCCGCTGCGCTGCCAATACTGCCACAACCCCGACACCCGCCACATGCACGACGGGTCGCCGGCCCAGTCCTCGGACGTGCTGGCCGACATCGCCACCTACGCCGATTTCCTGCACCGCGCCCATGGCGGCCTGACCATCAGCGGCGGCGAGCCGCTGGTCCAACCGGAATTCTGCGCGGCCATCTACCGCGGCGCCAAGCAACTCGGCCTGCACACCGCGCTCGACACCTCGGGCTTCCTCGGCAGCCACGCCGACGACCATCTGCTGGCCGACGTCGATCTGGTGCTGCTGGACATCAAGGCGTTCAAGGAATCGACCTACCGCGCGGTGACCGGCGTGCCGCTGCGCCCGACCCTGGAATTCGCCGAGCGGCTGTCCGCATTGCGCAAGCCGATCTGGCTGCGCTACGTGCTGGTCCCCGGCCTGACCGACCATCTCGACGAGATCGAGGGGCTGGCGGAATTCGCCGCCGGCCTGGAGGTGGTGGAGCGGGTGGATGTCCTGCCCTTCCACAAGATGGGCGAATTCAAGTGGAAGCAGCTCGGCCTGCCCTACGCGCTGGCCAACACCGAACCTCCCCCGCCGGAGCTGACCGAGCGGGTGCGCGGCATCTTCCGGACGCAGGGCCTGAAGGTCGTGTGAGACGCCGTACGAGACGAGGAGCACCTTTATGGACACGCATTCCTTTCCGGAGGCGAACCCACACGCCTCCCCGGCCATCTCCACTGCCGCCGCCCCGCCCGCGTCCTCCCTCGACGCGCTGATGCCCGACGCCATCGCGCTCGCGGCGGAGAATCTGGGCGTCAAGAAGGCCAACTACGACGGCGCGACGCTGTTCGCCCTGGCCGTCCTGGCCGGCGCCTTCATCGCGCTGGGCGGCCTGTTCGCCACCGTCGCCATGTCGGGGGCGGAGGGCATGCTGCCCTACGGAGTGACCCGGCTGCTCGGCGGCCTGGTCTTCTCACTGGGGCTGATCCTGGTCATCGTCGGCGGCGCCCAGCTCTTCACGGGCGACGCGCTGATGGTCATGGCCTGGGCGAGCGGGCGGGTGAAGACCGGGCGGATGCTCCAGGTCTGGACCACGGTGTGGATCGGCAACTTCGTCGGCGCCGCCGGCACGGCGCTGCTGGTCTTCCTGTCCGGGCAATACGCCTTCGGCCACGGGGCGGTGGGCGCCTCGGCGCTCTACTTCGCCACGGCCAAGGCCGGGCTGCCCGCCGGGCAGGCCTTCTTCCTGGGCATCCTGTGCAACGTGCTGGTCTGCCTGGCGGTGTGGCTGGCGCTCGGCGCGCGCAGCGTGACCGACAAGATCATGGCGATCGTTTTCCCGGTCAGCGCCTTCGTCGCCGCCGGCTTCGAGCACTGCGTCGCCAACATGTATTTCGTGCCACTGGGCCTGCTGATCGAATGGGGCGCCCCCGCCTCCTTCTGGGCCGACCTTGGCCGCGCCGCGCCGGTCATCCCGGTGGGGCAGTTCCTGCTGAACCTCGCCGCGGTGACGCTGGGCAACTGGTTCGGCGGCGCGGTGCTGGTCGGCGCCGTCTACTGGTTCATCTACCGCCGCCCGAGCCGCCGCACGGCGCATTGAGCGGCGTTGTTTGCCCCCACCCCGGTCCTCCCCCGCTCTCGGCGGACCAAAGGTCCGCCTGCCGCGTCAGCGCAAACCTTAGGTTTGCGCGAGAGCTGCGCGGGAGAGGGTGCCTTCCGCGAAGCGGCGGCAGTTCCCTCCCCTGCGAAGCGGGGGAGGGTCGGGGTGGGGGCAAGGTTTCACCAACGAACCACCCCCGGGGCACCCATGGCCCAGCCCATCCCCACCCATCTCCAGGCGCGCAGCGGCATCGTCTCCATGCTGCTGGCGGTGTTCCTCTACGCGGTGCTGAACGCGCTGGCGAAGCATCTCGCGGCGGACTACCCGCTGGCCGAGGTGACCTTCTTCCGCAACGCCTTCGCCCTGCTGCCCGCCACCGCCATGCTGGCCCGCGCCGGCGGCTGGCGCGGCCTGCGGACGGAGCATCTGGGCGGCCATTTCTGGCGGGCGGCGATCGGCCTGACCTCGATGGTGCTGCTGTTCCTCTCCTACCACCTGATGCCGATGGCCGACGCGGTGGCGCTGTCCTTCTCCGCCCCGCTGTTCCTGACCGCGTTGTCCGTGCCGGTGCTGGGGGAGCGGGTCGGCCCCTACCGCTGGGGAGCCGTGGCGGTGGGTTTCGCCGGGGTGCTGGTCATCGTGCAGCCGGGAAGCGGCATGCTGAACACCGGCGCGCTGGTCGGGCTGAGCGCCGCCGTCGCCTACGCCTTCGCCATGATGGCGATGCGGCAGCTTGGGCGGACGGAGGCGCCGGTCACCACCGTCTTCTACTTCACCGCCTTCTCCACGCTGCTCAGCGCCGTCGCCCTGCCCTTCGTCTGGACGATGCCGACGGCGGAGGGCTTCGCGCTGATGGCGGCGATGGGGCTGGTCGGCGGCGGCGCCCAGTATTTCGCCACCCGCGCCTACGCGCTGGCCCCGGCGGCGGTCATCAGCCCCTTCAACTACGCCGGAATCCTCTGGGCCTGCCTGTTCGGCTGGCTGTTCTGGGGCGACTGGCCGGGAACGCATGTGCTGGCCGGGGCCGCCATCGTCATCGCCAGCGGCCTGCTGATCCTGATCCGCGAGACGCGCCGCCGGCCCGAAGCGGAGGCGTGCGACACTTCGCCTGGGGTGTCCCCCACTTTGCCCCTCAGCACCGGACGCAAACACTAATATATTAGCTTTTATGGTTTCCTGCGGAGCGCCGACCCGTGCGCCCCGCCCGCCCGACGAGGTGGCTCATGCCATCGGATTCCCTCACCGCCATCCCGCCGCGGCAGCGCCGGCTGGCAACGGCCCGGCCCGCGCCGCGCTCCGCCTCCCTCATCTACCGCGACCTGCGGAACGACATCCTGGGCATGCGCCGACGACCCGGCGAGCCCATTGCCGAGGCCCGCATCGCCGCGGCCTACGGCGTCAGCCGCACCCCCGTGCACGAGGCGGTGCTGCGGCTGGCCGACGAAGGGCTGATCGACGTCTTTCCGCAGTCGGGCACCTACGTCTCGCTGATCCCGGTCGCCGCTCTGCCGGAGGCCGGGGTGATCCGCAAGGCGCTGGAGGAGGCTGCGGTGCGGATGGCCGCCGTCCGCGCCACCGCCAGCGACATCGCCCGGCTGCGCGCCGCGCTGGCGGAGCAGCGCGATCTCTGCGCCGCCTGCGACCGCGACGGCTTCCACGAAGCCGACGAGAGCTTCCACGCCCTGCTCGCTGAGGTCGCCGGATTCCCTGGTTTCTGGACGCTGGTGGAGCAGGTGAAGGTGCAGGTCGACCGCTGCCGGCGCCTGACGCTGCCCGTCCCCGGCCAGATGACGAAGGTCATCGCCGAGCACGACGCCATCGTCGAGGCCGTCGCCGCCCACGACCGCGAGGCGAGCGTCCGGGCGCTCGGCGCCCATCTCGACGAATTGCGCTTGGCAATCGACGATTTGCGCGCCGCCGCACCGCTTTATTTCACCGACGCGCCCACCGCTGCGGGGCGTCAAACCCCAGCCCGGCTTTAATCCCCACCCGGCTTGCGACATTTTGGCGTCACGCGTTCCGACCTCCGTTTTGCGCTTGCCTTGAAAGCTGATATATTAATATAACTAGCGCAGCGGGATGTAGCACGGACGTGAACAACCGACGCCGCCCGCTCACCCGACAACACCAGGGCAGCCGCGCGGAAGAACGCCGCGGGCGCTTCGGAACAAAGGACAAGAACCGCCCAGCTTCACCCCCGTCGGCACACGCCGATGGCGCCGGGATTTTGCGCACTCATCCCCTTCGGGATTCTTTTTTGCCCTCCCCTTCGCAGCGCTATTATTCGAGGCGCACAGCCGAACAGCCGGGGGCTTCTTCCGAACGCTCGAACCATTCGTTTGTCCATTTTCGGCGGGCCGACACCCCGCCTCCGCTCCAACAGACACTTCTCCTAAGGCAGGAGTACGGTCCATGAAGAACAGTTTCCGCCGCCTCGGCATGGCGCTGCTGGCCGCCTGCGCCGCGGGCGCGCTGCTCGCCGCCCCGGTCTCGGCCCGCGACTTCCGGTCGGCCGACATCCACCCCGGCGACTACCCGACCGTCGAGGCGGTCAAATACATGGGCAAGCTGCTCAGCGAACGCAGCAACGGCAAGCTTGGCGTGAAGGTCTACCCGAACGGCGCGCTGGGCAACGAGCGCGACACGATCGAGCAGATCAAGATCGGCGGCCTCGACATGATGCGCATCAACGTGGCGCCGCTGAACAACGTGGTGCCGGAGTCGATGGTCGTCGCCCTGCCCTTCATCTTCCGCGACACCGACCACATGCACGCCGTTCTGGACGGCCCGATCGGCGACGAGATCCTCGCCGCCATGGAAAGCCAGGGGCTGATCGGTCTGGCCTTCTACGACAGCGGATCGCGCTCGCTCTATTCCAAGAAGCCGGTGTCGTCTCTGGCCGACCTGAAGGGCATGAAGATCCGCGTCCAGCAGTCGGACCTGTTCGTGTCGATGATCGAGGCGCTGGGCGCCAACCCGACGCCGATGCCGATGGGCGAGGTTTACACCGGCCTGAAGACCGGCATCATCGACGCGGCGGAGAACAACTACCCGTCTTACGAATCCTCGCGCCACTTCGAGGCGGCCAAGTACTTCACCCGCACCGAGCACGCGATGGCGCCGGAGGTGCTGGTCTTCTCCAAGGTCACCTGGGACCGCCTGTCCAAGGACGATCAGGCCGCCATCCGCAAGGCCGCCAAGGACTCCGTCCCCTACATGCGCAAGCTGTGGACGGAACGCGAGGAGGCCTCCCGCGCCATCGTCGAGAAGGCCGGCTCCCAGATCAGCGACGTGAAGAACAAGCAGGAATTCATCGACGCCATGAAGCCCGTGTTCGCCAAGTTCGCGAACACGCCGAAGCTGCAGGGCCTCGTCCAGCGCATCCAGGATACGAAGTAAGGCACGCGGTCGCGGCGCCGGCCAAGTCCGGCCGGCGCCGCCCCCCGCGGGAAGGACGGCATCATGAGCATCGAACTTGAACTGGAAGAGGTCCGCCCCCTCGCCGCCCCACGCTTGTTGACGCGGGTGAACGCGCGGCTGGCATGGTCGGGGATGTGCGTGGCGATGGTCGGCCTGATGGCCATCGTCTGTGTGGTGTTCTATCAGGTCTTCGGCCGCTACGTGCTGAACGACTCGCCGACCTGGGCGGAGAGCCTGGCCATCGTGCTGGTCCTCTACGTCACCCTCATCGGCGCCGCCGTCGGCGTCCGCGACGCCGGGCACATCGGCCTGGAATCCTTCCTCGTCATGCTGCCCGACGCCATCCGCCGCAAGGTCGAGATCGTCATCTACGCCCTCGTCGGCGTCTTCGGCGCCTGCATGGCCTACAACGGCTGGGTCCTCGGCACCTCCGTCGCCGCCTACTACATCCCCAACCTGCACGTCTCCGAAGCCGTCCGCTACATCCCGCTCGTGCTCTCCGGCGTCCTGATCGTGCTTTTCGCCATCGAACACGTCGTCGCCATCATCCGCGGCGAGGAGGTCGCACCATCATGGAACTGACCATCCTTTCCATCAGCTTCTTCGGCTTCCTCGTCCTGGGCATCCCGGTCGCCTTCGCCATCGGCCTGTCGGCGCTCTGCACCATCCTCTACGAGGGCCTCCCCGTCGCCGTCATCTTCCAGCAGATGATGTCCGGCATGAACGTCTTCTCCTTCCTCGCCATCCCCTTCTTCGTCTTCTCCGGCGAGCTGATGCTCCACGGCGGTGTGGCCGACAAGATCGTCGCCACCGCCAAGAACATGGTCGGCCACATCCGCGGCGGCCTCGGCATGTCCAACGTCGTCGCCTGCACGCTGTTCGGCGGCGTCGCCGGCTCCCCCGTCGCCGACGTCTCGGCCATGGGCGCGGTGATGATCCCGATGATGAAGCGCGAGGGCTACCACGCCGACTACGCCGTCAACGTCACCACCCACGCGGCTCTCGTCGGCGCGCTGATGCCGACCAGCCACAACATGATCATCTACGCGCTGGCCGCCGGCGGCAAAGCCTCCATCGGCGCGCTGATCGCCGCTGGCATCGTCCCCGCCCTGCTGCTGATGGTCTGCAACCTGGGTGCCGCCTACTACGTCGCGGTCAAGCGCGGCTACCCCGCCGGCACCTTCCCGGGCTGGCACATCCTGGGCCGCTCCTTCGCCGCCGCGGCCCCCGGCCTGCTCATCGTCGTCATCATCCTGGCCGGCATCACGTCGGGCGTCTTCACCGCCACCGAGTCCGCCTCCATCGCGGTGATCTACGCGCTGCTGCTCACCACCTTCGTCTACCGCACGCTGACCTGGGAGCATTTCCTGGCGGCGGCGGCCAAGACGGTCAAGACGACCGGCGTGGTCCTGCTGCTGATCGGCGTCTCGACGATGTTCCAGTACATCATGGGGCTGTATCAGGTGGCCGAGATCACCGGCGAGCTGATGGCCGGCATCTCGACCAACCCGCTGGTCATCTTCCTGCTGATCAACATCATCCTGTTCCTGCTCGGCACCTTCATGGACATGGCGAGCACGATCCTGATCTGCACGCCGATCTTCCTGCCCATCGCCATGCAGTATGGCATGGACCCGGTGCAGTTCGGCATCGTCATGCTGATCAACTGCGCGCTCGGCCTCAACACGCCGCCGGTCGGCACCACCCAGTTCATCGGCTGCGCCATCGGCGAGGTCTCGGTCGGGCAGGTCATGCGCTCCATCACCCCCTTCTACGGCGCGCTCTTCCTCGCCCTCCTCCTCGTCACTTACGTCCCATCCTTCTCCCTCTGGCTCCCGCACATGCTCATGCGCTGACCGGGCGCCCCCAACCGCACAGCAAGGATACCGCGGGGCGCTCCGATCATCGGGCGCCCCGCTGCAATGGAGACGAATCATGATGACCGCCGAACTCTGGCCGCAACTCGTCGCTTTCGGGCAGGTGGTCGCCATCGACCTTGTTCTGGCCGGCGACAACGCCATCGTCGTCGGCATGGCCGCCGCCGCCGTCCCGGCCGAGCAGCGGCGCCGGGTCATCCTGTGGGGCATCAGCGCCGCCATCGTGCTGCGCATCATCTTCGCGCTGATGACCACCCAGCTTCTCGCCATCATCGGGCTGACCTTGGCCGGCGGCGTGCTGCTGCTCTGGGTCTGCTGGAAGATGTTCCGCGAGCTGCGCTCGCAGGGCGCCGACGAGATCACGCCGGAGGAGGCGCTGGACGCCCCCGACGTCCTGCCTGGAACGGCCTCCCTCAGCAGCAACGCGGCGGTGGCCGCCGCCAGCAGCGTCTCCGTGGGCGCCGCCGTCTGGCAGATCGTGGTGGCCGACGTGTCGATGTCGCTTGACAATGTGCTGGCGGTGGCCGGTGCTGCCAAGGAGCATCCGACCGTGCTTGTGCTCGGTCTGCTGCTCTCGGTGGCGTTGATGGGTGCCGCCGCGAACGTAATCGCACGTGTTCTGCACAAACATCGCTGGATTGGTTGGATCGGTCTTGCGATCATCACTTATGTTGCGCTCGACATGGTCTGGCGGGGCTCGAACGAGGTTCTGGCCCACACGGCCTGGCTCGGCTGACGGGAAGTGGGGACAAGGCCCGCCGCGGACGGCGTGCGGCGGCGCCAAGAGAAGCAAGACCGCCGTTGGGGAAGAGATGACATGTCCAAACCGTTAGGAATTGCCCAGGATAAGGCGGGGCGCCCAAGCCGGCTGGGAGGCGTTCAGGGGCGCCTGTTCACCGGTGTCGGCGCCGTGGTGTGCTGCACGCTCGTCGCCATCGGGGTGGCGCTGACCGGGTACGCCGGCTTCGGCCGGACGCTGCAGGTCATCACCGCGGAGGCCGTGCCGTCCGCGCTCGGCGCCCTGCGGGCCGCCCAGCACGCGGGCCGCATCGACGCGCTGGCTCCCGCCTTCCGCTCCGTCACCAGCAAGGAGGAGAAGGCGGACCTCGCAGCGCGCATCGCCATGGAGCGGCAAGACTTCGAACGCGAACTGCGCGATCTGGCCGAGCTTGAGCAGAGCAGCGCCAACGCCGCGTCCCACGCCGGCGGTCCGTCCGAAACCGCCGCCGCCAGCAGCGCCGCCCAGGCCCTGCTCGCCAACGTCACGCTGCTCGATCAGGCGGCGGACAAGCGGATCGGGCTGAGCGACCACCGCGCCGAACTGCTGGAGCAGGTGGTCGCCGCCACGCGGCGCCTGTCCCAGCTCGTGGCGCCCTGGAAGTCGATCCACAGCAGCGGCGTGGACATGCAGCGCGCCGCCTTCCGGGACGACACCCGTCCGGCGGAAGAGCGGCTGCAGGCCGGCGAGGAGTATCTCCAGACCGAGGAACAGCTTACCCTCGTCCGCAGCATCGACGACGGCGCCACCACCGTCCGCGGCCTGCTGACCGAAGCCGCCGCCAGCTCCGACGCGAACCGGCTGTCGATCATCGAGGCGCAGACCCGCATCCTCGTCACCACCATGACCGCCAGCTCGAACCAATTGCCCGAGGCCTCACGCCAAGCGATGGCGGAGCCGCTGAAGGCGATCGAATCCCTCTCGATCGAGCCGGACGGGCTGATCCCCACCCGTCTGGCCGAGTTGGAAATCCTGAAGGCGCAGCGCGACCTGCTGACCAACAACCTGAGCCTGTCCGAAACGCTGTCCATGGCGGTCGTGAACCTCGTGCACACGCAGGAGGGCGCCATCACCACCGCCGCCGAGGACAGCGAGAAGGCCCTGTCCAACGGCACGATCCTGCAGATCGGGGTCGGCGTGGTCAGCCTGCTGCTGTCGGCGCTGGTCATCCTGGTCTTCGTGCGCCGCATGGTGGTCCGACGCCTGCTCACCCTCCAGGGCGGAATGGAGAAGATCGCCGCCGGCGACCTCGACGTGACGGTTCCCGCCGGAGGCCGCGACGAGATTTCCGCCATGGCCCGCACGGTGGAGGTCTTCCGCGAGAACGCCCTCGCCAAGCGCCGCCTGGAGGCCGAGCAGATCGAATCCGCCCGCCGCGCCGAGGAGGACCGCAAGCGCTCCCTGGAGGAGATCGCCAACAGCTTCGAAGGGGCGGTCGGCAGCGTGGTCAGCCGCTTCGTGGCGGAATCCACCGAGATGGAGGAGAGCGCCCGCAGCATGTCGGCCACGGCGGAGGAGACCAACCGCCTCGCCACCAGCGTCGCCGCCGCGACCGAGCAGACCTCGGCCAACGTCGAGACGGTCGCCGCGGCGTCGGAGCAGCTCACCAGCTCCATCGAGGAGATCACCCGCCAGATCAGCGAGTCCACCAACATCGTCCGCGAGGCGATGACGCTGGCCGAGCGCGCCAACGGGCAGATCGGCGGCCTTGCGGACTCCGTGCAGAGCATCGGGCGCGTCGTCGACCTCATCAACGACATCGCCAGCCAGACCAACCTGCTGGCGCTCAACGCCACCATCGAGGCGGCGCGCGCCGGCGAGGCCGGCAAGGGCTTCGCCGTCGTCGCCAACGAGGTGAAGGCGCTGGCCGCCCAGACCGCCCGCGCCACCGGCGAGATCGCCGCCCAGGCCGCGGGCATCCAGAGCGCGACCGGCGAGGCCGTGCAGGAGATCCAGGCGGTCGTCCAGGTGGTCACCCGCGTCGGCGCCATCGGCGCCACCGTCGCCGCGGCGGTGGAGGAGCAGAGCGCCGCCACCAAGGAGATCGCCCGCAACGTCCATCAGGCGGCGCTGGGCACCTCCGAGGTGACGCAGACCATCGCCGGGGTCAACGCCGCCGCCGACCGCAGCGGCACCGCCGCACGCACGCTCCTCGACAAGGCCCACGACCTCGCCGACGGCGCCAACGCGCTCAACCGCGAGCTGTCCGGCTTCCTCCAGCGCGTCCGCGCGAGCTGACGGGAACGCCCTTCCCCGCACCGTCGCGGGGAAGGGCGTTTTCCTTTATTCCGAAATCACGATCTGGCGTTCGCGCCCGCCCTTGCCGACGATCTTCAGCACGCGGCGGCCGCGCTCGTCGCGGCTGGATTCGTCCAGCACGACCCGCCCCAGGGCGGCGAGCAGATGCAGAAGCTCGCTGTTCGAGGCCACCCCAAAGCCTTTGCGAAGCTCCGCCAGCAGGACCTCCGTCTCATCGCGCGTCGTCACGGGCCCTGCCCTCCGGCTTTTGATTGCGGTCCCCAGCCTGCCGCAGGACGGGCGCCGCTGTCGAGTGCCCTGAGACGAGGGTTCTGAAAGCGGAAGAGGACGGCTTGCCAGCGCGCCCCGCGGCCACTACGGTCACTGCCCGTATCGTCACCCCCGCGCCCGACGGCGCCGGCGGACCAGTCAGGAGAGGCAGCATGGCAAAGACAGGCAACGGGCGGAACGGCGCGGACAAGCCGGCCTCCGGAACCTTCACGGGCACGCCGGCGGACCGCCTGGTCCGCTATTGGCGCAACAGCGACCGCCGCTTCGACGAACTGCTCGACGAGACGCTGGACGCGGGCCGCCAGGCGGTGCTGGAAGCCGCGCTGGACAAGCTGCGCGAGGAGGAACAGCCGGAGTTCCTCGACGAGGTGGAGACCATCGCCGAATCCGTCCGCCGCACCGACGCCCAAGGCGACGACATGATCGCCACCCTCTTCTGGCTGGCGGTGGAGGTGTCCGGCGACCTGTCGCAGCCACCCGCCGCCGCGGCCATCGAGGAGGCTCTGGATTCCACCGGCCTGCTGGAAACCGCCGCCGACACCCGCCTGCTGCCGGTCTGGCTGGAGCCGGAGGCGCTGGTCTATCTGGAGGCCGCCGACCGCCGCACCCTGCTGCTGCGCCTGCTGGACTCGACCGACGCGGCGCTCCGCTTCGTCCGCGAGGCCGACCTGCTGGCCGATCCGGCGGACGCCGGCACCCGTCTGGTCGGCGTCGTCGGCCTGATCGAGGAGGAGGCGGAAGCCGTCGAGGCGGCCGGCGAGGACGCGGTTCCCGATTTCCTCGGGCTGGCCCGCATCGGCGAGGACGGCGAACCCGAACTCGACCCCGCGGAGGAGACCCGCATCCGCGAAGCGCTGACCCGCTTCACCGCGGCCATCCAGGGCGCCGACCCGCGCGTCCAGCGCTGCGAGCCGGCCGGCGGGCTGAACGACCTGCTCGACCTGATCGCCGAGGCCGATTGGACGGACAACGGCGAACTGGCGGAACTCGCCTCCTTCATCGACGTGGCGAGCGACGAGACGGCGGACGCCGTGGTGGACGCGGTGGTGACCAGCACCGCGCACGGCCTGTTCGTCCGCGCCTTCAACGCCGACGGGCGGCTGCTCGACGAGCGGGCCTTCACCCTGCAGGGCGACGAGGCCGCCCAGGCCGTCACCCTGCTCCAGCAGCGCTGCCGGAGCGTGACCAAGGAGTAAAAAGAGGCGCATTCCGGGCGTCTTGTGGCGGGACGCCCCTTCGCCACCCTGTTGTTCGGCGCGGAAATCGGGTACACCCCTATTGGCAACCCGGTTTCCTGTCCCCACCCCAGTCTTGGAGCTTCTTCGATGCGCGACCAGTCACTCTCCATCGCCGAGGCGGCGGCCTGGCTGAAGTGCTCGGAAGCCGAGGTGGAGGAACTTGTGCAGGCGGGCCGGCTGCGCGCCGACCGGATGGAGCCGGCGATCGACCGGATCTCGCTCAACACCGTCATCGTCCTGGCGGAGAGCCTGCCGGTCGAACGCCGCATCTTCGAGGTGCGCGAGGCCGCCGGTCGGATGGACTCCTCCGAATCCCGCGGCCACTACCCGTCCCGCCCCTCCGGCGGCATGGACCAGCGCCCGCCGGTGGTCGTCGAGCGCCGTCCCTCGCGGTCCTTCACCCCCCGCTGATCGCGTCAGCCAGGGTTCCGGTCTGAACCAGGCGCCGCCGGGCGGAGACCCCGACGGCGCCCGAGTCCTGTCGGCTCACACCAGTTCGACGCGCAGCGCGGTCGGGCCGCCGTCGCCCGACACGGCGACGAAACGCACGTCCTCGCCGTCGGCCACCACCTCAAGCCCGGACTGGCGCAGGATCGCCCGGTCGAAATAGACACCGATGCCCGTCTCGTCGTCCCACGGGTCGATCAGGCCGGATTGGCTGTCCAGGTTGTACCAGCGCACGGTGCCGTAGATCATCTCACCGGTGGCCACCGGCATCAGGGCCGGGGCCGGCCGCTCGCGCCGCGGCTTGGGCTCGCGGACGGCGGCCGGGGCGGGGCGGGGCGCCTGGGGATCGCCGGCCTCGGCCTGACGCTGGCGGCGCTGCTTCGGCGCGCGGGCCGGCTTGGCCTCCGCCGGGTCGGCGGGGGTGATGGAATGGATGGCCACGACCTGCGGCCCCTTCGGGGTCTCGGCGATGTCGCAGACGAGGCCGGTGCCTTCGGTCAGCGACACCTCGCCCAGCGAGGCGAGAACCCGGGAATGCAGAAACGCCTCACCGCTTCCGTCGGCGAAGCGGACGAAGCCGAAGCCCTTGTCGGCCTTGTACCATTTGACGACCGCCGTAACCTGCTGCTTTTGCTCTTCGCTCACTCTGGACACTCGATGCATGGAGGACAACCGGTCCAACAGTGACCGGATTTGGCGATCCGCGCAATGCGGCATCCGTTCGCCGCCCCCGCAATCGCACCTCGATTTCACTCTTGTCCCAAGGGGCCGAGCGACGCGACCGGGCGCCGCTCCAGCGGCCGGCTTCAGCAAAAGAGCGGAAAATTTTAAGTAAACGCCTGAAAACGCTCTTTAAATCCGCTTTAAAAGCCGCCCTGTACTCTCGCTTCCGAAGTCCATCGCGGAGAATCCCGTGGCTCGCTTTCGGCCCAACCGACTTGAGATGAGGATCTCCCGATGAGCCTGTTCAGCGCCATGCGGTCCGGTGTGAGCGGGATGTCCGCGCAAAGCTCGCGGATGGCCGCCATTTCGGACAACATCAGCAACTCCGCCACCATCGGCTACAAGCGCGCCGCGGTCGACTTCTCGACGCTGATGACCTCCTCCGGTGCGACGAGCAACTACGCCGCGGGCGGCGTGCGCTCCAACGTGCACTATCAGGTGTTGAAGGACGGGACCATCCAGGGCACCCAGTCCGCCACCGACATGGCGATCGAAGGGCGCGGCTTCTTCGTCGTCGGCGACAACGCCGGCAACACCGGAACGTCGCCCAGCTACGCGCTGACCCGCGCCGGCAGCTTCCTGCCCGACGACCAGGGCTTCCTGCGCAACAGCGCCGGCCAGTATCTCCAGGCCTGGAAGCTGGGTCCGGACGGCAGCCTGCCCGCGGTGAACCGCAGCAGCTTCGACGGGCTGAGCGCCGTCTCCATCGCCGGGCTGGCCTATGGCGGCAGCAAGACGACGCAGATGAGCTTCGCCGGCAACCTGCCGGCGCAGTCTGACGGCACCTCGAGCTTCGACACCTCCACGTCCCTTTACGACGGCCTCGGCAACCCGCTCGACGTCAAGCTGAGCTGGCAGAAAACCGGGAACCCAGCCGATCCCAACGAATGGAGGCTGACGGTCACACCGCCACCCGGCTACACCGCCGACCTTCCCAGCACCACGATTTCCTTCGCCGCCAGTGGCGACGCCTCCGGTCTGCCGACCAGCGCACTGCCGCAGATCACCCTTACCTCTCCGGCCAGCCCGACGTCCGATACGATCAAGCTGTCCATCGGCAACCTCACCCAGCTCAACGGCGATTACGTGCCGCAGTTCATGGGCGACGGCGCCCGCGCCGGCCGCGTCAGCACGGTGGACGTCGACAAGGCGGGCACGTTGTGGGCCGTCTACGACAACGGCGCCCGCCAGCCGCTCTATCAGGTGCCGGTCGCCGACGTGGTCAACCCCGGCGGTCTGGTCCCGCAGGACGGCAACACCTACACGCTGGGCATCGACAGCGGCACGATGACGCTGAGCAACGGCAACAGCGGCACCACCGGCTCGGTCGCCGGCTACGCGCTGGAGCAATCGAACGTCGACATCGCCGAGGAGCTGGTGTCGCTGATCGAGACGCAGCGCGCCTATTCCTCCAACGCCACGCTGGTGCGCACCGCCGACGAGATGGTGGACGAGACCACCCGTCTGAAGCGCTGACGGACGGGAAAGGGGATAGCCCGCCATGAGCCTCCAACTGGCCCTCAGCGCCGCCCTCTCCGGGCTGCGCGCGACCCAGCAGCAAGCCGCGCTGGTCTCGCACAACATCACCAACGCCACCACCGCGGGCTTCGTCCGCAAGGATCTGGCCGTCTCCACCGCGATCAGCGGCGGGCGCGGCCAGGGCGTGCGCGTCGACGGCGTGCTGCGCAGCGTGGACGAGTTCCTGATCCGCGACGCCCGGTTCGAGCAGAGCCGCTACAGCGCGCAGGAAACCCGCGCCTCGGCGCTGGCCGACTACGCCACCGCGCTGGGCCAGCCGCAGGACGAGCGGTCCGTCTCCACCGCCCTGGCCAAGCTCCAGCAGTCCTTCAGCCAGCTCCGCAACCAGGCGGACAACGAGGCGGCGCGCACCGCCGTGGTGGATTCCGCGGAATCGCTGGTGCGCCGCCTGCACGACACCGCCGCCGCCGCCATCACCGTGCAGAACGACGCCAAGGCGCGGCTCCGGTCCTCCGTCGACGAGGTCAACCGCTCGCTGGTCCGCATCGGAGAGCTGAACAGCGCCATCGCCACCCAGAAGGCCAAGGGCGCCGAGACCAGCGACCTGATGGACGAGCGCGACCGGCTGCTCGATCAGGTGTCGAACGAGATCGGCATCCGCACTCACACCCGCGAAAGCGGGGAGGTCGTGGTGATGACCCGCAACGGCCAGACGCTGCTCGACCGCGAACTGCCGGCGGGCGCCCAGCCGCTTCAGTTCATCGACGGCGACCTGCTGGCCGGCGGCAAGATCATCTCCGGCAACCCGGACCAGGACATTCAGAGCGGGCGCATCATGGGCTATGTCCAGACCGCTCATCAGGACATGCCTCGGGCTCTGGCCCAGCTCGACGAGCTGGCGGCGGGCATCATTCAACAGTTCGAAGCGGCGGAGTCCGAACCCGGAACGACCGGCCTGTTCGTCATGGCCCCCGGCAGCGGCGGACCAGCTTCGCGCATCGCCGTCAACGGCGACATCCGCAGCAACCCCTGGAAGGTGCAGAGCGGCGTCCGGGCCGGTGCGCCCCTGGCCCCTGGCGACACCACGCAGATCGACCGTTTCCTCAACGCCTTCTCCGTCACCCGCAGCTTCGGCGATCCGGACCTCCCGTCCACGGCGACGCTGGGCGACTACGCAACCGGCATGGTCTCCACCCAGCAGGGCTACCGCACCACCGCCGAGTCCGAGATGAAGACCCGCAAGATCAGCGCCGACGCGCTGCAATCGGCGCGTCTCAACCGCGACGGCGTGAACGTCGACGACGAAATGCAGAAGCTGCTGCTGATCGAGCAGAGCTACGGCGCCAGCGCCCAGGTGCTCCAGGCCGCCGGGCGGATGCTCGACACGCTGCTCCAGATCCGGAACTGACGCCATGCTCTACAACGCCGTCTCCACCCTCGGCCTTTCCAAGCGCCTCCAGACCGCCAACACCGAGCTTCAGCTCGAACGGCTGCGCAACAACGACGAGATCGCCAGCGGCAAGCATTTCGACGTCGCCAAGGCACTGGGTGCGCGCACCGGGCAGGCCATCGCGCTGCGCAACCTGTATGACGAGACCGACCAGACCCTGAAATCCACCGCCCTGCTGCAGGGGCGGCTGGGCACCATGGACAGCGCGCTGACCAACATCCTGTCCGCCGGGCAGGACGTCCTGGCCGCCGCCTCGGTCGGGCTGGGCCAGCCCTCGCCCACCGGCAGCTCGCTCCAGGTGCGGGCCCGCGCCATGCTGGAGCAGGTGGTTGGCATGCTCAACGCCTCCTCCGGCAACGGCTACCTGTTCGGCGGGGTGGAGGTGAAGGCCGCCCCCATGCGCGCCGTGCAGGGCGACGAGTCCGGCCTGCCCTCCCCCATCCAGATCGTGCAGGACACCATCGCCGCGGCCACCGGAGGCACCGCGTCGCCGCAGACCCCGGCCGAGACCGCTGCCGCCGTGGCGGCGCTGGACGACCTGTTCGCGACACCGTCGGCCGCGCCGCTCGGCTTCGAGGGCGGGTTCTACCAGGGGGCGCCCTCGACCGCGCCGCGCCTCAGCGCCCGGCTCGACCGCACGACCGAGATCCCCTATGGCATCCAGGGCAACGACCCGGCCATGCGGGACCTGCTCCAGGGCCTCTACATGCTGGCCAGCGTCGACACCAGCCAACTGCCGCTGGACGCCTACAAGCCCTACATGGAGGCCGCGGTCGCCAAGGTGTCGGGCGGCATCGAGGGGGTACGCGACGCCACCGCGCAGCTCGGCATCCACCGCGCCCAGCTCGACGACATCGCGGCGATGAACACGACGCAGCTCCGCGTTCTCAACGACCAGCTCGACGCGATGGAAAGCGTCGATCCGGCGGAGGCCAGCCTGCGCATGAACCAGCTCGAGGTGCAGATCGAGGCGACCGCGGCGGCCACCGCCCGCATCGCCCGGATGAGCCTCACCAATTACCTGTAGGGCGGCCCGGCCTCCCTGCGGGATGATGAAAGACGGTCTGATGAAGCATGGCCCGACGAAGCTTGGCCCGATCCGCCGCACCCTCCGCGTGGCCGCGCTGGCCGCGGCCTGCCTGCTGGCCGCCGCCGCCGTGGCGGAGGAGGGGCTGGCCCAGACGCGGGTGAAGGATCTCGTCACCTTCGACGGGGTGCGCCGCAACCAGCTCATCGGCTACGGCCTCGTGGTCGGGCTGAACGGTTCGGGCGACCGGCTGATCAACACGCCCTTCACCGAGCAGAGCCTGAAGGGCATGCTGGAGCGGCTGGGCATCAACACCCGCGACGAGGTGCTGCGCACCCGCAACGCCGCGGCGGTGATGGTCACGGCCTCGCTGCCGCCCTTCGCCCGCCAGGGCACGACCATCGACATCACCGTGTCGGCGCTGGGCGACGCCACCAGCCTGCTCGGCGGCACGCTGCTGGTCACGCCGCTGCTGGGCGCCGACGGGCAGGCCTACGCCGTGGCCCAGGGGTCGCTGTCGGTCAGCGGCTTCTCGGCGGGCGGGGTGGCCGCGAACGTGACCAAGGGCGTGCCGACCAGCGCCCGCATCGCCAACGGCGCCATCGTCGAGCGCGAGCTGAAATTCGCGTTGGACGAGACGACCGGCGTGCGCATGGCCCTGCGCAATCCCGACTTCACCACCGCCAACCGCATCGCCGACGCGGTGGCGCTGCGGTTGGGCAGCAGCGCCGTGCATGTGCTGGACGCGACCACCGTCGATGTGCGCATCCCGCCCCGCTACACCGGCGCGGTCGCCCGGCTGATCGGCGACATCGAGCAGCTCACCGTGCGCCCGGACGGCATCGCGCGGGTGGTGGTGGACGAGCGCAGCGGCACCGTGGTCATCGGCGACGATGTGCGCATCAGCCGCGTCGCCATCACCCAGGGCAACCTGACCGTCCGCGTGGTGGAGACGCCGCAGGTGTCGCAGCCGCAGCCCTTCTCCGACGGGCAGACGGTGGTGGTGCCGCGCACCGACGTGCAGGTGCAGGAGGGCAACGGGCGCCAGTTCGTCACCATCGGCGGCAATGTCAGCCTGCAGCAGCTCGTCAACGGGCTGAACGCGCTGGGCGTCGGGCCGCGCGACATGGTCGCCATCCTCCAGGCGATCAAGGCGGCGGGTGCGCTGCACGCCGATCTGGAAATCATCTGATCCTCTCCGGCCGGACGACGACACGATGGACATCTCCCCCCTTTCCCCGACCGCCCAAACCGCGCGTTCCGCCGCCGCGACACCCGCCGCCCAAACCCGATCCGCCGAGAAGGCCGGGCAGGAGTTCGAGGCGCTGATGGTCGGGCAGATGCTGGAGTCCATGTTCGCCGGCATCGAGACCGGCAGCGCCTTCGGCGGCGGCCAGGGCGAGCGGACGTGGCGCAGCTTCATGCTCCAGGAATACGGCAAGGCCATCGCCGAGGCCGGCACGCTGGGGATCGGCCGCATGGTCGAGGCCGACGTGGCCCGCCTCTACGGCCAGACGAGCGAAGGAACCAAGGGATGAGCCGCCGTTTCAAGGACCTGATCCGCGAATTCGCCCCCGACGCCAAGCCGGTCGAGGACGCCGCGCCCGCCGTCGCGCCGGAGCCCGAGAGTCCCGCGCTGGCCGACGGGCCGACCGCCGTGGTGATGACGGAGTTCCTCGACACGGTGGCGGAGTTGAGCGTCCTGCTCGACGAGGAGACGGCGGCACTCGCCGCCGGCGAGCTGGAAGGGCTGGAGGTCTACGCCCGGCGCAAGCAGGCGATGGCCGACCGTCTGGGCGGCATCATGACCCAGGCGCAGTCGGGCACCCTGCGGCTGAACGACGACCTGCGCGCCATGATCCTGGAGCGGGTGGAGCGGCTGGACCGCGCCATCAACGACAACGCGGCGGGGCTGGTCGCCATGCGCAAGGCCGTGCTGTCGATCAACCGCAGCCTCCTCGTGGCCCTGGAGAAGGCGGCCAGCGATGGCCTTTACGCCCCCTCCGGCCACGCGGTGCGCCCGGTCGAGCTGTCGGCGTCGGGCCTGAACGCGGAGCTGTAGGGCGGGTCCACCATAGCCCTCTCCCCTCTGGGGAGAGGGTGGCCCGAAGGGCCGGTGAGGGGGTTGCGCGCGGCGGTACGTTCGGCAAAAGCGCAACCCCCTCACCCTTCCTCTCCCCAGAGGGGAGAGGGGATTGAAAGACGATGGCTTTGCGGAGGGTTCCGCCGCCGGATGCGGGCCGCTATAGTCCGGCGTCCGCTTGGCCGCATCTTTCCAAGGCTTCCGTATGCCCGCAACCGACCGCGCCGGCCCCCCGTCGCTTGCCGTCTTCACCCATGGCGAGCTGATCGGCGACGCGCTCATTAAGATTCCCTTCGTGCGCGCCCTACGGGGGTTGTTCCCGGACCACCGGATCACCTGGATCACCACCGAAGGCACCCATCTGGCGACCACGCTGCGCCCGATGATGGACGGACTGATCGACGAGTTCCGCGCCGACACCGGCATCGGTCGCAACCCGCTCGGCCTGCTGAAGCCCATGCCCATCAAGGATCGTTTCTCGCTGGTGCTGGACACCCAGGCGCTGCCCTGGCGGACGCTGCTGGCGCGGCGGTTGAAGCACGACCTGTTCGTCTCGGCCTGCGCCGGCTACCGCCTGTCGGACCGCCGCCCGCCGCCCGGCTACAAGGAGCCGCGGCACGTGCTGGACCGCCTGTTCGACCTGCTGGAGGTCGCCGGTGGGCGCCGCCCTCCGCTGGACATGGCCGTTCCCATCCCGGCCGAGGCCGAGGCCGAGGCGCGCGCCGTCCTGCCCGACGGGCCGGGCTACATCGCCATCGCGCCGGGGGCGGGCAAGCGGGTGAAATGCTGGCCGTTGGACCGCTTCGTGGAGCTGGCCCGCGCCCAGGTCGCCGATGGGCGGGTGCCGGTCTTCATCCTCGGCCCGGCGGAGTTGGACTGGCTGCCGGAACTGCGCGCCGCCGTGCCGCAGGCGCTGTTCCCGCTCCAGGACGCCGAACTGGCCGAGCCGCGCTATTCCCCGCTGCGCACCATCGCGCTGACCCGGCGCTGCGCTGCGGCGGTCGCCAACGACAGCGGGACCAGCCACCTGTTCGGCCTCGCCGATGTGCCGCTGCTGACCCTCTACGGCCCGACCATCGCGGAGAAGCTGCGCCCGAAGGTGACGCGGGGCACGGTGCTGACGGCCTCGACCTTCGGCGGGCGCGAGATGGAGCGCATTCCCGTAGATGCGGCGATCAAGGAGGTCGAGGCGCTGGTCCGTTCGTAATCCAGCAAACACCTTCGGGCCACCCTCTCCCCAGGGGGGAGAGGGGATTACAGAGGGCAGCGGTCCGGCTCTCGGGTCAGCGCTTCACGGCGGGTGTGATCTCCCCCGCCTCCTCAAGCCGCCGCAGGCAGGCGACCAGGGCGCGCTGGAAGTTGCGGCCCTCGGAGGGCAGGTTGACGCCCTGGCCGGTCGTCCAGAACTCCACGAAGGCGCAATCGGCCGCACGGTCCGCGGTCGGCCATTCGACGGTCACACCCAGCCCAAGCTCCGCCGTGCGGCGGCGGCTGTCGGTGACCAGGATCTTCGTTTCCCAATGCATCCCGCCGCTGCCCGCCTCGGCGCGGCGGTGGCTCCACAGGCGCAGGTAATCGCGGAAGCTCTCGGACGCGCGGTCCTGCTGGACGTAGCTGCCGCGGTCCACCACCGAGGGCGCGAGGCGCAGCGTGTAGCGGGCCTGGACAAGAGCCTGCGTCACTTCCGCAATCAGCCGGTCCATCTCGGCGAAGCTGCGCCGCACGTTGTCGGCCAGCGCGGTGGCCAGCGCCTCCCCCTTCAGCGCGCCGGAGGCGGCGCGGTCGGAACGGTACATCTCGAACAGGTCGTCGCTGTCGCTCATGGCCGTGATGCGCCGCGGAAGGGGAGGATGTCCTTCGTCTACCGCCAAACCCGTTGAGAAGACATTAAGCTGATTTCCAAACCATCCGGCCGCCACCCCAATCCACCCGCCCCGCTACGCCCGTTGCGCCGGCTGCGCGGCCCCACCGTTCTTCAGGCGCAGCACATACATCATCACCTCAGCCACCGCTTGGTAGTGCTGGAGCGGGATCACCGCGTCGACCTCCGACGCGGCGTAGAGGGCGCGGGCCAGCGGCGGGTTCTCGATCACCGGAACGCCGTTCTCCTCGGCCACCGCGCGGATGCGCAGCGCGACGAGGTCGGCCCCCTTGGCGAGGCAGACCGGCGCCGGCATCTTGGCGCGGTCGTATTCCAGCGCCACGGCAAAGTGGGTCGGGTTGGCGATGACCACCGTGGCGCGCGGCACGTTCGCCATCATGCGGCGCTTCGAGCGGTCGCGCCGGATCTCGCGCAGCTTCGCCTTCAGATGGGGATCGCCCTCGGTCTGCTTGAACTCGTCCTTCAGCTCCTGGAAGGTCATGCGCAGGCGGCGCCGCCATTCCAGCCGGTTCCACAGCACGTCCACGGCGGCCATCACCACCGTCGCCAGGAGGACGGCCAGCAGCAGCCGCAGGGTCAGGTCCCGCAGCAGGTCGGGAAGCGCCGCAACGTCCATGCCCACGATCCCCTCCGTCCAATCGATGTAGGGCGCCACGGCGAACCAGACGGCGCAGGCGATGATCGCCAGTTTCACGAGACTCTTCACGAATTCGACCAGCGCGTGGCGCGCGAAGATGCGCCGCCAGCCGCTGAGCGGCGACAGGTGAGACAGCTTGGGCCGGATGCGGTCGCTCGCCGCCAGCAGCGGCCCCTGCCCCACCGCCGACACCACCGCCCCGCCGACCAGCAGGCCGAACACCGGCAGCATCGCCACCGCCACACCGCCGATCAGCCAGCGCAGGCTGTTCATCACGTCGTAGGGACCGCCGTCGAGCCGGATGTCGTTCGGATTCTCGATCAACGGCAGCAGCACCTCGGCGATGCGGGAGGCGGCGAGCGGCCCGCCCGCCGCGGCGATCAGCCAGGCCGCCGCCATGGTGGCCGCCAGACCGACGTCGCGGGCGCGAGGGACATCGCCCTTGTCCATCGCCTCGCGCAGCCGTTTCTCGGTCGGCTCCTCGGTTTTCTGTTCCTCGTCCTGGCTGTTGTCCGACATCGCCGCCCCCTCACCGCCCCCTTCTCATCGCCCGCCGAGCCAGCCGGCCAGCGCCGCCAGCGTGGCGGTGACCATGGCGCCCGCCGTCACCAGGAAGACCAGCATCCCGCCGCCGACCATCGCCGGGGTGGCGACGAAATAGACGGGCATGGAAGGCATCACCCGGTTGACCAGCGCCAGCGCCATGTTGGCGATCATGCCGAACACCAGGAAGGGCGCCGCCATCTGCACCCCCAGCCGGAAGGTGACGCCGACGAGCTGGGCGTAGCGCCCTGCCACCATGCCGGGATCGGGCAGTTGCGCCGCCGGCCAGCTTCCGTAGGAGCGCACCAGCGCGTCGATCATCAGGTAATGGAGGTCGAGCGCGAACAGCAGCGCCAGCCCGGCGATGACCAGCGTGCCCGACAGGATCGACCCGCTCTCGAACCCCGCCGCGTCGGTGCCGAAGGGGTTGGCTAGGCCCATCGCCTGCGCGGCGATGTTGCCGGCGACCTGGAGCGAGGCCAGGAACAGCTTGGCCCCCAGCCCGAGGAAGGCGCCGGCCACCGTCTCCGCGAAGATCTGCTCCAGCATCACCGCAGCGTCCGGCGGCAGTCGGTCGGGCAGGCCGGGCACCGTCGGGGTCAGTGCCAGCGCGACGGGAATCGCGATGCACAGCCGCACGCGCGGCGGCACCGCCAGCTCCCCGAAGCCCGGCAGCAGGCTGACCGCCGCCGCGACCCGGGCGAAGACCAGGAAGGCGCGGTAGACCTCCAGGCTGAGCAGATCGGCGAGCGTGTCCATCACCGTTCTTTCCTTCCCGGTCCTTCACACCTGGTCGATCGTCTTGACGGACACCTTGCGGTGCAGTTCGGCGTGGCTGATGACCGGGGTCATCGGGCTGACCCGCTCCAGCAGCGAGCGCACGAAGGGCCGCACCTCCGCCCCGACCAGCAGCGCCGGCCAGACCTGCGGCGTGGCGTGCTTTTGGATGGTGATGCGCAGCGCCGTCAGGAACTCCTGCACCTGGGTCGGCGGCATGGCGAAGCGGCGGTCCTCGCCTTCGGCGATGACGCTCTGCTGGAGCGCCTGCTCCCAGCGCGGGGTCAGGACGATGACCGGGACGAAGCCGTCGGGCGCCGTCAAAGACTGGCAGATCTGCTGGCCGAGCCGCGCCCGCACATGCTCGGTGACCAGCGTGATGTTGCGCGTCCAGTTCACCGCCTCGGCGATGGCCTCGACGATGGCCGGCAGGTTGCGGATCGACACCCGCTCCGCCAGCAGCGCCTGGAGCACGCGCTGCACCACCACCAGCGTGATGCGCGACGGCACCATGTCGGAAATCAGCTTCTGGTACTCCCGCCCCAGCCCGTCGAGCAGCTTCTGCATGGCGGCGAAGGTCAACAGGGTCGAGAGATGGTCCTTGATGACCTCGGTCAGGTGGGTGGTGATGACGCTTTCCGGGTCGACGACCGTGTAGCCCTTGGCGATGGCCTCCTCGTGCCGCGCCGGGTCGATCCAGCGGGCCTGAAGGTTGAAGGTCGGCTCCCGCGTCGCCTCGCCGGGCAGGTCGGGGGCCGCCCCGCCGGACGGGTCGATGGCGAGAAGCTGCTTGGGCCGCACCTCGCCGCTCGCCACCTCGACGCCCATCACGCTGACGACGTAGCCCTTGGGCGGCAGGAAGCTGCTGTCCTTGATGCGCACCGACGGCAGGATGAAGCCGAACTCCTTGGCGAAGCGCTTGCGCAGCGTCTTCACCTTGCCGGTCAGCGGGCCGTTCTTGTTGAGGATCAGCGGGACGAGGTGGTTGCCGACCTCCACCTTGACCTCGTCCACCTTCAGCATGTCCTCCACCGCCTCCTCGGCGGGGGCGGTGGGTGCCTTGCGGCTTTCCTCCAGCCGTGCCAGCGCGGCGCGGCGCATCTTGCCGCGCATGGCGTACCAGCCCGCCGCGCCGAAGCCGCCGCCGAGCAGGACGAAGGGCGCGGCGGGCAGGCCCGGCGTGACGCCCAGCGTGACGAGCAGCCCGCCCGCCACCATCAGCGCCTTGGGATAGCCGCCGAGCTGGGCGAGCACCGCCTGATCGGCGGAGCCGACGTTGCCGCCCTTGGTCACCAGCAGGCCGGCGGCCAGCGAGACGACCAGCGCCGGGATCTGCGTCGCCAGACCGTCGCCCACCGTCAGGATGGTGTAGACCGACGCCGCGGATTCGAAGGACATGCCCTGTTGCGCCATGCCGATGGCCATGCCGCCCAGCACGTTGATGGCGGTGATGACCAGCCCGGCCACCGCGTCGCCGCGCACGAACTTCGACGCGCCGTCCATGGCGCCGAAGAAGGTGCTCTCGTCCTCCAGCTCCTTGCGGCGGCGGCGGGCCTCGACGTCGTCGATCATGCCGGCGGACAGGTCGGCGTCGATGGCCATCTGCTTGCCGGGGATGGCGTCCAGCGTGAAGCGCGCGCCGACCTCCGCGATGCGGGAGGCGCCCTTGGTGATGACGACGAAGTTGATGACGATCAGGATGGCGAAGATCACCACGCCGATCACGAAGTTGCCGCCCATGATGAACTGGCTGAAGCCCTCGATCACATGGCCGGCGGCGGACGGGCCGGTGTGCCCATGGCTGAGGATCAGGCGGGTGGACGCGATGTTCAGCGCCAGCCGCAGCACCGTGACGACCAGCAGCACGGTCGGGAAGGACGAGAAGTCCAGCGGCCGGGAGATCCACAGCGAGACCATCAGGATCAGCACGCTGACCGCCAGCGACAGCGCCAGCCCGAGGTCGAGGAACCAGGTCGGCACCGGCAGGAACAGCACGGCCAGCACCAGCACGATGGCCAGCGCGAACAGCACGTCGCGGTTCGCCAGCCCGGCATCGCCGAGGCTGGTCATCCGGTTCCGGAAGGTGTCCGTGAAAGCCATGCGGGAACTCCAGGGTGCGGCACCGTTGGTACGCTAGCGCCCCGCGGTAAAACCGGCTTTTACGTCTGCGCTACTGGGCGGTCGGCAGCAGCGGCTTCACCGCCGCGTTGGCGTAGAGGCTGGACAGGAAGGACAGGCGGCCAAGCTCGGCCCGACCCCAGGCGGGCAGTGCGCCGGGGGCGGCTTGGGAACTGGCCATTTGAGGGCCGGCGGCCAGCGTCTTCAGGTAATCCATGGCGCCGGCCACCCAGCGCCGGTTGCCGCCGACCCGCTCGCGGTAGGCCGCCCCGCGCTCCGACTGGGCGGAGTGGTAGCGGGCGATGGCGGCGTCCAGCGAACCCTGCGCGCGGTGCAGGTCGCCGAGGAAGCGCGCGGCGTAGCGGGCGTTGGCGCGCGGGTCGAAGGCGGTCTCCAAGTCGGGAAAGGCGTCGGGGTGCCATTTCAGGTTCACCTGGAGGCACCCCACGTCGATGGAGCGCGTGCCCCGCGCTTGCGCGGCGCGCACGAAAGCGATGGCCTCCTCCCGCGTCGGGAAGTAGCTGGAAGCGCCTTCGGTGTTGACGGTCCAGGGCCAGACGGTGAACAGCCGGTCGGCGGTCATCCGCCCGGCCTCGGTGAAGCCCATGGCAAGCAGCATGTGGTCGGTCACCCCGGCCTCGCGCTCCGCCGCCAGGATGGCGTCGATGCAGGCGGCCTCCGGCGGCAGGCTGCGCGCGGGCAGGACGCGCGGCGCGTAGAGGGCGGTGGACCAGGTGCCGATCTGCGCGGCCGGCGGCTTCACCTCCGCGGCGGTCGCGGTTCCGGCCAGGAGCCCGGCCAGGAGCAGCATCGCCAGTCCGGCCAGCCGGCGCATGTCACCGCACCGAGACGATCAGGCTGCCCAGCCGGTCAGCGTAGGTGGTGAGCGCGCCGTACATGAAGGGCAGCGCCAGCACGGTGGTGACCAGGATGGCGACGATCTTCGGCACGAAGGTCAGCGTCATCTCCTGCACCTGGGTCAGCGCCTGGACCAGCGAGATCGCCACGCCCACCAGGACCGCGATGACCAGCGGCGGCGCGGCGATCAGCAGCATCGTCCAGATGCCCGTGCGCAGGACTTCCAGCACGTCGGCTTCGTTCATAGGGGTTCTCCTGGGGAAGCGTGTTGCCCCCACCCTTCCCATGCTGCGCATGGGCCCCTTCCCTCCCCCGCTTCGCAGGAGAGGGACCGAATCCCCTCCCCTGCGAAGCGGGGGAGGGTTAGGGAGGGGGCATTACGTCCCAACACACGCGCTCAAATCGCCATCCGCATGACGTCCTGATAGGCCTGCACCATGCGGTCGCGGATCGACACCACCGTCTGCACGGTCATCTCGGCGGCGAGCACGGAGCGCACGACCTCGTGCGTGCCGGCCTTGCCGGCGACGGCGGCGACGGACATGCGCTCGCCCTCGTTCAGCGTCTCCACCGCCTGCGACACCTGCCGGTCGAGGAAGGCGCCGAAGCTGCTCTCCGCCGACGCTGCCGTCTCGGCGGGCGCCGATCCCGCAGCAGCTGTGGTGGGCGGGGTGGCGAGCGAGGCGGCGGGCGCCGGCTGGGCCAGGGGCGCGCGGTGGAGGCCGTAGGCGGCGGCGGCGCGGCCGATGGGTTCGATCATGCTCTGGATCTCCTCAGCCGCGCAGAAGGTCGATCATGCGGCTCATCATGCTGCGCGACTGCTCGATGACGTTGACGCTCGCCTCGAAGGACCGGCTGGCCTCGCGCATGTCCATCATCTCGATCAGCGGCTGGACGTTCGGGCGCTTGACGTAGCCCTTCTCGTCGGCGGCGGGGTGCGAGGGTTCGTAGACGAGCTGGAAGTCGCTGCGGTCGCGCCCGATCTGCTTGACCTTCACGATCTCCGACCCGGCGGCGCGGTCCATCGTGGTGGCGAAGGAGACGGTCTTGCGGCGGTAGGGATCGCCGCCCGCCGTCATGGCGGTGGAATCGGCGTTGGCGATGTTCTCGGCGACCACGCGCAGCCGGGTGCCCTGCGCCTGCAGGCCCGAACTGGCGATCCGCATCGTCGCGGCCAGGGGATCGGTGAGCATGGGAAGGGCCTCCGAAGTCGTCAGCCGGCGCGCCAGGCGGCGCGCAGGATTTGCAGGTTGCGCTGGAACAGGCCGGCGGTCAGGGCGAAGGCGTCGCGCGTCTCGCTGCCCTTGTTCATCTCCTGCTCCAGCGACACGGCGTTGCCGTCCGGCGTGGTCTCCCACTGCTCGGGCTTGCGCGCCTCCTGCACCGCGCCGGACGGGTTGAAGCCCGCCAGGTGCATGGGCGAGGTGAGCGCGGGCGCCACCGACTGCGGGCCGTCCATCAGCGCCGCGAAGGGCTTCAGGTCCTTCGGCTGATAGCCGGGCGTGTTGGCGTTCACGACGTTGGCGGCGATCAGCTTCTGCCGCTCCGCCAAGTAATCGAGGCGCGCGCCGGTCAGCCGGAACACCGAAATATTGCTAAAATCCATTGGAACGGCCCTATCGCAAAGCCGGAAGGCAAGGCACGGTCAATATGACCCCCGGCGTTTAAAACCGGATTTAAAATCCTCGTGGCAGGATCACCGCATTCCGACACGGCGGAGACGTCCCGGCGATGCGCGTGCTTTCCAACCTTCTGTCCGAGATCGAGCGGATGCCGACCCGATCCTGGCGCGGCGAGATCCGCAGCGCCACCGGCATGACGCTGGAGGTGGAGGGGCTGCGCCGCGTCCTGGCGGTGGGCGACAAATGCTGGGCGGAGACGGCGCGCGGCCAGCGCCTGCTGTGCGAGACCATCGGCTTCCGCCAGGGCCGCACGTTGCTGATGGCCTTCGACAACCTCGACGGCGTGGCGGAGGGCTGCGCCGCCGTCACCGACGACACCGCCTTCACGCTGCGCCCCGGCCCCGGCTGGCTGGGCCGCGTGGTCAACGCGCTGGGCGAGCCGATCGACGGGTGCGGCCCCCTGCGCAACGGCCACCACGCCCGCCCGTTGCGCGCCGCCCCGCCGCCGGCCTACGCGCGCCGCCGGGTGGGGCCAAAGATGGACACCGGCGTGCGCGCCATCGACGTCTTCACGCCGATCTGCCGCGGCCAGCGCATGGGTGTCTTCGCCGGGTCGGGCGTCGGCAAATCGACGCTGCTGTCGATGGTCGCCCGCCACGCCGGGGCCGACGCGATCGTGATCGGGCTGGTCGGCGAGCGCGGGCGCGAGGTGCAGGAGTTCATCCAGGACGATCTGGGGGCGGAGGGCCTCGCCCGCTCCGTCGTCGTGGTCGCCACCTCGGACGAGCCGCCGCTGATGCGCCGGCAGGCAGCATATCTCTGCCTGACCGTGGCGGAGGAGTTGCGCGACCGCGGCCTGCACGTTCTCTGCCTGATCGACAGCGTGACGCGCTTCGCCATGGCCCAGCGCGAGATCGGCTTGGCCGCCGGGGAGCCGCCGACCGCCAAGAGCTACCCGCCCAGCGTCTTCGCGGAACTGCCCAAACTGATGGAGCGCGCCGGGCCGGGACAGGAGGGCCAGGGTGACATCACCGGCATCTTCACCGTGCTGGTGGACGGCGACGACCATGACGAGCCGATCGCCGACGCGGTGCGCGGCATCCTCGACGGCCACGTCGTTCTGGACCGCCGCATCGCAGAGCAGGGGCGCTACCCCGCCGTCAACGTGCTGCGCAGCGTGTCGCGCCTGCTGCCCGGCTGCCACACGGCGGAGCAGAACGCCCTGCTGCGCCGCGCCCGCAGCCTCGCCGCCACCTACGACAACATGCGGGAGCTGGTGCGCATCGGCGCCTACAAGCAGGGCACCGACGCGGAGGTGGACGACGCCGTCGCGCTGAACCCGGCGCTGGAGGAGTTCCTACGCCAGGGCAAGGACGACGCCACGCCGTCCCCCGACTCTTTCCACATCCTCGACCGCATCCTCGCCGTTCCCGCCGGAGCCACGCCATGACCAACGCCTCCGCGCTCGCCGCCCGCGCGCTTGCCCCGACCACCGCCGCACGGGACGCCGTGAAGGCCCCGACCAAACAGGAGACGGCGGATCACGGTCTGGATTTCGGGGACCTGCTGGACGCGGTGAATCCGCTGCAGCACCTGCCGGGGGTGTCGCAGGTCTACCGCCACGCCACCGGCGACGAGATCGGCCTGCCGGCGCGGCTGGCCGGCGGCTTCCTGTTCGGCGGCCCCATCGGCCTGCTGGGCAGCGCCGCCATGGCCGCCTTCGAAGCGGTGACCGGCGACGACCCGCTGGGCCACCTCGTCGCGCTGGCGGAGGGCAGCTCGGACGAGACGAAGGCTCCGGCGAAGGACGCGCCGTCCAGCGCCCCGCCCCTGCCCTTCCTCGCCGGTCCGGCGCAAGAGCCGCAAACGGAGCCAACGCCGGACCATCGCCCATCCCCCGCCGTGCTGGCGGAAGCGCTCGCCCGCAAGACGCCGGGCAGCGACGCCACGGCGGACACGCCGGCGCCCAAGGCGGAGCAGCCCGCCCCGCAAATCCTGGCGAAGCTCTACGAACTGCATGCCACCCAGCCGGCGGACCGCCCGGCCGTCCGGCTCTGACCCGGCTCAGCGCAGCGCCTTCGCCAGCGCGTCCATGAACAGCCGCACCTTCGGCGGCACGAAGCGCGCCGAGGGGTGGACGCCCCACACTGCCAGCGGCTCCAACGCCCCGTCGGACAGGGTGAGCGCCACCAGCGCGCCGCGCGCCACCTCGTCGCGCACGTCCCACTCCGACAGGACGGCGATGCCGAGCCCGGCGAGGCAGATGTCGCGCAGCCCCTCGATGGAGTTGGCGGTGAAGCGCCCGCGCACCCGGATGCGCCGCTCCCGCCCGTCCCCCGCGAAGCTCCAATGGGTCGTGCCGGACAGGCACAGGCACTCGTGCTCCGCCAGATCGGCGACGGCGGCGGGCGTACCGCGGGCCGCCAGATAGCCGGGCGTGGCGTAGAGCCCCCGCGGGTTGTCGGCCAGCCGCCGCGCGATCAGCGCGCTGTCTTTCAGACGCGCGATGCGGATGGCAAGGTCGATGCCCTGCCCGACGATGTCCACCACCGTGTCGGTCAGCAGCAGATCGACCGAGACCTGCGGGTTGTCCGTCAGGAACTCCGCGACCACCGGCACCACCACCTTGCGCCCGAAGGCGGCGGAGGCGGTCAGCCGCAGCAGCCCCGACGCCCCGGCGGAGGACGGTCGGACGCTGGCCCGCGCCGCCGCCTCGTTCTCCAGCATCGCCTGGGCGAAGGGCAGCATCGCCTCCCCTTCCGG
Source organism: Azospirillum sp. UENF 211521 (assembly GCF_058780535.1). Taxonomy (NCBI): domain Bacteria; kingdom Pseudomonadati; phylum Pseudomonadota; class Alphaproteobacteria; order Rhodospirillales; family Azospirillaceae; genus Azospirillum; species Azospirillum sp. UENF 211521. The sequence continues at coordinate 1,918,940 of NZ_JBSNCF010000001.1, forward strand.
CGTCAGGGCAAGGGAGCGGGTGGTCCGCTGCATCAGCCGCGCGCCCATGGCCTCCTCCAGCGCGGCCAGCCGCCGCGTCGCCATCAGCGGCGAGATGCCCAGGCGCCTTGCCGCCCCGGCCAGGCTGCCGGCCTGGGCGGCTTCCACCAGAACGGCGAGTCCGGCAAGGTCCATTGCTTCACTTTTTGATGCACAGGCCGTTCATTCTGCATGACTGATGCGGTTTGTGAAAGTGCGATAGGGTCTGTTTCAGAGATCATCGCCTTGGGCTCAGTAGCCCTCTCCCCTCTGGGGAGAGGGGATGTTGCAAAAGGACCCCTGTCATGAGCATCACCGACACAATGCCCCACACATCAACCCACACGCCCGACCACACCCGGCTCGGGCGCGGGCTGACCTTCGCCATGGCGACCGCCGCGGGGCTGGCCGTCGCGAACATCTACTACAACCAGCCCATGCTGGGCCTGATCGAGGGCGACCTGCCCGGCCCGCTGACCGGCATGATCCCGACCGCCACGCAGTTGGGCTACGCCGCCGGCCTGCTCCTGCTGGTGCCGCTGGGCGATCTGGTGGAGCGGCGGCGGCTGATCGTCGGACAGTTCCTCCTGCTCGCCGCGGCGCTGGTCGCGACGGCGCTGGCGCAAGGCCCCGCCCTGATGGTCGCCGCCTCGCTGCTGCTCGGCGTCTCGGCGACGGTGGCGCAGCAGATCGTCCCCTTCGCCGCGCATCTCGCCTCGCCGCAGCGGCGCGGGGCGGCGGTGGGGACCGTCATGTCGGGGGTGCTGACCGGCATCCTGCTCAGCCGCACGCTGGCCGGCTTCGTCGGCACGCACGAGGGCTGGCGCGCCATGTTCTGGCTGGCCGTGCCGCTGGCGCTGGGTGCCGCCGCGCTGATGGCCGTCATGCTGCCGCGCAGCCACCCGAACGCAACCATGCGCTACCCGGCGCTGATGCGCTCGCTGGTCCATCTGTGGCGGGAGTTCCCGGCCCTGCGGCTGGCCGCGGTCACCCAGGGGCTGCTGTTCGCCGCCTTCACCACCTTCTGGACCATCCTGGCGCTGCGTCTGGCCGAGCCGCGCTTCGGCCTGGGCGCCGACGCGGCGGGGCTGTTCGGCATCGTCGGCGCCGTCGGCATCCTGGCCGCCCCGCTGGCCGGGCGGATCGCCGACCGCAGCGGGCCGCACCGGGTGATCCTGCTGGGCACGCTGCTGACGCTGGCGTCCTGGCTGCTGTTCGGGCTGTGGACGTCGCTCGCCGGTCTGGTCGCCGGGGTGATCCTGCTCGACTTCGCGGTCCAGGCGGCGCTGGTGTCGAACCAGCACCTCGTCTACGCCCTGCGCCCCGAGGCCCGCGCCCGGCTGAACACCATCTTCATGGGCGGCATGTTCCTGGGCGGCGCCGTGGGGTCGAGCGCGGCGACGCTGGCCTGGAACGCCGGCGGCTGGACCGCCGTGACCGGGCTGGGCATCGCCGTCGCCGCCCTGGCCACCGCGCTCCAGCTCGCCGCGCGGCGCGGCTAGGCAAGGTCCGACGGACAGGGTCCGCGAGGCGGCTGGCGCGAGCGCAAAAGTGCTCGCGCCAGCCGCCAGCCGTTCTGGAGGGCGCCCATGGTTCATGGACACCAGCGCCCGGCACCCATCGGCCGATTGGCTCACCCGCGGACGGCGGTCAGGTTGCGCCGATACTCGCGCGGGCTTTCCCCGACGAGGCGGCGGAAGCTCTTCTCGAAATGGCTGAGGTCGCCGTAGCCGACGCTCATCGCCACCTCGGTGATCGGCAGCCGGCGCTCGGCGGCCAGCAATTCGCGCGCCTTGTGGATGCGGATGCGGCCGAGCAGACCCTTGAAGGAGGTCTGAAGCTCCGTCCGGAACAGATAGCTGAGGTGGGACGGGCTGACATGCGCCTGCCGGGACAGCTCATCCAGCGTGATCGGGTCGGCGAAGCGCTCGCCCAGGAACAGCAGCGCCTTGCGCAGACCGCCGTGCAGCCGGGCCAGGGCGTCCTGGTCGCGGGTCAGCGCGCAGCGCACCCAGCGGTCGGCGGGTGGCGGAGCCGGAGGAGCCGTCGGCACGGCCTCCGGATGGTCCTCCGGATGAGGGCCGGAGTCCGGCGCCGCCGGCATGGCGCCGCCGACCATCCAGGGGGCGTGGCGGCGCACGTCGCCATGGCGGATCGGCCGGCCACCGGTCATCACCGCCAGCCGGGCGATCACCCGCTCCAGCTCGAACAGGTTCTCCGGCCAGGAATGGGCCTTGCACAGGGCGATCAGCTCGTCGGTCCGCGTCTCGTCGGCACGCCCGCCGTGGCGCTCCAGGGCAGCGAGGACCAGCGGCTCGATGTCCGCCGGGCGGTCGCGCAGCGGCGGCACGGTGGCGCACAGGAAATCCAGCTCGGCGAGCAGCGGGCGGGAGAAGCGCCCCTCCTCCGCCAGCCGCCGCAGATCGGCGGTGGTCGAGGCGATGACCCGCGGGTTCCCCATCCCACTGGCCATACCGGCGGCCGCTCCGCCGGCGGACAGCGTCCAGCCGCCCGGCGCGTCGAGCCATTGGCCGAGTTGGGACGGCATGTGCTGGACGATCTGCCCTTGAAGGGACGGCGTCATCTCGTCGACTCCGCTGAGGAACAGGGTCCCCCCGGCGGCCCGCGCGAACCAGTCGGCGGGCGTTCCCACCGGGTCCGCCCCATTGACCTGGACGAAGGGGCCGTCGCGCCGCGGCCCGCAACCGTGGATCGCCGCGGCGAGCTGCGCCTTCTCCGTTCCGAACTCGCCGGTCAGCAGGACGGGCAGCGCGCTGTGGGCGGCCTGCTCCAGGAAGGCGTCCAGTTCGCGCAGCGCCGGGCTCATGCCGACCATCATCAGGGGACGGCCGAACCGCCGCTCCGCCCAGCGCCGCACCTCGTAGCGCTTGGCGAGATAACCGCACTGGCGGGCAACGTCCTGCAGGATGGGGGCCTCGGGCGCGGCGCCGTCCGGCGCGCGGTCGAGGACCAGCCGCATCTCGCCGACCGGCGCGTCGGCGTAGGTGATAGGCACCACCACCGCCTCCGGGTCGGCCGCGGCCTCGTTGGGATCGCCGTCCGCCGTCCAGCAGAGACGACCGCCCGCCCGGTCCTGGGCGAGCACCAGCGTGCCCATGTCCTGGAGCCACAACGCCCCGCCGCGCAGCGGCGCGCGGTCGACCAGCCGGTCCATCAGCCCGCCGATCAGGTCCGGCAGGCTGCGGAAATCGGCCGAGCCCAGGTGCAGAATCTCGTCCAGCGCGCCACCGACCGACACAGTCATCGCGTCGCCTCCGTGGAAAAACCGTGCCGCGTCTTCCGCGCGCGCCGGACCCTGAAGACGAATGCATGCATCGCGGATCCGCGATGACGGTAATCGGATTGATAGGAGCGAATCATGACCGGAATCTCCTGCCGCCGTTTCAGACAATAGGCTCACAGCCAATCGACGCTTCATGGCGTCAGGGCGTGAAGTCTTCGGCGGACCGGCTTTTTTTCCGGACAAAAGAAAGGGCCGCCCGGCGTCCGGTTCCCCGGAGACGGGCGGCCCGTCAGGCCTCAATCACATTGGGAGACTCAGCGCGACCGGACCAGCGCCACCGGCTTGCGCTCAGCCGCGGGTTCCGGCGCACGCTCCGCCCCCTCGGCGTAGGCGCGGCCGTAGTAGCTGTCGAGCAGGAGCTGCCGGATCTCCGCGACCAGCGGGAAGCGCGGGTTGGCGCCGGTGCACTGGTCATCGAAGGCGGCCTCGGCGATGGCGTCGAGCCGGGCCAGGAACTCCGCCTCCGGCACCCCGGCGGCCTGTATCGAGGCCGGGATGTCCAGCGTCCGCTTCAGCTCCTCCACCCAGGCCACCAGCGTCTCCACCCGCTCATGGTCGCGGCTGCCGCCGAGGCCGAGGTGGCGGGCGATCTCGGCGTAGCGGGCGACGCCCTTGGGCCGGTCGTACTGGCTGAAGGCGGTCTGCTTGGTCGGGATGTCGGCGGCGTTGTAGCGGATGACGTTGGCGATCAGCAGGGCGTTGGCGACGCCGTGCGGCAGGTGGAACTCCGCCCCCAGCTTGTGCGCCATCGAATGGCAGACGCCGAGGAAGGCGTTGGCGAAGGCGATGCCGGCCAGCGTGGCAGCGCTGTGCACCTGCTCGCGCGCCTTGGGGTCCTTGGCGCCGTTGGCATAGGCGGAGGGCAGATGCTCCTTCAGCAGCTTCAGCGCCTGGAGCGCCTGACCGTCGGTGTATTCGTTGGCCAGGACGGAGACGTAGGCCTCCAGCGCGTGGGTCACCGCGTCGATGCCCCCGGCGGCGGTCAGGCCCTTTGGCATGTCCATCACCAGATTGGCGTCGATGATCGCCATGTTGGGCGTCAGTTCATAGTCCGCGATGGGGTACTTGATCCCGGTGCGCTCGTCGGTCACCACGGCGAAGGGCGTGACCTCCGACCCGGTGCCCGAGGTGGTGGGGACGGCGACGAACTGCGCCTTCACCCCCAGCTTGGGGAAGGTGTAGATGCGCTTGCGGATGTCCATGAAGCGCAGGGCCAGATCCTCGAAGGCGACGTCCGGCGCCTCGTACATCACCCACATGATCTTGGCCGCGTCCATCGGCGAGCCGCCACCCAGAGCCAGAATGACGTCCGGCTGGAAGGCGTTGGCGAGCGCCAGCCCACGCCGCACCAACGCCAGGGTGGGGTCGGCGGCGACCTCGAAGAAGGTCTCCACGGCGAGGCCCAGCCCCTTGAGGATGCGCACGGTCTCGTCGACGTGTCCGTTCTCGAACAGGAAGCGGTCGGTGACGATCAGGCAGCGCTTCTTGCCGCGCATTTCCTCCAGGGCGAAGGGCAGGCAGCCGCGGCGGAAGTAGATCGATTTCGGCAGCTTGTGCCACAGCATGTTCTCGGCCCTCTTCGCCACGGTCTTGCGGTTGATGAGGTGCTGCGGCCCGACATTCTCGGAGATTGAGTTGCCGCCCCAGGAGCCGCAGCCGAGCGTCAGCGACGGCGCCAGACGGAAATTGTAGAGGTCGCCGATGCCGCCCTGCGACGACGGCGTGTTGATCAGGATGCGCGCCGTCTTCATCGCCTGCCCGAAATGGCGGATGCGCTCCGGCTGCTGGTCCTGGTCGGTGTAGAGGGCGGAGGTGTGGCCGATGCCGCCGAGCGCGACCAGCGCCGCCGCCTTCTCGCAGGCGTCCATGAAGTCGCGGGCGCGGTAAAGCGCCAGGGTCGGCGACAGCTTCTCGTGGGCGAAGGGCTCGTCCTCGGTCACCGCCTCGACCTCGGCGATCAGCACCTTGGTGTGATTGGGCACGCTCACCCCGGCCATGGCGGCGATGGCGCCGGCCGACTGGCCGACGATGTCGGCGTTGAGCGCGCCGTTCTTCAGCAGCACCTTGCGCACCGCGTCGGCGTCCGCCGCCGACAGGATGTGCCCGCCATGGTGGGCGAAGCGGTCGCGCACCGCGTCATAGACGGCGTCCACGACGATGGCCGACTGCTCCGACGCGCAGACCACGCCGTTGTCGAAGGTCTTGGACATCAGGATGGAGGCGACGGCCCGCTTGATGTCGGCGAACTCGTCGATCACCGCCGGGGTGTTGCCGGCGCCGACGCCGATGGCCGGCTTGCCCGAGGAATAGGCGGCCTTGACCATGCCCGGCCCGCCGGTCGCCAGGATCAGGGCGATGTCGGGGTGGTGCATCACCGCGTTCGACAGCTCCACCGAGGGCTCGTCGATCCAGCCGATGATGTCCGGCGGCGCGCCGGCCTCCACCGCCGCCTGGAGGACGATCCGCGCGGCCTCGCAGGTCGCCTTGCGGGCGCGGGGGTGCGGCGAGAAGACGATGCCGTTGCGCGTCTTCAGGCTGATCAGCGCCTTGAAGATGGCGGTCGAGGTCGGGTTGGTGGTCGGCACGATGGCGCAGATCAGGCCCACCGGCTCGGCGATCGTCATGATGCCGTATTCCGGGTCCTCCTCGAGGATGCCGCAGGTCTTCTCGTCCTTGTACTTGTTGTAGATGTACTCGGAGGCGAAGTGGTTCTTGACGACCTTGTCCTCCATCACGCCCATGCGCGTCTCGGCAACCGCCAGCTTCGCCAGCGGGATGCGCGCGTTGGCGGCGGCCAGGGCGGCGCTGCGGAAGATGCGGTCCACGGTCTCCTGCGAGAAGCCGGCGTAGAGTTTCTGCGCCTCCCGGACGCGAAGGACGAGGTCGTTGAGGTCTGCAAGCGTGGTGACGGGCATATCGTGTCGCCTCTGCGGTTGGCGCGCCGCCGGCCCCTTCGGGCCGGTCCTGGACAACGGGTGCGGGCGGACGGTCACCCTTCAAACACCGGCATCCAGGGCACGCACGGAAAATCGGTCATGCCGGGCGGCGCTTCGGTCCTGTCCGCGCGGCAGGAAAACTATCCCCCAGCCATGGACGAGGGGCCATGACCCAGGTCAAAACTGGTATGACCACTTTCGGGGTAGCGCCACCCCCAACCCGCCCGGCCGGCCCGGAAAAATCTCTTCCCAAAGGGTGTCGGATTGCGCTGGACAAGCGCTCCGGTTCTTCATATAAGACGCCCCCGCAAGCAGCGGCGCCCAGGTAGCTCAGTTGGTAGAGCAGGGGACTGAAAATCCCCGTGTCGGCGGTTCGACTCCGTCCCTGGGCACCATTTTCCTCACGATCCTGTTCGAGGAGATGGTGTTCCGGCCATAGTCGCCGCCTCCATACGCTGCGCTCCATTCTCCCATATCTTTGATTCGACCCGGCGCCCTGATGGCGCGCCGCAACCGTCTTTTGCGCAGGCGAAACGCCGGCTCTTCACACCGGCATGCCCAACGGATCACAGCCAGGACGGCGGTCCTTTCGGTCTTGATCGCCGCATGGGAGCGCGCACCTTCCCGGTACTCTCAAAAAGTTGTACATACTCCCATAATAATCCGTGGGAGGGGTATCCGATGTTCAGCGCCGTTCAGCCGAGTCGCCGCACGTTCCTGGTCGGGGCGGGCCGTTTCGCCGCCGCGTCGGCGCTCACCAGCGTCGCCCCCTTCCCCGCCATCGCAGAGCCGCGCCCCCACCGGATCGCGGCCTCGGCGCTCAAAGACCTGGCCGGGGCCGTCCAGGGCGGCGTCGTGCTGCCCGATGATCCGTTCTTTGGCGACTACGCCCGGCCGAACAACCTGCGTTTCCAGACGCTTCCGACGGCCATCGCGCGCTGTGCGAGCGAAGCGGACGTGCAGGCCTGCGTCGCCTGGGTGAGGAAGCACGGCGCCCGCTTCGCCGTGCGCAGCGGCGGGCACAATTACGCGGGCTTCTCCACCACCCCCGGGCTGCTCATCGACATGACGCCCCTCAGCGCGATCACCGCCCTGCCCGGCGGGGACGGGCTGGTCAAGGTGGAGGGCGGTGCCCTGAACGGGATGGTCTATCAGGCGCTCGAACGGCTGAACCGCACCGTCACCCACGGGCGCTGCACGACCGTGGGGGCGGCGGGGTTCCTGCTGGGCGGCGGCATCGGCTTCAACATGCGCATGTTCGGCATGGGGTCGGATCTGTTGCAGGCGACGAGCATCGTCACGGCGGACGGCGCGCTGCATGCCGACATCCAGGACAGCGGCGAGGGCAGCGACCTGTTCTGGGCCTGCCGCGGCGGTGCCGGCGGGAATTTCGGGATCAACACGTCCTTCACCCTGCGCACCTTCCCGGTGGAGACGGTCACCTTCTTCGACATCACCTGGACCACGGATGTGGGCGAGGTGCTTTACACCCTGCTGACGCGTCTGGCGGACGCGCCGCCGGAGTTCGGCAGCAAGATCAACGTCACCAAACCGGCGCGCGGCAGCGGCGATCCGCGGCTCACCGTCTCCATCCTCGGCCAGTTGCACAAATGCGGCACGACGGTCGAGGCGATCATCGGCCCGGTCCTGGAGAAGGCGTCGAAGACGCGGATCGACCGCGACATCGCCTATTGGCCGGCGCAGGACCTGCTGAGCGAATTCACCTACCCCTACTTCTATCAGGAGAAGTCCTCCTACATGAGGGCGGTGGACATCACGCCCGAGTCCGTCGCCGCCATGATCCGGCTCGCCGAGCGCATGCCGGGCACCAGCATGGCCAACGCCTTCAAATTCTTCCAGGTCGGGGGCACGATCAACGCCATGGCGGCGGACGCCACCGCCTACGTCCACCGCGGCTACGACTGGCTGTTCTCCTCCGAAGTGAACTGGTGGAACCGGAAGGACCCGAAGTCCCTGGTGGACGAAAATCTGGCGTGGCAGGAGCGGTTCTACGCCACGGCCAACGCGACCACCAGGGCGGTGGGCGCATTCCAGAACTTCCCCGACCCGTCCCTGAAGGACTGGTCATCGGCCTATTACGGCGGCAATTACGCCCGGCTGCGGCGGGTGAAGAGCGCCTACGACAAGGCCGATCTCTTCACCTACCGGCAGGGCATCAAGCCGTTGTGACGGCGCCGCCGATCGCTCTTTGGCGCCGCCATCCGCCCTTCGGCGGAGAATCCCGGCGCCAAAGCCCCCGCTCGCCTGTTATCGTAGCGGGAAGCCTCTCGCGCCACGGGGTCCGGGCATGGAAGAAAAGCTGATCGCCTACATCGGCCGGTTGAAGGAGCAGATCGCCACCCTGCGCTCCGCCGACTTCACCACCCCGGAGGAACGGGTGTCCTGCGAGGCGGTGGCCGACAGCCTGGAGCTGGTCGTGCGCGAGTTGACGGACCTCATCGAGATTCGCTGACCGGCGTCCCGACGCTTTCAAAAAAACCGGCGCGCTCCAGCGTGACGGGCATCGCGTTGGGCGGCCACAGCGTGTCCGGGGCGAGGCCAAGCCAGCGGCACAGGGCATGCCACGTGCCGGCGTGCGCCACCACCAGCGGCGGCCGCCCGTCCGCTGGAACCGGCACGCCGTCCAGCGCGGCGGCGACGCGGGCCTGGAAGGCGGTGAGGCTTTCACCGCCCGGCACCTCCTCGCGCAGGAGATCGCCCGGCACGGCGCCGCCTTCCAGATCGCCCCAGCGCCGCTCCTCCAGACCGGGAACGACGGTTACCGGAAGCCCCAGCGCCGCACCGATGACGTCGGCGGTCTCCAGCGCGCGCCGCTGCGGGCTGGAATGGATGGCGGCGACCGGAGCCCCCTGGGCGGCCAGCGCAGCGGCGGCGGCGTGGGCCTGCGCCCATCCGCGCTCGGTCAGCGACACGTCGCGCGACCCGGCCAGCCAGCCGCCGACGTTGCTTTCCGTTTCGCCATGCCGGCAGAAGACGAGACGGTTCAGCATGCCGAGGCCGCGGACAGCGCCCCCGTCAGGTCGCCGAAGCGCTCCAGGATGCCGTCGTGGGGAAGGCTGTCGAGCGGCACCCGCGCGTAGCCGTAGCGCAGCACCAGCACCCGCGCCACCCCGGCGGCGCGGGCGGCGGCCACGTCATGCTCGTTGTCGCCGACGAAGACGGTCTCCTCCGGACGCACATCCATCAGGGCGAGCAGGCCGAGCACCGGCTCCGGCGAGGGCTTGCGGGTGGGGAAGCTGTCGCCGCCGACCACCGCCGTGAAGCGGTCGGCAATGCCGAGGTCGGCGAGCAGCCGCCGGGTCGCCGCCATCGGCTTGTTGGTGCACACCCCCAGTTTCAGCCCGGCCGCGGACAGCGCCGTCAGCGTCTCCGCGACGCCGGGATAGAGCGCGCTGTGGGCGCTGGGATCGGCCTCGTAGATGGCCAGGAAGCGGCGGGTGTGGGCCGCCGTCTCCTCCGCTCCGGGCAGGCCGCCGGTGGCGGTCAGGACCCGCTCCACCAGCTTGGCCACCCCGTCGCCGATGAAGGAGCGCACCGCCGGCAGATCGACCGGCGGGCGGCCCAGCTCGGCGAGCAGGGCGTTGGAGGCGTGCATCAGGTCGGCGGCGCTGTCCACCAGCGTGCCGTCGAGGTCGAAGGCGACGGCACGCAAGGGGGTGCGGTTGGGAAGGCTGGTCACCGGGGTGCGACTCCTATCGGCGCAGGAAGCGGGCCTTGTCGGCCGCGAGGTCGAGGGTGATCGGGGTGTCGGTCGGCAGCAGCGCGTCGCCGGCCTGGTGCGGGGCGTCAACCTGCACCTGCTGCCCCCCGATGTCCACCGCGTAGCGGATCGAGGCGCCGAGGAACTCGCGGTGCCGCACCACGCCCACCAGCCGGACATGGCCGGCGCGCGGCGCCCCGCCATCCTGGTGCCCATCCTCTTGGTGGATGAACAGGTTCTGCGGCCGGAACATCAGCTTGCCCTCGGCCCCCGGCTCCACGCCGCGCGGCAGCGGGATCGCCACGCCACCGCCCGTGACGAAGACCGTCCCGCCGTCCACGGCGCGCACCAGCCCCTCCAGCACGTTGGCGGTGCCGAGGAAGCCGGCGACGAACAGGTTGGCCGGGTGGTCGTACAGCTCCTGCGGGGTACCGACCTGCTGGACGATGCCGTCCTCCATCACCGCGATGCGGTCGCAGATGGTGTTGGCCTCCTCCTGGTCGTGGGTGACAAAGATGGTGGTCAGCCCCAGCTTGCGCTGCAGGCTCAGCAGCTCCTGGCGCATCTGCACGCGCAGCTTGGCGTCGAGGTTCGACAGCGGCTCGTCCAGCAGCAGCACCTTCGGCTCGATCACGATGGTGCGGGCGAGCGCGACGCGCTGCTGCTGGCCGCCGGACAGCTGCGACGGCCGGCGGTCGGCCAGATGCTTCAGCCCGACGAGGTCGAGCGCCGCGTCCACCCGCTGCTCGATCTCGGCGCGCGGCACGCGCCGCTCCTCCAGCCCGAAGGCGACGTTGCGGCGCACCGTCATGTGCGGCCACAGCGCGTAGCTCTGGAACACCATGCCGACGTCGCGCTTGTGCGCCGGCAGGCCCGAGATGTCGCGCCCGCCGATCGTCACCGCCCCGCGCTGCGCCGTGTTGAAGCCGGCGATCAGCCGCAGCAGCGTGGTCTTGCCGCAGCCCGACGGGCCGAGGAAGGCGAAGAACTCGCCCGGCTTGATGTCGAGATGGATGTCCTTCAGCACGCGGTGGCTGCCGTAGGACAGGTCCACGCCGTCGATGCGGACGCCGACGCTCTCCATTCCGGCGGACAGGGCAGCGGGGGAAAACTGAGTGGGGGAGAATTGATGGTTCATGGTGGCGGTTCCCCTCAATGGTCCTGGCCGCGCTCGCGCCGGCCCCGCTCGATGATGACGTGCGACAGGTAGGTGCCCAGCCCGACGATGACGACGGCGAAGACGCCCAGCGCCGCCCCGGGACCGCGCCCGGCCGCCGACTGCATGTAGACGTAGAGGCCGTAGGCCAGCGGCGCGTCGCTCTGCGAATGGACCAGCATGATGGTCGCCGACAGCTCGACCGCCGCGGTGGCGAAGCTGGTGACGAAGCCGGCCAGGATGCCGCCGGACATCAGCGGCACGACCACGCGGCTGATGGTGCGCAGCTTGGTGGCGCCCAGATTTTCGGCCGCCTCCTCCAGCGAGTTGCTGACCTGCTGCAGGGCCGCCGTGCAGGCGCGCAGCGCGTAGGGCAGACGGCGGATCGCCAGCGCGAAGACCAGGATCAGCCAGAAGCCGGACAGCGGCTGCCCGGTGAAGGGCATGGGCACGTCGTAGAAGCTGCGCAGATAGCCGATGCCCAGCACCACGCCCGGCACCGCCAGCGCCGCCATGGCGATGTAGTCCAGCCATTGCCGGCCCGGCAGCTTGCTGCGCAGCACCAGATAGGCGATGGCCGTGCCGATCACCACGTCGAGCAGTGCGGCCAGCGAGGCGTAGAGCAGCGTGTTGGTGATGTACTGGCCGCTCTCCAGGAAGACCGTCCCGTAATGCTTCATGGTGAAGGCGTCGGGGAACGGGCTGAAGGACCAGATCGTCGCGAAGGACAGCAGCGTCAGGCCGATGTGCGGCGCCAGCACCAGCACCAGGATCAGCAGCACGACGGCGTAGGCTGCCACCAGCTCCAGCGGCTTCATGCGCCGCCGCGCCAGACCGCCGCCGCCGCGCTGGACGGTCGCGTAGTCCTTGCCCTTCATCGCCAGCGCCGACACCCAGAGGGCGAGCAGCGAGCAGACGATCAGCACCACCGAGATCACGTAGCCCATCGGGTCGGCGATGCCGATGGAGGAGATGCGCAGGTAGGCCTGCGGCGCCAGCATGTCGTTGACGTTGAGCAGCAGCGGCGTGCCGAGGTCGTCGAACACCTTGATGAAGACCAGCGACGCGCCGGCGACGTAGCCCGGCATGGCCAGCGGGAAGACGATGCGGCGGAACAGCCGGAAGCCGTGGCAGCCGAGGTTCTGCGCCGATTCCTCCATCGCCCGGTCGATGTTCTTCAGGCTGGCCGACAGGTTGATGAGGATGAACGGGAAATAGTGGATGCTCTGCACGAAGATGACGCCGTTCAGCCCCTCCATGAACGGAATGGAGATGCCGAAATGGTCGCGCAACAGCAGGTTGACCGTGCCGTTGCGCCCGAACAGGAGCTGCATCGCCACGGCGCCGATGAAGGGCGGCATGATCAGCGGGATGATGCCCAGGCTCTGGATCAGCACGGCGCCGCGGAACTCGAACCGCGTCGTCAGATAGGCCAGCGGCAGGGCCAGCGCGCTCGCCACCACCACCGACATGGCGGAGACGTAGAAGGAGTTCCAGAACGACCGCATGAACAGGTCGTTCTGGAAGAAGTCGGCGAAGTTGATCAGCGTGAAGGACCCGGTCGTCTTGTCCTGGAAGGCGACGAAGATGACCTGGACGACCGGCACGACGAGGAACAGCAGCAGGAACAGCGCGATCAGCACAGCCGCCACCGCCGGCCCCGGCCGCACGCGCGCGATGCTTTCGCGCGTGAGCGCAAGAGACGTCATGGTTCAGCCCAATGGTATCGGGGGAGAAGGCGAGGCGAGGCGCCCGCGTGGGGCGCCCCTCCCGTCACGCGCGGGTCAGCGGGCCAGCGCCAGGGCCTCTTCGGCCTTCTTGCGGGCGGCGGCGTAGTTGTCTTTGGCGAAGGCGGCCCACTTCTGCTCCACCTGGGCCTGACGCTCCGGCACGGCGTCGGTGGCGCTCTTGCGCTCCACCGTGAAGGCGCCGGAGAGCTGCGGGTCGGCGGCCTCCTGGGCGGTCACCGGCATGGCGGCGACGAGGTCGCGCGCCTCGGCCAGCAGCGCCTTGGCCTTGTCGTTGGGCTTCTTGGCCAGCGCGGCGTCGGCCTGATGGATGGCCCGGGTCGCCGCCTTCAGCCCGTCGAGCTGGAAGGTGATGAGCTGGTCGAACAGCGCGTCCACCACGTTGTAGCGGGCCTGCGACACCTCGACGTCGAAGTTCACCTGCGAGCCCAGCGAGGTGTCCTTGAACGGGTTCGGATAGTCGGCCGGGGCCTTGGCGTAGGTCGCCGGGTTGACCGGCAGGCGGCGGATGGCCGGCTGCAGCAGCACCTCCTGGCCCTGCGGCGACAGGATGAAGTCGACGAAGGTCTCGGCGGCGGCCTTGTTGGGAGCGTTCTTCACGATACCGATGTTGGCCGGCACGATGGTGGTGACCGTCGGATAGACGAACTCCACCGGGAAGCCCGAGGCCTGGGACGACAGCGCGAAGAAGTCGATCACGATGCCGATGCCGAAGCTGCCGGAGTTCACGCCGTCCGGCACGCCGAAGCTGCGCTCGGTGATGGTGCGATAGTTGCCGGCGATCTCCTTGTTGGTCCGCCAGCCCTTCTCCCAGCCCTCGCCCTGGAGGATGGTCTCGATGGTCAGGTGCGTGGTGCCGGAGCGCGACGGGGCGGAGATGGCGACGTGGTCGTAATAGACCGGCTTGGCGAGGTCCGACCACTCCTTGGGGGCCGGCAGCTCGTTGGCCTTCATGTAGCGGCTGTTCCACATGATGCCGTAGCCCGAGGCGGCGAAGCCGGCGTACATGCCCTCCGGATCGTTGATCGGGTAGGCGCCGACCTTCTCCGGGATGCCCTCGACCTTCGGCTTGTAGGCTTGCAGCAGCTTGGCGCCCTTCAGGACCTCGAAGGCGTCAGGGGCGGAAGCCCAGAACAGGTCGGTGCCGTTGTTCGACGCCGTTTCCTGGAGATACTTCACGCCCGCGTTGGTGTTGCGGTTCAGAACCTCCAGCGTGACCTTCGGGTAAGCCTTCTGGAAGGCCTGCTGGAAGGCGCTGGTCAGGTCCTTCGGGAAGGAGGTGACGACGACCAGCTTGCCCGACGGGTCCTGGGCGAAGGCGGCGGTGCTGGAAGCGAGCAGGACGGCCAGGGCGGCCGCGACGCCGTGCAGCGTGCGAGACATAGGTATGGTTCCTCCCAGTGTTTTTCTGCGCGCTCTTTCAGCAATCCGCGTGCCAGACCGTTCGCAGGCGAATTCACTGGGGTCGCGCCGGAAAGATGGGTAAAGCCGGTAACATCGGGTGCGTGCGATGGGTAACGGCGGGAACAGGGCGGTCCAATTCCAGGGCGTCCCCGGACTCCATCCCGGATCGGAGGTCCTTCCCGCCCGCAAGCGAAGCCTGACGACGAGTCCCAGCGACGAAGAAGGCGACTCTCCGGCCAAAAGCGTTACCGCTTCTCAAAGTACCCAACCTCTCCTTGAATGGGTTGGTCCGGCGCATCGGTAACTGAGAAAAGTATTTAAAACAAAAAAAGCTTGCGAAAACCCCGCAAGCCGCTGATTGAAAACAAAACAACTCGCCAACGCATTTAAAACATGATCATATTCCTTAAAATATTGTCCCTTATGGAGCAAATTTGAACACCTTGACCACTGATCATGATTGCTATTTCACTTGACGACCTCCCTATCAATCGATGCGCGCACAGAATGAACTTTTGAAGGAATCGCCATGTCATGGCTCCATTCGATCGTCAACCAATCCCCGGAAATCGCGTTATTTCTCTCCCTGGCCGGCGGCTATTGGATCGGCAAATTTCAATTCGGTAAATTTCAGCTTGGCGGAGTCGCCGGATCATTGCTGGTCGCCGTGGTGATCAGCCAGATTGGCGTCTCGGTCGACAACGGCGTCAAAGCGGTTCTGTTTGCTTTGTTCATTTACGCGGTCGGCTTTGAAAGCGGACCGAAGTTCTTTCAATCGCTGGGGCGACAGTCGATCCGCGAAATCGTCCTGGCGGCGGTGCTGGCGGTCAGCGGTCTGGTCACCGTCGTAATCATGGCCCGCCTGACCGGCCTCGACAAAGGTCTGGCGGCGGGCATCGCGTCCGGCGGGCTGACCCAGTCGGCGATCATCGGCACGGCCGGCTCGGCCATCGGCAAACTCGGGCTGCCGGCGGAGGAGGTGCAGCGCCTCCAGGGCAACGTCGCGGTCGGCTACGCCGTCACCTACATCTTCGGGTCGTTCGGTGCCATCCTGGTCTGCGTCAACCTGCTGCCCTGGATCATGAAGCGCGGCATCCGCGACGACGCCATCAAGGCGGAAACCGCGATGCTGGCCGGCGCCCATTTTCTGGCGCGGGGCGAGGAATACGCCATGCCGCCCCTGGTCGGGCGCCTCTACCGCATCGAGCGGGCGGCGGGACGGACGGTGGCGCAGATCGAGGCGGACTCCGCCGACGGTCCGGTCAGCGTGGAGCGGGTGAAGCGCAACAACGCACTGATCG
Organism: Azospirillum sp. UENF 211521; assembly: GCF_058780535.1. Classification (NCBI taxonomy): domain Bacteria; kingdom Pseudomonadati; phylum Pseudomonadota; class Alphaproteobacteria; order Rhodospirillales; family Azospirillaceae; genus Azospirillum; species Azospirillum sp. UENF 211521. The sequence goes on from NZ_JBSNCF010000001.1 coordinate 1,934,528, forward strand.
GGATGCAGCCGGACCTGCGGCTGGAGGCCGGGGACGTCGTGCTGCTGGTCGGGAGGCGGTCCGGGGTCGTCGGCCTCGCCGACACGCTCGGTCCGGAGCTTCAGTCCTCGCAGGGCATGGACCTCATCATGCTGGTGCGCGATGTCGCCATCACCAACCCCGCCTTCGTGCACCGCACCGTCGCCGAAATCCGCAAGCTGTCCTCGGCCAACCTGTACCACGGCGTCTATGTGACCGGCCTCAAGCGGAGCGACCGGCCGCTGCCGCTCGCCCCCGACACGGTGATCGAGGCCGGCGACGTCGCCACGCTCTACGGCACCGCCGAGGACGTGCAGCGCGTCGCCACGTCGGTGGGGACGGAGGTCATCGCGAGCGACAAGACCGACTTCATCTACCACGGGCTGGGCCTGGCGCTGGGCCTGCTCGTCGGCCTCGCCGTCATCCGCATCGGCGACATCCCGCTGACGCTGGGCAGCGGCGGCGGCGCCCTGCTGGCCGGGCTGCTGTTCGGCTGGTACCGCACCCGCAACCTCGCCATCGGCAACATGCCGACACCGGCCTCCACGCTGCTGCGCGACCTGGGTCTGGCCGGCTTCGTCGCCGTGGTCGGCCTGCAATCGGGCCGGCAGGCGGTCAGCACCGTGATCGAGAGCGGGCTGAGCATCTTCCTGGTCGGCGTGGTCGTGACGCTGGTGCCGATGATCATCACCCTGTTCGTCGGCCGCTATCTGCTGCGCTACGACAACGCGGCCATCTTCGCCGGCGCGCTCGCCGGATCGCGGAGCGCCAACCCCGCCTTCGGTGAGGTGCTCGACAAGGCGGGCAACTCGATCCCGACCGTACCCTTCGCCATCACCTACGCGCTGGCGAACGTCTTCCTCACCCTGCTGGGGCCGCTGGTGGTGGCCTTCGTGTAATCCAGACGAGGAGTTCCCCTGATGGACTCGATCGATTACAGCCGATACGCGAAGCTCAGTCCCTTCGAACTGAAGGACGAACTGATCAAGCTCGCCTCCGGCCGCGAGAACCGGCTGATGCTGAACGCGGGGCGCGGCAACCCGAACTTCCTGGCGACCCTGCCGCGCCGCGCCTTCTTCCGGCTGGGCCTGTTCGCCGTCGCCGAGGCCGAGCTGTCCTTCTCCTACATGCCGAACGGCGTCGGCGGCCTGCCGCGGATCGAGGGCATCGAGGGCCGGTTCGAACGCTACGTCTCGGAGCATCGCGACCAGGAGGGGGTCGTCTTTCTCGGCCGCGCGCTGAGCTACGTGCGCGACCAGCTCGGCCTGTCGGGCTCCGGCTTCCTGCACGAGATGGTGGAGGGGGTGCTGGGGGCGAACTACCCGGTGCCGCCGCGCATGCTGGCGATCAGCGAGGACGTGGTCCGGCACTATCTGGTGAAGGAGATGGTCGGCGGCTTCCTGCCGCCCGGCAGCGTCGATCTGTTCGCGGTCGAGGGCGGCACCGCGGCGATGACCTACATCTTCAACACGATGAAGCAGAACGGGCTGGTCGAGCGGGGCGACAAGGTGGCCATCGGCCTGCCCGTCTTCACCCCCTACATCGAGATCCCGGAACTCGACGAGTACGGGCTGACCGAGGTCGCCATCAACGCCGACCCGGCCAGCCATTGGCAGTACCCGGACGCCGAGCTGGACAAGCTGAAGGACCCGGCGGTCAAGGTGTTTTTCTGCGTCAACCCCAGCAACCCGCCCTCGGTCAAGATGGACGACCGCAGCCTCGACCGCATCGCCGCCATCGTGAAGAACGAGCGGAAGGACCTGATCATCCTGACCGACGATGTCTACGGCACCTTCGCCGACGATTTCCGGTCGCTGTTCGCCGTCTGCCCCGAGAACACCATGCTGGTCTATTCCTTCTCGAAGTATTTCGGGGCGACGGGATGGCGGCTGGGTGTCATCGCCACCCACAAGACGAACGTCTGCGACCAGCGGATCGCCGGCCTGCCGGAGGAGCGCAAGGCGGCGCTGGACCGCCGTTACGGCTCGCTGGTCCCGGACGTGCGCGCCCTGCGCTTCATCGACCGGCTGGTCGCCGACAGCCGCACCGTGGCGCTGAACCACACCGCCGGGCTGTCCACGCCGCAGCAGGTGCAGATGGTGCTGTTCTCGCTGTTCGCCCTGATGGACGAGCAGGACGGCTACAAGGCCGAGCTGAAGAAGGTCATCCGCCGGCGCGAGGCCGCCCTGTACCGCGAGCTGGGCCTGCCGACGCTGTCCGACCCGAACGCGGTGGACTACTACACACTCCTCGACCTGGAGGACATCGCGCTGAAGCTCTACGGCCCGGACTACGCGGCCTGGGTGAAGGCGAACTTCGTTCCGAACGATCTGCTGTTCCGCATCGCCGCGGAGACCGGCATCGTCCTGCTGCCCGGCAAAGGCTTCGGCACCCTGCAACCGGCCGCCCGCGTCTCGCTGGCCAATCTGAACGAGTACGAGTACGCGGCGATCGGGCGCTCGCTGCGCGGAATGGCCGACCAGTCCCACGAGGAGTTCAAGAGGCAACGGCAGAACGGGAAGACACCGGACGGCAAGACGAAGCCCAACTGACCGCCCCCGCCCATCCTCATCGCTTGGCCCTCATTCCTCGGTGAAGTCGCCGCGCTGAAGGCCGTGGTGGCGCATCTTCAGGTACAGGGTCTTGCGGGTGATGCCCAGCTTGTCCGCCGTCTCGCCGACCCGCCCGCCGCAGCGGGCCAGCGCATCCTCGACGAGCTGCTTCTCGATGCGGTCCATCTGCTCGGCCAGGGGTTCGATCCCGCCGCCCCCTGCTCCGGTCACCGGTCCACCCGCCAGACCGTCACCCAGGCCCAGGGCTATGCGCTCGGCGACGTTGCGCAGCTCGCGGACGTTGCCCGGCCAGCCGTGGGCGGCCAGACGGGCCAGCGCCGCCGCATCCACCGGCGGCGCCGGACGGCGGGCACGGGCCGCGGCGGCGTCGAGGAAATGGCGCAGCAGCAGCGGCACGTCCTCGCGCCGCTCGCGCAGGGGCGGCAGCGGCACGGTGACCACGTTCAGGCGGTAGTAGAGATCCTCGCGGAACTTGCCCTCCCCGGCCTGCCGCAGCAGATCGACCTTGGTGGCGGCGACCACGCGCAGGTCCAGCGGAATCGGCCGGTTGCCGCCGACCCGTTCGATCACCCGCTCCTGCAGCACGCGCAGCAGCTTGACCTGGAGATGCATCGGCATGCTCTCGATCTCGTCGAGGAACAGCGTGCCGCCGTCGGCGTGCTCCAGCTTGCCGATGCGCCGCCCCTGGGCGCCGGTGAAGGCGCCGGGCTCGTGACCGAACAGCTCGCTCTCGATGATGGTGTCGGGCAGCGCGCCGCAGTTCAGGGCGACGAAGTTGCCGGCCCGCCGCTGCCCGGCATCGTGCAGGCTGCGGGCGACCAGCTCCTTGCCGGTTCCGGTCTCGCCGAACAGCAGCACGTCCACCTCGGCGTCGGCCAGCCCGGCCACGGCGGCGCGCAGCCGCTCGATGGCGGCGGACCGGCCGATGATGCGCGCCTCCAGCGAGCCGCCGGCGAGCTGCGCCCGCAGGCTGCGGTTCTCCAGCACCAGCCGCCGGTGCTCCAGCGCGCGGCGCACCACCTCCACGAGATGGCCGGGCTCGGCCGGCTTCTCGATGAAGTCGTAGGCGCCGCCGCGCACCGCGCGCATCGCCATGGCGATGTCGCCGTGCCCGGTCACCAGCACCACCGGCACCTCCGGGTCGGCGGCGCGCACCCGCTCCAGCAGGGCGAAGCCGTCCATCCCAGGCATGCGCACGTCGGTCACCACCACGCCCGGCCAGGACGGCCCGAGCCGGTCCAAAGCGTCTTCGGGCCGGGTCGTCGCCTCCACCGCGAAGCCTTCCAGCTCCAGCGTCTGGCGGCTGGCGTCCAGCACCTCGTGGTCGTCGTCGATCAGCAGAACGGTCATGCGGTGTCGCTCAGGCACGGGTCAGGGTCAGCAGGAAGGCGGTTCCGCCGGGGCCGCTCTCGGCCACCGACAGGGCACCGCCGAAGTCCCGCACGATGTTGTAGGAGATCGAGAGGCCGAGGCCCAGCCCGGCGCCCACCGGCTTGGTCGTGAAGAAGGGGTCGAACACCTGCCCGGCCACCGCGTCAGGGATCCCGGCGCCGCTGTCGCGCACCGTGATGCGGACGGTGTCGCCCGCCGTCTCCGCGGCGATGGCGATGCGGCGCCGGGGCGCGCCGGCCACGGCGTCCAGCGCGTTGCTCAGCAGGTTGACCAGCACCTGCTCCAGCCGAACCTCCTCGGCGCGCACACGCAGCGGCACACCGTCTTCCGGCAGCTCCACCACCAGCTCCACGGACTCCTCGCGCAGCCGGTCGCCGAACAGGGAAAGCGCGCCCTGCACCACCGGCGCCAGCTCCACCGCGCCCAGCCGGGTGTCGGGACGGCGGGCGAAGCGCTTCAGATGGTTGGTGATGTTGGCCATGCGGGCGGTCAGGTCGGCGATCTTGCCGAGGTTGCCCTCCGCCTCCGCGACCCGCCCGAGCGCGATCAGCTTGCGCCCGTTGTGGGCGTAGGAGCGGATGGCCGACAGCGGCTGGTTCAGCTCGTGCCCCACCCCGGCGGCGAGCTGGCCCAGCGCTGCCAGCTTGCCGGCCTGCACCAGCTCCGCCTGGGTGTCGCGCAGGTCGCGCTCGGCGCGCTGGTGCTCGGCGATGGACCGCTCCAGCCGCGCGTTGGTGGTGCGCAGGTCGGCGGTGCGCTCCGCCACCGTGCGTTCCAAAAGCTGCTGCGCCTCCACCCGCTCGGTCATGTCGGTCAGGGTGACGATGAAGCGCTGCTGCTGGCGCCGCCGGAAGGGGCGGATGCCCACCTGGACCGGCACCGGACGGCCGGACGGCCGCCGCCCGGCGGTCAGAATGGACAGGGACGGCGCCGCATCGTCCGGCGCCGCGCGGGCCTCGCGGAAAAAATCTTCCACGCGCCGCGCGTCGGCGGGCTCCAGCCGGTCGGCCAGACGTCCGTCCGCCCCGCCCTCCGGCGCGGCGATCAGGGCGGCGGCCAGCGGGTTGACGAATTCGATCACCCCGTCGGCGTCGGTGGTCGCCAGCCCGGCCTGGGCGTTGTCGATGATGGCCTGGGCGTTGGCCTCCTCCACCGCGATGGCGGTGTCGCGGAAGACCAGCAGGGCCGCGGCCATCTGCGACAGCTCGTCGTTGCCGCCCAGCGGAATGTCCGCCTTCAGGTTGCCGGCGGCGATCTCGTGCGCCGCGCTGCCCAGCCGTGTCAGGCGCGAGATGATGCTGCGGTTGACGTACAGCCAGGCCACCAGCACCGCCACCAGCAGGCTGACCAGCGCGCTCGCCAGCAGGGCCGACCGTCCCTCGGCGATGGCCTGGGCCGACCGCGCCGCGGCGGCGCGCGAGGTGGTTTCCACCGACTGCACCTGCTGGGCGATCAGCCCGTTCAGCCGGGCCACCAGCGTCCGGTTCTCGGCCAGCAGGCCCTGCCCCTGGTCGGCCGCGGCCAGCTCTGCGCGGCGCAGCTCCGGGACGCTGCCGTCACCGCGGGCCAGCTCCAGCAGGCGGGCGACCAGCTGCGCCAGCGACACGCCGTCCGCCCAGTCGTCCAGGGTCGCCAGATCGCGTTGCAGCCGGTCGGCCGTCTCCTCCAGGAAGCCCGCGTTGTCGTCCAGCGCCTCGGTGGTGGCGAGAGTCGCGGCCCGCGCGATCAGCCCGACCGCGAGGTTGCCGTTCGCCCCGATCTGCAGCACCGCCTCGCTGCGCCGGCTTTCCGCGCGCAGGGTGCGGACGGCCTCGGCGGAGCGGGTGCCGGCCTCGACGAGGTCGAGCGCGCTCTGGATGTTGAAGCGGGCATCGGTGACCAGCGGCTCGATCTCGTCGAGGAAGTCGGCGTGCAGCCAACGCAGCCGCTCGATGCCCTCCTGGTTGCGGCGGGCCAGGGCCAGCCGGTGCCGCACGGTGGCGTCGAGGTCGGTCAGGTTGCGGCCGAGCGCGTCCACCAGCGGCCGCAGCCCGGGGACGCCGCGCTCCCCCTCCGCCGCCAGCGCGCGGAGCGCGGCGAGCCGGCGGCCCAGCGCGTCGCGGATGGCCCCCAACTCCGGTTCCGTCTGGGCGTTGGCGAGGATCGGCGCGGTGGCGATGATGCTGCCGCCCTCCTCCGCCAGACGCGCGGCGAGGCCCAGGGCGGGCAGATGGCTCTCCGCGAACTCGTCCAGCGTGCCGCCCAGCCGGTCGTAGGAGAGCCAGCCCAGCCCGCAGGCAACCACCGACAACAACGCCACCGCGACGAAGGCCAGCAGCAGCCGCGCCCGGATGCCGAACCGCACGGGACCGGGATCCCGCCCGGCGACGGCCTCCGCGCTCACGGCCAGACCCCTTCGCCGCCGGCCACGCGCAGGATGATCAGCGCGCGCTCGGCCAGGGCCAGCGCCTCGTCCAGCCGCTCTTGGGAGAAGGCCCGCCACGCGGCTTCCAGCTCCGCCTGCCGGCTGGACACCGGAAGCCCGCGCGCCGGCCGGCGCAGCGCCATGGAGAAGGCGGGGTCGGCGGCCTCCACGGCGGAGACCGGGACGGCGGTGGCCGCCGCCCGCGCGGCGCGCAGCAGGTCGGCCGCCACCGGCTCGTGGGCGGCGGCGCCATAGAGGGCGGAGAGGCGCGCCTCCCCCTCGTGGATCAGCTGCCAGACCCGGTTCAGCGTCTTGACCCGGAAGGTCACCAGCTCGTCGAACAGCAGGTTCACCAGCTCGTAGCGGGCGCCGGACAGGGCGCGGTCGAACAGGAACAGGTCGTCCCCGGTCTCCGTCCGGTAGGGGTCGGGATAGCCGGCGGGGGCCGCCGCGTAGGCGTCGGGCCGCACCGGCAGCCGCTGGATGTCCGGGCGCACCAGCAGCGCCTGACCGGCCGGCGACAGCAGGAAGTCGATGAAGGCCCCGGCCCCTTCCGGGTTCGGCGCGCCGCGCAGCAGCGCCACGCTGGCGGGAAGGAACAGGCTGTCGGCGGGATAGGCGAAGCGCAGGTCCTCCTCGTCCGACCCGGCGGTTTGCCCGAGGAAGTCGATGCTCAGCCCGACGCCGAAGCGCCCCTTGGCGACGCCGTCGACCACGCCGTAGCTGCGCGCCGTCACGGTGGCGAGGTTGCCGGCGATCTCCAGCCACGTCGCCCAGCCGCGCTCCCACCCCTGCATCTGCAGCACGGTCTCGACCATCAGATGCATGGTGCCCGACCGCGACGGGGCGGTGATGCCGAGATGCCGGGCGTAGACGGGGCGGCGGAGATCCTCCCACCGCCTGGGCGCCGGCAGGCCGTGGCGGTCGAGGTAGCGCTGGTTCCACAGCAGCCCGTAGCCCGACAGCGCGAAGCCGAGATAGGCGCCGTCCGGATCGTTGATCGGCTGGTTCCCGACCGTCGGCGGTGCCCCTGTCGGACGCGGGGCGAGCGGCTGCAGACGCTTGGCCGCCTTCAGCACCTCGAAGGCGTCGGGGGCGGACGCCCAGAAGACGTCCACCCCATCGTCGCTCCGCTCCTGCAACTGGCTGATCGCGGCGGTGGTCTTGGTGTTGACGATGCGCAGGCGCCAGTCCGGATGCGCGGCCTCGAACGCCTCGCGCACCGGCTCGTAGAAGCCGGATGGGAAGGAGGTCAGCACCGTGACGGCGGTGCGGGTCTCCCGCCCGGCCGCGCTCTCCGGCGACAGGACGGGAAGCAGCAGAAGAGCGGCAAGGAGACGCTTGGCGAAGGCACGCAATCCGGTCATGGCGGGGGACACTGTGCGGCGGCCTCCGTCCGTTTGTCCAACGGTTCCGTCACATCATCCCGTGCCGTGGGGCGGCCGGCCCGCCCTCACGCCGGCTCCCCTCACGCCGGCTCGTAGAAGCGCGCCAGTTCGGAGGCCGGGACCGGGCGCCCGATCAGATAGCCCTGGAGCTGGTTGCAGGACTCGTTCTTCAGCAGGGTCCGCTGCTCCTCCGTCTCCACGCCCTCCGCCGTGACGGCGATGTCCAGGCTCTTGGCGAGCGCCAGGATGGTGCGGATGATCGACAGGGACTCGCGGTTCTCCGCCATCAGCTGGACGAAGGAGCGGTCGATCTTCAGCTTGTCGAAGGTGAATTTCTGCAGGTAGCTGAGGCTGGAATAGCCGGTGCCGAAATCGTCGAGCGCGATGCGGACACCGGCGGCCTTCAGCGCGGTCAGCGCCGCCAGGGCGCGCTCGGTGTCGTCGATCATCACCCCCTCGGTCACCTCGATCTCCAGCCGGTGCGGCGCCATCCCCTCCTCCTCCAGAATGCCGAGGATGGTGGCCGGGAGGTCGGAATGGCGGAACTGGACCGGCGACAGGTTCACCGCCACCTTGACCGGATCGGGCCAGTTCCGGGCGTCCCGGCAGGCGGTGCGCAGAACGAACTCGCCGAGCTGCATGACCAGCCCGCTCTCCTCGGCGAGCGGCACGAACTCCGACGGCGGGATCATGCCGCGTTCCGGGTGCTTCCAGCGCACCAGCGCCTCGAACCCGAGGACGCGGTGGGTCCGGCAATCCTCCAGCGGCTGGTAATGGACGCTGAGCGCGCCGTCGCTCAGCGCTTGGCGCAGGTCGCGCTCCAGGCCGCGGCGGGCCTGCAGACGCTCGTCCATTTCCGCCTCGAAGAAGCGGAAGGTGTTCCGCCCCTCCGATTTGGCACGGTAAAGGGCGGTGTCGGCGTGCTGGAGCAGCGCTTCCGCCCCGCCGCCGTCCTGGGGGAACAGGGCGATGCCGACGCTCGCCCCGACCACCATCCGCTGGCCGTCCAGCTCGGCGGGCAGGCCCAGCGTCTTGACCAGCCGGTCGGCCAGGGCCAGAGCCTCGCCCGGCTGGGCGATGCGGTGCAGGACTGCAAACTCGTCGCCGCTCAGCCGCGCCACCGTGTCGTGGCTGGGCACCGCCTCCAGCATGCGGCGCGCCATCTCCTGCAGCAGCCGGTCGCCCGCCGGGTGGCCCAGCAGGTCGTTCACCGCCTTGAAGCGGTCGAGGTCCAGATAGAGCACCGCCACCCCGGTGCGCGCCCGCCCCGCGCTGGTCAGCGCGCCGTTCAGCCGGTCGAGGAACAGGGAGCGGTTCGGCAGGCCGGTCAGCAGGTCGTGGTGCGCCATGTGGCGGATGCGCTCCTCCGCCCGCTTGCGCTCGCGGATGTCGCGGACGGCGACGACGCGGGCGGGCCGGCCCTCGTGCGTGATGTCCTGCCCGTGCGCCTCGACCATCACCAGCGTGCCGTCGTCGTGCAGCAGATCCAGTTCGACCCGTTCGGAGGTCGGCTGGGCCAGCTTGCGCTCGATGTCGGAGCGGCGGTTCTGCACCACGAAGCGCAGCATGGACTGGCCGATGAACTGCGCCTGCGGCCTGCCCAGCAGCTCCGCCATGGCGCGGTTGACGTCGAGGACCACGCCGTCGCGGTGGATCACGATGCCTTCGGTGGTGGCGTCGGCGAGCTGGCGGAACCGCTCCTCGCTGGCGCGCAGCCGGGCCGCCTCGTGCGCCGTCCGCGCGGCCAGCCGCTGGTCGACGATGGCCCCGACGAGGCCCAGCGCCATCACCACCGTGGCCGTCACCGCGATGGCGACCGCCAGAAAGCCCGGCTCCATGATCTGGTCGGACATGTCGTGCAGCGGGTCGGGGATCAGCGTGACGCCGGCCATGCCGGTGAAATGCAGCCCGCAGATGCCCAGCGCCAGCAGGGCGGCGCCGGTCGCCAGCCCCTTCAGCGAGCCGATGCGCAGGGCGGCGGTGAAGCCCGCCCCGCCCAGCAGGACGCCCAGGCCCAGCGCCACCGTGACGTAAACCGGGTCGTAATGCAGGTTGGCCGGCACCTGAAGCGCCGCCATTCCGGTGAAATGCATGGCGGTCGCCGCCGCCCCGGCGATGGCGCCACCCAGCGGAGCGGCCAGCCGCCCGCCGCCGATGGCGTGGCGGATGCCCACCGCGGCGCCGCCGATGGCGATCAGGCTCGACAGGACCGTCAAACCGACGTCGTAGCCCGTGGGCAGACTCGTCTGGAAGGCCAGCATGGCAATGAAATGGGTCGCCCAGACGCCGCCGCCGGTCGCGGTCGCCGCCCCGGCCAGCCAGCCCCGGCGCGCCCGCCCCACCGCCGCCGCGGCGCGGCGGGCGAGGTTCAGGGACACCCAGGCGCCGAATCCACAGACCGCCCCCGCCAGCAGCACAAGCCACAGATCGTGCTGCTGGGTTATGCAGGCATACACACGCATCATCCGGCGTTCATCCCGTTCCGGCGGCTCGGTGCCGCTTGATCCGAATTACCTTATTCTTTTGGTACGTTAATAATCCTTTTTCGGATCTGGCCGGAGCGCGGAATCGGCATGTGTAAGTTGCACGGTTGCTACAGTCGGTAGCGCAGCGCGTCGACCAGGGCGGCCAGGGCCGGTGGGATCTGCCGGCGGCTGGGGTAGTAGAGGTAATAGCCGGGAAACGGGGTGCACCAGTCGTCCAGCACGCGGACCAGCCGCCCGGCGGCGATGTGCTCCGCCACCTCGTCCTCGAAGATGTAGGCCAGCCCCCGCCCGTCGAGGACGGCGGCCATGATGACGTCCATGTCGTTGGAGACCAGCGATCCCGACACCCGGACGTTCACCGGGTGGCCGTCCTCCTCGAACTCCCAGACATAGACGGCGCCGGACGTGGTGAAGCGGTAGTTGATACAGTCGTGCCCGGCCAGATCCTGCGGGGCGCAGGGCACCGGATGCTGCGCGAAGTAGGAAGGCGCCCCAACGATGGCCGCCCGGATGTCCGGCCCGATGCGCACCGCGATCATGTCCTTTTCGAGTTGCTCGCCCAGCCGGACCCCGGCGTCGAAGCGGCTGGCCACGATGTCGGTCAGGCTGCTGTCGATGGACAGCTCCACCTGCACCTCCGGATAGTCGGCGAGGAAGCGCGACAGCACGGGCCACAGCACCCGGACGGCGGCGTGCTTGCCGGTGGTGATGCGCAGCGTGCCGGCGGGCTTCTCGCGCAGTTCCCCCACCGCGGCCAGCCCGGCGGCGATGTCGTCCAGCGCCGGCCGCAGCGTGCGCAGCAGCCGCTGCCCGGCCTCCGTCGTGGACACGCTGCGGGTGGTGCGGGCCAGCAGGCGCAGGCCCAGCCGATCCTCCAGCGCCTTCATGGCGTGGCTGAGCGCGGATTGGGACATGCCCAGCCGGGCCGCCGCCCGCGTGAAGCTCCCCTCCTCCGCCACGACGGCGAAGGCCGCCAGATCGCTGAGGTCGTTCCGGTTCATTCATGCACCAAATTCATAAGCTCAAGCGGATTGTACCGGCTATTCGGCTCGCAGCGAAGCGGTTAGGATGATCGTGGTCACGTTTGCGGGCCGAACGAACGGATAGGGCCGGCGCTTCCGCGGAAGACCAACTCCCATACTGGGATGTTTGCCACGCCCGCCGAATGGGACCACACTGCACACGGTCTTTTCGAAGCTGGGATTCACGCAGGAATTGCCCGCCGAAGGCCCGCATCATAATACCCGACAGGCAGAGTCGAGAGACAGGGATCATCCGATGATTCGTTTGAACATCAACGGGCAGGACCGGGACGTCGACGTGCCCGGCGACATGCCGCTTCTGTGGGTCCTGCGGGACGAATTGAACCTGACCGGCACCAAGTTCGGCTGCGGCATCGCCCAGTGCGGCGCCTGCACCGTCCATATGGACGGCACGCCGATCCGCGCCTGCCAGACCCCGGCGGAATCCGCCGCCGGCACCAAGATCACCACGATCGAGGGCGTGTCCGGCACGGTCGCGCAGGCCGTCCAGGCCGCGTGGCAGAAGCTGGACGTGGTGCAGTGCGGCTACTGCCAGTCCGGCCAGATCATGAGCGCCGTGGCCCTGCTGACCGACAACCGCAACCCCACGGACGACGACATCGACGCGGCCATGGACGGCAACGTCTGCCGCTGTGCCACCTACCCGCGCATCCGCGCGGCCATCAAGGACGCCGCCAAGGCGATGGGGGCCTGAGCCATGCTGAACCAGCTCATCAAGCAGGCGGCGGCCGATGTCGCCGCGCCCTCGCGCCGCGGCTTCCTCAAGGGGGCCGGCGGCGCCCTGGTTCTCGGCGCCATGCTCCCCCGGACCGGCTTCGCCAGCGAGGCCGCCGCCCCCAAGGTGGTCGGCCCGGCGGACCCGCGCCCGCAGGCCTTCATCCGCATCGCCGCCGACGACACGGTCACCGTGCTGGTCAAGCATCTGGACAAGGGCCAGGGCATCATGACCGGCCTGACCACCATCGTCGCGGAGGAGCTTGACGCCGACTGGGCGCAGATGCGCGGCGCCTTCGCCCCGGCGGACGGCGCGCTCTACGCCAACCACTTCTTCGGCATCCAGGGCACCGGCGGCTCCACCGCCGTCGCCAACAGCTGGGACGAGCTGCGCATGGCCGGCGCCGCCGCCCGCGCCATGCTGGTCGCCACCGCCGCGGCGCGCTGGTCGGTTCCGGCCTCCTCCGTCACGGTGGAGAAGGGCGTCGTCCGCCACGCCGCCTCGAACCGCAGCGCCCGCTTCGGCGAACTGGCGGAGGACGCGGCGAAGCTGCCCGTCCCGCAGAACGTCGCGCTGAAGGACGCCAAGGACTACACGCTGATCGGCAACCCGTCGCTGCACCGGCTGGACCATGTGTCCAAGACCGACGGCACGGCGATCTTCGCCATGGACATCCGCCGCCCCGGCCAGGTGACGGCGGTGATGGCCCGCTCCCCCCGCTTCGGCGGCACGGTGAAGTCGGTGGACGCCGCCGCGGCCAAGCAGGTGCCGGGCGTGCTGGAGGTGCTGACCGTGCCGAGGGGCGTCGCGGTCGTCGCCAAGAACACCTGGGCCGCCATGAAGGGCCGTGAGGCGCTGACGGTGGAGTGGGACGACGCCAAGGCGGAGATGCGCGGCACCGACGAGATGATCGCCGACTACCGCAAGCTGGCCGACCAGCCGGGCAACGTGGCCACCGACACCGGCGACGCCGCGAAGGCGCTGGCCGGCGCCGCCAAGGTGGTGGAGGCGGAGTTCGTCTTCCCGTACCTCGCCCACGCCCCGATGGAGCCGCTGAACGCGACCGTCGAGCTGACTCCCGACGGCGGCTGCACCATCTGGGCCGGCTCGCAGTTCCAGGGGGTCGAGCAGAAGGTCGTTGCCGCCATGCTGGGCTGCAAGCCGGAGCAGGTGGTCATCAACACCGTCTGGGCGGGCGGCAGCTTCGGCCGCCGCGCCACGACCGACGCCGACTACATCGCCGAGGCGGTGTCCATCGCCAAGGCCTATGGCAAGGCGCCGGTCCATCTGGTGTGGACACGCGAGGACGACATCCACGGCGGCCGCTACCGCCCGCTGTTCCTGCACAAGGTGAAGGCCGGCCTCGACGCCTCCGGCACGCTGGTGGCGTGGCGGCAGAAGATCGTCGGGCAGAGCTTCATGGAGGGCACGCCGTTCGAAGCCGTCATGGTCAAGAACGGCGTGGACGCGACCTCGGTCGAAGGCTCCTCGGACATGGCCTACGCCGTGCCGAACCTGTACGTCGATCTGCAGTCGCCGAAATCCCCGGTAACCACCCTGTGGTGGCGCTCGGTCGGCCACACCCACACCGCCTACGCCAAGGAGGTGATGATCGACGAACTGGCGGCGGCGGCGGGCAAGGACCCGGTGGCCTTCCGGCTGGAGATGCTGAAGGACCACCCGCGCCTCCAGGGCGTGCTGAAGCTGGCGGCCGAGAAGGCCGGCTGGGGCCAACCCCTGCCCAAGGGCAAGGGCCGCGGCATCGCCGTGCATGAGAGCTTCAGCAGCTTCGTCGCCCACGTCGCCGAGGTCTCGGTGGACGACAAGGGCCGCATCACCATCGACCGCGTGGTCTGCGCGGTGGATTGCGGGCAGGTCGTGAATCCCAACATCGTCGAGGCGCAGATCTCCGGCGGCACCGGCTGGGCCATCGGCCACGCGCTGCGCGACGAGATCACGCTGACCGGCGGGCTGGTGGACCAGAGCAACTTCGACACCTACCAGCCGCTCCGCAATTCGGAGATGCCGCCGGTCGAGGTGCACATCCTCCCCTCCGCCGCCCGTCCGACCGGCGTCGGCGAGCCCGGCGTGCCGACCGCCGCCCCGGCGGTCGCCAACGCGGTCTTCGCCGCCACCGGCAAGCGCCTGCACCACCTGCCCTTCACCCGCTCGGGCATGGTGTAAGCGCCGTCACCCCGGAAAGAAGCCCCTCTTCCCATCCAGGGAGAGGGGCTTTCTTTTTTCGGCTGTTCGCATGCCGCGGTTGATCCGACCCTCCGCGAAGCAGAGCCCCGGCTGCAACCTTATGTGGGGTTCGGAGTCATGGGCGCGCCGATCCGCAGCAGATTGCCGTCCGGATCGATGTGGGCAAACTCGCGCAGGCCATAGGGCGTGTCGGCAAGGGCGGTCAGACGACCATCGACTTCGGCGGCTTGCCACGCCGCATACAACGCGTCGGCGTCGTTGACGTAGAGATAGCAGGCCGCCGTTGAGCGTGCCGGTTCCAGGTCGGGAACCCGCGCCACGTGAAGGCTCACGTCGCCCCAGGCAAGAAAGCCGTAAATGGGGTCCTCATCCGAATCATTGTAGGCGGACGCCTCGAAGCCAAGACGCCGGTAATGGGCGAGCGCTGCGCGCACGTCGCGGACCGGCAAAATCGGTGTTACCCGTTCGAACTGAACAGCCATCGTGCTCTCATCCCTTGTCTCCAACCGCAACGCACGATGCAGGAGAGGCGCGGCGAAGCACAAGCCTGAGGGGGCCGACCTCGACGGGGCTTGGAAACGGACGAACGCGCCGTGCGGTGTGTTCGCACCCTTTTTGCTTTCCAAACACGAAAGGCGAACAGCCCTTTTCTCACCGCTCGAACTTCGTCGCCATGATGATCGACGAGGTCGTCCGCTCAATGCCGTCGATGGCGCCGATGCGGTCGATCAGCGCGTCCATCTCCTCCATCGTTCCGGTCCGCACCACGGCGATCAGGTCGTGCGCGCCGCTGATGGCGTGGAGCGCCCGCACCTCCGGAATCCGCTTCAGCGCCTGGACCACGGCGGCGGTCAGCTTGGGCGACAGGTTGAGGGAGACGTGGGCGCGGATCATCCGGCGCGCCGTCTCGTCCGACAGCCGCACCGTGTAGCCGGCGATCACCCCGCGCTCCTCCAGCCGCTGGATGCGGCTCTGCACCGTGCTGCGCGACACGCGCAGGCGGCGGGCCAGCGCGGCGGTGGGCTCCCGTGCGTTGTCCTGAAGCGCGTCGAGAAGCCGCTGATCCAGCTCGTCCATCATATCGCCGGCCTTTCCGTCAATCCGCCGAGCATAGTCGGGCGTTTCGGCACCCTGCAGCCTGCATATCGACAGGCCGTCCGGTCAAGATTGCGTCATAACGCCGCGAACCAGAAAGCGGCAAACCAGACAGCAGGGGGTACGGGACGATGCGCGACATTCTTCTGATGGGCGGCGGCAAGATCGGCGAGACCATCGGCGACTTCCTGAAGGCCACGGGCGATTACCGGGTGACCGTCGCCGACCGTTCGGTGGACGCGCTGGAGCGGCTGCCCGCCCACCCGCGGATGGAGACACGCGTGGTCGACGCCGCCGACCCCGCCGGCCTCGCCGAGGCGATGCGCGGCAAGTTCGCGGTGCTGAGCGCTCTGCCCTACCACCTGACCGTCGGCGTGGCGGAGGCGGCGCGGGACGCCGGCACCCACTACCTCGACCTGACGGAGGACGTGGCGAGCACGCGGCGCGTCAAGGAGCTGGCGGACGGCGCGCGTTCGGCCTTCATCCCGCAATGCGGGCTGGCGCCGGGCTTCATCTCCATCGTCGCCAACGACGTGGCCTCGCGCTTCGACACGCTGGACACGGTGCGGATGCGCGTCGGCGCGCTGCCCAAATACCCATCCAACGCCCTGAACTACAACCTGACCTGGAGCACCGAGGGCGTCATAAACGAGTATCTGGAGCCCTGCGAGGCCATCGTCGAAGGCCGCCTCGTCTCCGTCCCGCCGCTGGAGGAGCGCGAGGAGTTCTCCCTCGACGGCGTGCTGTACGAGGCGTTCAACACCTCGGGCGGGCTGGGCACGCTGTGCGAGACGCTGGCGGGCAAGGTGCGGACGCTCAACTACCGCTCCGTCCGCTATCCGGGGCACCGCGACCTGATGAAGGCGCTGCTGCACGACCTGCGGCTGGGCAGCCGGCGGGAGCTGCTGAAGGACATCCTGGAGCATTCGATCCCGGCAACCCTCCAGGACGTCGTGCTGATCTTCGTGACGGTGACCGGGACGAAGCGGGGGCGGCTGCTCCAGGAAACCTACGCCAACAAGATCTACGGGCGGGAGATCGGCGGCACCTTCTACAACGGCATCCAGATCACCACCGCGTCGGGCATGTGCGCCGTGCTCGACCTGCTGGCCGACGGCACGCTGCCGCAGCGGGGCTTCGTGAAGCAGGAGGAGGTGCGCTACGCCGACTTCATCGCCAACCGCTTCGGGCGCAACTACGCGATGACCGACGCGGCGCCCCAGCAGGGATCGCAGCAGGGCGTCCAGCCGGGGGCGGGGCGCGCCGCCTGAGCGGGCGCCCCGTTCCAACCGGGTCTTTCCTCAGATCACCTCGCGGGCGCGGCCCTTGAAGACGGTGGCGGCGATCTTCAGGGCGTCGGGGGTGCCGCGGGCCAGCGCCTCGGTGAAGTGCAGAGCCTGCTTGGCCTGGACCTTCGGCGGCATCGGCGGCTCGTTGGTGTCGACGAGGCAATCCACCACCACCGGTCCGGGATGGGCGAGTGCGGCGTCCAGCATGGCGCCGCAATCCTTCGGGTCGGTGACGGTGAAACCCCGGCCGCCGCAGGCCTCGGCCACCTTGGCGAAGTCGATGGGCTGGAGGTCGCAGACATACTCGGGATTGCCGAGCATGGCGATCTGCTCCCACTTGATCTGGCCGAGCGAGTTGTTGTTGTTGATGATGACCTTGATCGGCAGCTTGTACTTCACCGCCGTGGCGAAGTCGGCCATCAGCATGGAAAAGCCGCCGTCCCCGACATAGGCGATCACCTGCCGTTCGGGGTGGGCGAGCTGCGCCGCGATGGCGTAGGGGACACCCGGCGCCATGGTGGCGAGATTGCCGGACAGGGAGTGCATCTGGCCGCGCCGCGCCGGAATCTGCCGCGCCCACCAGGTGGCGATGGTGCCGCTGTCGCAGGCGACGATGGCCGTGTCGGACAGGCGCTTGCCCAGCTCCCACGCGACGACCTGCGGCTTCATCGGCAGGTCGGGGCGGGTGCCGCGCTCCTCCATCAATTTCATCCACTCCGCCTTGCCCGCCTGCGCCGTCTTCAGGAAGGAGCGGTCCTCGTGCCGCCGCACCCGCTCGGTCAGGATGTCCAGCGCCAGCCCGCAGTCGCCGACCAGCCCGGCCTCCACCGGATAGCGCAGGCCGATGCGCGCCGCGTCGATGTCGATCTGGATGGCGCGGGCCTGCCCCGGCTTCGGGTAATACTCGATGTAGGGGAAGGTCGAGCCGGCGATCAGCAGCGTGTCGCAGGTCTCGAGCGCCTCCTGCGAGGGGGCGGTGCCGAGCAGCCCGACCTGCCCCGTCGTGAAGGGGCTGTCGTCCGGCACCGCAGCCTTGCCCAGCAGCGCCTTGACGATCACCGCCCCGAGCTTGTCGGCCAGCCGCTCGAGCTGGTCGGTCGCCCGCAGCGCGCCCTGGCCGGCCAGGATCACGACACGCTTGCCGGCGTCGAGGATCTCCACGGCGCGGCGGGTCTGCGCCTCCGACGGGACGGGAAGCTGGGGGGCGAACAGGGCGGTGTTGTGGCCCTTCACGTTGCGCGGCGCCCGCATGTCGGCGCCGATGCCCTGCTCCTGCAAATCGACGGGGATGGTGATGTGCGACACGCCGCGGTGGGCGAGCGCGGTGCGGCAGGCGAGGTTGGCGATGTTGCGGACGTGCGCCGCCCCCATGATGCGCTGGTTGTAGAGCGCGACGTCCTGGAACACCTTGTCCAGCTCCACGTCCTGCTGGGTGTAGGTGCCGACGAGGTCGTGGTATTGCAGCCCGGTGATCGCCAGCACCGGCTGATGGTCGAGCTTGGCGTCGTAGAGACCGTTCAGCAGATGCAGCCCGCCGGGGCCGGAGGTGGCGATGCACACGCCCAGCCGCCCGGTGAACTTGGCGTAGCCGCAGGCGGCGAAGGCCGCCGCCTCCTCGTGGCGGACCTGGATGAAGCGGATCTCGTCCTGGCGGCGGCGCAGCGCCTCGACGATACCGTTGATGCCGTCGCCGGGCATGCCGAAGATCGTGTCCACACCCCAATCCACCAGAACATCCACCAGGATGTCGGAAGCCGTGCTCGCCATGAGGGAGTCTCCGTCGCAAACGGTCGTGATGAAGTCGCTCGATCCATCGGCAACCGAGCGGAGCCGGGACGGTTCCCCGAACCGCGGGACGTTCTTAGCCCTTGACCTCAAGTTAAGTTGAGGTTTTAGAGTGGCCGTAATGTATCTGGCATGCCAGCGATACCCCGATCAGTCCGGGCGTCCGAAGGCAGGCCGGGGTGCAGGATGGAGCAACCACCCGGACGGGCGAAAGAATGACGACAAGCGGTCAAAGGGAGAATGCGCAGCGGTCGCCGGCAACGACGCGGTCGATGCGCGTCCATCATATGGCGCGCGTCACACCGCAGGTGCTGCTGGTGGAGCTTCGCGACCCGGACGGCGAAGACCTGCCGCCCTACGAGCCGGGCGCGCACATCGACGTGCATCTGCCGGACGGGGCGGTGCGCTCCTACTCGCTGTGCGGCGACCCGGCGGACCGCTCAGCCTACTGGATCGCCGTGCTCAATCAGCCGGGCGGGCGGGGATCGCGCTTCATCCATGGGGAATTGCGGCTCGGCACCGCCGTCACCGTCGCTCCGCCGCACAACAATTTCCGCTTCGACGCCGCCCCGCGCTATTTGTTCATCGCCGGGGGCATCGGCATCACGCCCCTGCTGCCGATGATCCGCGCGGCGTCGCACCGGGACGCCGACTGGGTCCTGCATTACTGCGTGCGCAGCGCGGCCGAGGCGCCGTTCCTCACAGAGCTTCGCGAACTGGGCAACGGCGACGTGGTGCTCCACGCCGCGGACGAAGGCCGACGGCTGGCCGTGGCCGATCTGCTCGCGGCGACGCCCGACAACACCCTCGTCTACTGCTGCGGCCCGCAGCGCCTGATGGACGCGGTCGCGGACGCGGCGCGGCCGTCGCAGGACGTGCGCTTCGAGTGGTTCACGCCGCGCGCGGATGCCGGGCGTGACTCGGCCCCGGACGATCGCTTCGAGGTCGTCTGCGCCCGCTCCGGCGTGACCGTCGCGGTGAAGGAGGGGGTCAGCGTGCTGGACGCGCTCGACGCCGCCGGCGTCGCGGTCGCCTCGTCGTGTGAGCAGGGCATCTGCGGCACCTGCGAGACGGCGGTGCTGGAGGGGCAGCCCGACCATCGCGACAGCGTCCTGTCCGACGCCGAACGCGCCGCCGGAAAGACGATGATGATCTGCGTGTCGCGCGCACGCAGCGCACGCCTGGTTCTGGACATTTGACCGCAACACAGAAACGAGGGGGGAACCTATGACCGAGAACGATCTGCAACAGTTGGGGCTGGCGCTGCTGAACAGCCCGGCCGAGGCCATCGCCTATTCCGACCGCGCGGGCATCATCCGTTTCTGGAACGCGGGGGCCGAGCGCGTGTTCGGCTTTACCGCCGACGAGGCGCTCGGCCAGTCGCTGGACATCATCATTCCCGACCGCCAGCGCCAGCGCCATTGGGACGGCTACGATCAGGTGATGAAGACGGGCGAGAGCCGTTACGGCAGCGGCGATCTTCTGTCAGTGCCGGCGACGCGCAAGGACGGAACCCGCATCTCGGTGGAGTTCACCATCGTGCCGCTGAAGGACGCGGACGGCGCGATGCTGGGGATGGCGGCGATCATGCGCGACGTCACCGCGCGGTTCGACGAACTGAAGGCCCTCCGCCGCCAAGCCGCCGGACGCTGAGTCGCCCACGGGTGTCCGGGCTTTCGAAACCGGAACCCTCCCGGACCGGGTCCGTTGAGAAGGGCTGGACCTTCAAGACATCAGCGTAGGGAGTGCGTCATGCGCAATCTGATGATCGCGGCGTCGGCCGCGATGCTTCTGGCCGCCTGTTCGGGCATGGACGGCGGCACGAACAGCAGCGGGATGAACAGCGGCGGCTCCGGCAGCGGCCTGACGGGCGGCGGCACGTCCGGCAGCCAGGGCGTGGACGAGCCCAACGTCAACCCGAACGCCACCAGCTCCAGCCCCGGTCCCTATAACGGTGGTTCTTACGGCGGGTCGGGCGTGAGCGAGCCGCAAAGCCGCACGCGGTCGCCCAACGAGTCCGGCATGGACCAGGGCATGACGCGCCAATCGCTGCCGAACCGCTCCGGCACCGGGTGGTAATCCGCAACGGAACGGCCATCCTGCGGAATTCCGGACCCTGACGAATAGGGAGGGGCGGACCGGCCGCCGCGGGAACCCGCGGCGGTTCGCGAGGTTCCTACCCTGCCGGACGGACCGGCGGGTTTCGGGAAACGCAGGAGCGGTCCATGCTGAAATGGGCGTTGATCTTTTTCGTGGTGTCTCTGGTCGCCGGTGCGCTCGGCTTCACCAACGTGTCGTCGGCCACCGCGGGAGTCGCGAAGATCCTCTTCGGAATCGCGCTGATCATCTTCCTGGTCTTCCTGGTCCTCGCCCTGCTGGCCGGCGAGGTGATCTTCTGATCCGTCAGCGGAGCCCCGCTGACTGGGGATGAAGAGTGGACGGGGGACGAAGAATGGACAGCGCGCGGGCGAAGACCTGATCGTTGGCCGCGTTGGGAATCCCCCCGGATGCCGGGACGGACGACCCGTCCTCCGCGGCGGCCGGCTCGGCGATGGTCTCGTCGGGCTGGATGCCGATCTGGTGGATGGACTGGCCCGACGGTGTGTAATAGCGCGCCGTGGTCAGCTTCAGCGCCCCGCTGTCGAAGGGGATGACGCTCTGGATGATCCCCTTGCCGAAGGTCGTCGTGCCGATCACCGTCGCGCGCCGGTGGTCCTTCAGCGCCCCGGTCAGGATCTCGGCGGCGGAGGCGGAGCGCCCGTTGACCAGCACCACCAGCGGCAGGCCGTCCGTCTCGTCGCCGGGGGTGGCGGTGTAGGTCTTGTCCGCCCCGTGACCGGGGCCGCGGGCGGTCAGGATCGTTCCCTTGTCGAGGAAAGCGTCGGCGACGCGGACGCTTGCCTGCACCAGCCCGCCGGGATTGTCGCGCACATCGATGATGAAACCGCCGATGTCCGGCCCGATGCGCTCGCGCAGCGAGCGGATGGCCGTGCTGACCCCGGTTGCGGTCTGGCGGTCGAAACGGGCGATGCGGATGTAGCCCACCGTCCCGACGGCGCCCAGCCGGACCGAGGGGACGCGCAGCTTGGCGCGGACCACGCTGACCTCGAAGGGGTCCGGCGTCCCGGCGCGCAGGACGGTCAGCGACACCGCCGCCCCCTCCGGCCCACTCAGCATCTGTTTGACGGTCGCCAGTTCCGCCCCGCCCACCGGCTGCTGGTCCACCGCCAGGATCAGGTCGCCGGAGCGCAGCCCGGCGGCCTCGGCGGGGGAGTCGGGCACCGTCTCGGCGATGCGGACGCGGGTGCCGTGGGCCTCGTAGCGGATGCCCAGCCCGGCGAAGGCGCCGTCGTTCGACGCCTGCAATTGCCGGTATTCGCCGTCGTCGAGATAGGCGGAGTAGCGGTCCCGCCCGGCCATGGCCTTGATGGCGATGTCCACCAGCTCGTGGTCGGTCAGCGGCTCGACATACTGGCCGCGGATGGTCCGCAGCGCCCGGACGAAGCGGTCGACCTCCTCCGCCTCCGTGCTGTGGCCGTAGGGGGCGGGGTCGCCCGCGGCCTGCGCGGTCCGTCCGGTGGTCATGGCCCCCGGGATCGCGAGGAAGGCGCAAAGGGCGGCGGCGGTGACGAGGCGCAGCTTCACGGCGGCAATCTCTCGGGATCGGAGCGGCGATGCTTCGAAATTAGCCGTGAATTGGTTTATGTACCGTTAACCATAACCGGAACGTGTTAGGCCTTGCCCGCGTCGATGGACCGCCGCCACCCCGGCTCGGACAGGCGCTCGACCAGGAAGTCGGCCAGCGCCCCGACCTTCGCCGGGCGCGTGCGGGCCGACGGGGTGACGAAGTAGAGCCCGCCTTTCGGCAGCGACCAGTCGGTCAGGATGGCGGTCAGCCGCCCGCGCGCCAGATGCTCCGCGGCCATGAACTCCGGCAGTTCGGCGATCGCCAGCCCCTCCAGCAGCATCGGCACCAGGGCGTCGGCGTTGGTGACGCGCAGCGGACCGGACGGCGTCACGCTCTCCTCCTCGCCGGCGCCGTTGGTGAAATGCCAGATGTCCTGGCGCCGCCGGTAGGCGTAGCCCAGGCAATGGTGGTTCTTCAGATCACGGGGATGCCGGGGCAGGCCATGGCGGGCGATGTAGCCGGGGGCGGCAAGGACGACGGGAGCGATGGCGCACAGCCGCCGGGCGATCAGCGAGCTGTCCGGCAGCACGGCGATCCGCAGCGCGGCGTCGAAGCCCTCCCCCACCAGATCGACGGTCGCGTCGCTCAGATGCAGGTCGATGGAAATCTCCGGATAGAGACGGAAGAAGTCCGGCAGCAGGGGCGCCACCCAGCGCAACCCGAACGACATCGGCACCGCCAGACGGATCAGGCCGCGCGGGCGGCTGGACAGCTCGCGCGCCGCGTTCTCGGCCGCCTCCGCCTCGTCATAGAGGCGCATCGCGCGCTCGGCCAGGGAATAGCCGAAATCGGTCAAGGCCAGCCGGCGGGAGCTGCGGTTGAACAGCCGCCCGCCCAACCGTTCCTCCAGCCGGCCGACCGCGCGCGACACCGTGGCGACCGACACGCCCATGGCGCGGGCCGCACCGGCGAAGGAACGCTCCTCCACCACCTTGGCGAACATCGCCAGCCCTTCGAAATCCGGCAGCTTCGACATCGCCAATCCTGCAACGATGATTTTCAGTCGTTTCTATTTCGATGTGTGTCCGCCGTCGATAGCTTTGTCTCCAGCGAACACTCCAGTCCCAAGGAGACTTCCGATGTCACGCAAGCTCGACGGCAAGATCGCCCTCGTCACCGGCGCCACCAGCGGCATCGGCCTCGCCGCGGCCAAGCGCTTCGCCGCCGAAGGTGCGACCATCTATCTCACCGGCCGCCGCCCGTCCGAACTGGAGGCCGCGGTCGCGGCGATCCGCGCCGCCGGCGGAACGGCGACGGGGGTGCAGGCCGACTCCTCCAATCTGGCCGATCTCGACCGGCTCTATGCGCAGATCCAAAGCGAGGCGGGCCGTCTCGACGTGCTGTACGCCAACGCCGGCGGTGGCGGCATGCTGCCGCTGGGCGCCATCACCGAGGAGCAGTACGAGGACACCTTCAACCGCAATGTGAAGGGCGTGCTGTTCACCGTGCAGAAGGCGCTGCCCCTGCTCGGCCGGGGCGCGTCGGTGATCCTCGCCGGGTCCACCGCCGGCAGCATGGGCACGGCGGCCTTCAGCGTCTACAGCGCCAGCAAGGCGGCGGTGCGCAACTTCGC
The DNA here is from genome assembly GCF_058780535.1 of Azospirillum sp. UENF 211521. Classification (NCBI taxonomy): domain Bacteria; kingdom Pseudomonadati; phylum Pseudomonadota; class Alphaproteobacteria; order Rhodospirillales; family Azospirillaceae; genus Azospirillum; species Azospirillum sp. UENF 211521. The sequence goes on from NZ_JBSNCF010000001.1 coordinate 1,958,182, forward strand.
CCGCAGCTGGATCCTCGATCTGAAGGAGCGCGGCATCCGCGTCAACACGCTCAGCCCCGGCCCGATCCGCACGCCGGGTCTGGTCGAGCTGGCCGGTCCGGACGCGGCGCAGCAGCAGGGCTTGGTGGATTATCTGGCGGCGCAGGTGCCGCTGGGCCGCGTCGGCGATCCCGACGAAATCGCCAAGGCCGCCGTCTTCCTGGCGTCCGACGACAGCAGCTTCGTCAACGGCGTGGAACTGTTCGCCGATGGCGGCATGGCCCAGGTTTGAGTCGAGATCTGAGCCGGTATGTGAGCGGGGAGCGGTGTCGCTCCCCGTCCGTGAACGAGAACCGCCCTTACGCCTGATCCAGGGTGATGCCTTCGATGAGGTCGCCCACGTCGTCGCAGCGGTCGGTGACGGCCTCCAGCAGTTCGTAGACCTCGCGGCGGCCCAGGAAGTCGATCATCTCCGGGCGCTCGGCGATCAGCGACTTCATGGCGTCGCGCAGGATCTCGTCGGCTTCGTCCTCCAGGTCGGAGATCTGGCCGCAGATGTGCAGGATGCGGTCGGCGTGGACGGAGATCTTGGTCAAGAGCGGCATGACCTCGGACAGCAGGGCCGCCTGTTTGCGGCCGATCGCCGCCATGCGCATCATCCGGTCGTCGAAGGTCTCGATGCCGTAGAGCGCGGCGAGGCCCGGCACCTCGTCCATCAGGTCGATGCAGTCGTCGAGCGCGTTGATGAGCGCCTGGATCTCCGACCGGTCGAAGGGGGTGATGAAGGCGCGGTGCAGCCCACGCCCGGCGTCCTTGGCGACGCGGTCGGCGTCCTTCTCGATCCGCTTCAGCGTGGCGGTGCGGTCGGCGCGCTCCTCCGGACCGGCCTGCATGACGGCTTCCAGGGCGGCGGCGGCGTCAACGATGTGCCGGGCCTGCTCGATGAATTGCTCAATGACCCGCTCTTCCTTGGGCATCATGGAGCGGATGGCGCGCAGCAGCAGCATGGAAACGGTTCTCTCGGTCGGTTCTGCCGTTTCCTCTTAACGCCGGGCGTCATGAATTTGCAGCAAAAACGTCATACGGAGAGGGCCTGTCTGCCCTGACGAGGACGCCCCGCCCCGGCCCATTCCCCCGCCCCGCTCGCGGACGAGTGGATTTTCGCTGTCTTCTCAAGCGCTTCGGGTGTTGCTCACGGACTGCCCAAGCAGCCATTCCCGGAACGCCACCAGCGGCGGGTGACGCGCCCGTGACGGCGGGTGGACGAGGTGATAGGCGCGGTCCGGGTTCCGGTAGGGCCGGTCGAGCGCCGGGACCAGCGCCCCGTCCCGCAATTCCGCCTGCACCAGCAGGGTCGGCAGCAGCGCCACGCCCAGCCCGGTGATCGCCGCCTGGGCGGTGGTGGAGAACTGCTCGAAGAACATGCCGGCGCCCTCGTGCCGCTCGATGCCCTGGGCGGCGAACCAGTCCCGCCACGCCTCCGGGCGACTGGTGGTGTGCAGCAGCGGCAGCGCCACGAGGTCCGCCGCCGCACGGATCGGGTGGGCGGCCAGGAAGGAGGGGGCGCAGAGCGGCAGGACCTCCTCCTCCATCAGCCGCTCGCAGACGGCGCCGGGCCAGTCGGCGGCGCCGAAATGGATGGCGGCGTCCAGATCCTCCGACCGGAAGTCGAAGGGCTCCATCTTCGTCATGAAATGGATGATGACCTGCGGATGCGCCGCCTGGAAGGCGGGCAGGCGCGGCACCAGCCAGCGCGTGCCGAAGGTCGGCAGGACGGCCAGCTTCAGCACGCCGCCCTGCGGCGCGGTCATGACCCGCAGCGTCGCCGCCCCCACCCGGTGCAGCGCCTCCCGCACCTCCGCCGCGTAGGATTCGCCGGCCGGGGTCAGGGTCACGCGCTGGTCGCGGCGCACGAACAGCGGAACGCCGAGCTGATCCTCCAGCGCCTTGATCTGGCGGCTGACGGCGCCCTGGGTCAGCGCCAGCTCCTGCGCCGCGGCGGTGAAGCTGCCGGTGCGCGCCGCCGCCTCGAAGGCGGAGAGCGCGCTCATGGAGGGGAGAAGGCGGCGTTGCAGACCCATGGGTCATGACTATAGCTCATGACCTGGGGAAAGAAAGTCGGTTGCGCGGGGCGGGGCCTGCCGCCAGATTGAGGAGGATTTGAACGCCCAGCCGAGGAACGAGCGCGCCATGCAGACCAATGGCAAGACCGGAGGCCAGTTGATCGTCGAGGCGCTGGAGGCGCAGGGCGTCGAGCGCGTGTTCTGCGTGCCGGGCGAAAGCTACCTCGCCGTGCTGGACGCGCTGCACGATTCCCCGATCCGCACGATCAACGCCCGCCACGAGAGCGGTGCGGCCATGATGGCGGAGGCCGAGGGCAAGCTGACCGGCCGGCCGGGCATCTGCTTCGTCACCCGCGGCCCCGGCGCCACCAACGCCGCGCCGGGCGTCCATGTGGCGCAGCAGGACTCCACCCCGATGATCCTGTTCATCGGCCAGATCGAGCGCGGCATGCGCGGGCGCGACGCCTTCCAGGAGGTCGACTACACGCTCATGTTCGGCGGCATGGCCAAATGGGTCGCCGAGATCGACAGCGCCGACCGCGTGCCGGAGATGGTCAGCCGCGCCTTCCACACGGCGCTCGCCGGCCGCCCCGGCCCGGTCGTGCTGGTGCTGCCGGAGGACATGCTGGTGGAGACGGCGGACGTCGCCGCCGCCCGCCCGACCCAGCCGGTGGACAGCGCCCCCACCCCCGCCCAGGTCGCCGAGGTCGGGCGGCTGCTCGCCGGGGCCAAGCGCCCGCTGGTCATTGCCGGCGGCTCCCGCTGGACCGAGGACGCGGTGGCCTCGCTGCACGTCTTCGCCGAAACCTTCGCGCTGCCGGTGGCCGTCACCTTCCGCCGCCAGATGCTGTTCGACCACACGCACCCGAACTACGCGGGCGACATCGGGCTGGGCATCAACCCGAAGCTGGTCGCCCTGGTGAAGGACGCCGACGTGATCCTGCTGCTCAGCGGCCGCTTCTCGGAGGTGCCGTCGCAGAGCTACGGGCTGCTCGGCATCCCGGAGACCGGCAAGACGCTGATCCACGTCCATCCGGGGGCGGAGGAGCTGGGCCGCGTCTACAACCCCGACCTTGCCATCAACGCCACGCCGGGGGGCTTCCTCGACGCCGTGGCCGGGCTGGAGGCGCCGGCCTCCCCCGCCTGGGCCGGTCGGGCCGAGGCGGCGCACGCCGCCTACACCGCCTGGAGCGAGCCGCCGGCCACCATCCCCGGCGATGTCCAGATGGGCGCCGTCATGTCCTGGCTGCGCGACACCCTGCCCGACGACGCCATCCTGACCAACGGCGCCGGCAACTACGCCACCTGGATCCACCGCTTCTGGCGCTTCCGCCGCTTCGCCACCCAGGCCGCACCGGTCTGCGGCTCGATGGGCTACGGCCTGCCCGCCGCCGTCGCGGCCAAGCTGCTCCACCCGGAGCGGGACGTCGTCTGCTTCGCCGGCGACGGCTGCTTCCAGATGACCGGGCTGGAGTTCGGCACCGCCGTGCAGGAGGGCGCCAACCTCATCGTGCTGGTCATCGACAACGGCATGTACGGCACCATCCGCATGCACCAGGAGCGCGATTATCCGGGCCGCGTGTCCGGCACCGCCCTGACCAACCCGGACTTCGCGGCCCTCGCCCGCGCCTATGGCGGCCATGGCGAGACGGTGGAGCGGACGGAGGAGTTCGCCCCGGCCTTCGAGCGCGCCCGCGCCGCCGGCCGGCCGGCCATCCTGCACGTCAGGCTCGACCCCGAGGCCCTGACGCCGAACCGCAGCCTGTCCGACATCCGCGCCGCCGGGCGCCAGCGCTAACCCCAAGTCCCCTCTCCCCCCTGGGGAGAGGGTTAGGGTGAGGGGGTTGCGCTTTTGCCGGACCTCCCGCCATGCGCCACCCCTCCACCGGTTGCCTTACACCGAGGACCTTTTCCATGCAGCACCGCGACCTTCTCTCCCGCCTCGGCCTTGAGCTTCCCGCCGACGGGGCCGGCCTGTCCGTCCGCTCGCCCATCGACGGCGCTCCGCTGGGCGTGGCGCCGGTCACCCCGGCGTCGGAGATCCCGGAGGTGGCCGCCCGCGCCCAGCGCGCCTTCGAGGCGTGGCGCTCCGTCCCGGCGCCGCGCCGCGGCGAGCTGGTCCGCCTGCTGGGCGAGGAGCTGCGCGACGCCAAGGAGGACCTGGGCCGTCTCGTCACGCTGGAAATGGGCAAGATCGTCCAGGAGGGACTGGGCGAGGTCCAGGAGATGATCGACATCTGCGACTTCGCGGTCGGCCTGTCCCGCCAGCTCTACGGCCTGACCATCGCGTCGGAGCGTCCGGGCCACGCGATGCGCGAGACCTGGCACCCGATGGGCCCCTGCGCGGTGATCTCCGCCTTCAACTTCCCGGTCGCGGTCTGGGCGTGGAACGCCGCCCTGGCGCTGGTCTGCGGCGACCCGGTGATCTGGAAGCCGTCGGAGAAGACCCCGCTGACCGCGCTGGCCTGCCAGCGCATCTTCGAGCGCGCGGTGGCCCGCTTCGGCGACGCCCCGGCGGACCTGCTGCAGGTCGTCAACGGCGGCCGCGACGTCGGCGAGGCGCTGGTCGCCAGCCCGCTGGTCCCCATCGTGTCGGCCACCGGCTCGACCCGCATGGGCCGCGAGGTCGCGCTGAAGGTGGCCGAGCGCTTCGCCCGTCCGATCCTGGAGCTGGGCGGCAACAACGCCATGATCGTGGCGCCGTCGGCCGACCTCGACATGGCGGTGCGCGCCATCGTCTTCTCGGCGGTGGGCACCTGCGGCCAACGCTGCACCACGCTGCGCCGCCTGATCGTCCACAAGGACGTGCGCGACACGCTGCTGCCGCGCCTGAAGGCCGCCTATGCCTCCGTTCCCATCGGCAACCCGCTGGAGTCCGGCGTGCTGGTCGGCCCGCTGAACGACAAGGGCGCCTATGAGGGCATGCAGCGCGCGCTAGAGCAGGCCAAGGCCGACGGCGGCGTGGTGACCGGCGGTGGCCGCGCCCTGGCGGATCAGTACGAAGACGCTTGGTACGTGCAGCCGGCCATCGTCGAGATGCCGGGCCAGACCGACATCGTCCGCCACGAGACCTTCGCCCCGATCCTCTACGTCCTGACCTACGAGACGCTGGAGGAGGCCATCTCGCTGCAGAACGCGGTGCCGCAGGGCCTGTCCTCCTGCATCTTCACCACCGACATCCGCGAGGCCGAGAGCTTCCTGTCGGCGTCCGGCAGCGACTGCGGCATCGCCAACGTCAACATCGGCCCGTCGGGTGCCGAAATCGGCGGCGCCTTCGGCGGCGAGAAGGAGACGGGCGGCGGACGCGAGTCCGGTTCCGACGCCTGGAAGGCCTACATGCGCCGCCAGACGGCCACGGTGAACTACTCCCGCTCGCTGCCGCTGGCCCAGGGGATCAAGTTCGAGATCGCCGGCTGATCCTGCCGGGACTCAAGAAGAAGGCCGCCCGTTCCACCGGGCGGCCTTTTCTCTTTGGAAAGGTCAGTAGGCTTCGCGCGGAAGCCGTCTTGCGGGTCGTTCGGGGGAGGTGTTGCGGCGCAGGTGCTCGGCAATGGGGGTGAGCTGTGCCAGAACCTGCTCGTGGGTCAGGCGGTCCCGGCGCAACACGGCCTGGACCACGGGATCGTTCAACAGTTCGGCAACGCGGCAGCGCCACGTCTGCTTGGGCAGTCCGTTCATTGCTGTTCTCGTTGCTTGTGGGTTGAAAAAACGCCGGCCCTCACCGACCGGCGTACGGTACGCGGAGCATGTTACAGTTCGACGCGTGCGGCCCGTGATATTTCGGGTACCTGAACGTCCTGTGTACGTGCCTCCGGCATAGGGAATTCATAAGGAAAAAGGAGACCGCTCAGGGTCCCTCCGCCGCGCTTTTCGCCGCCTCTTTGATCGCGGCCTCGCGCGCCCGCACCTGCTCGCGATGGAAAATGTAGATGCCGGCGGCGACGATCACCAGACCACCGGCGAGGGTCGAGGCGCTGGGCGGCTCCCCGAAGACCAGAAGGCCGTAGAGCACCGCCCAGATCAGCGTCGTGTAGCCGAAGGGCGCCACCGTCGCCGCGTCCGCCACCGAATAGGCGCGGATCAGGCAGTAATGGCTGCACGCCCCCAGCGCGCCGAGCATGATCATCAGCGCCGCGCCCGTCAGATCCGGCGTCGTCCAGCCGAAGGGCAGCAGCAGCCCGCAGAGCACCGTCCCGGCCATGCTGGTGTAGAAGAAGGTCGTCAGCGTGGAATCGCCGCCGCGCAGCAGCCGCGTGACGATCTGGTAGAGCGCGTTGCACAGCGCGGCGGCCAGCGGCAGCAGGATCGCCCACTGGAAGACGAGGCTGGCCGGGCCGATGATGATCATCGCCCCGATGAAGCCGCCGAGCACCCCAAGGGAACGCCGCCAGCCGACCTTCTCCTTCAGGAGCGGGACCGACAGGACGGCGACCAGGACCGGCGCCACGTTGGCGATGGCCGCCACGTCGACGAAGGGCAGGATCTTGTACGACACCGCCGCCAGCAGCGTCAGAACGGCCAGCAGCGTGGAGCGGAGGATCTGCATCCCAGGGCGCTTGGCGATCAGATGGCTGGGGGAGTTCACCGCCACCACGACGAAGGCGATGGCCAGATGCACCGCGAAGCGCGCCCAGGCAACCTCCGCGAAGGGATAGGTCTGCACGAGGACGCGCAGGGTCGCGTCCTGCGTCACGAACAGAAGCGTGGTGAGCAGCATCCAGGCGATGCCCGTCCGCCCGGAGGAGCTGGCGGCCAGAGCCTTTTCGGTGGCGGTCATCGGGCGGGGCGTTCCTTCCTGTGGCGCGCCGGCCTTCTGCCGGACCGGCGCGCCACACCCTGCGCCCAAGGGGCCGGACGGTCAAATGCGATGCTGGTATATCAGTACCGACCACCACCAGCACCGCCCCTCGGTTGCGCCGCGCCAGCCCTGAACAACAGGCCGGCACGGCGCAACGCCATCAATGCTTGTGCTGCGTGCCGCCGGCCTGCGGCCCGCCGGCACCGCCGTGGGACGGGGCGGCGGAGCCGGCGCTCTGCACGTCCACCTGGACGGTGACCGGCCCGGCCTTCTCGAAGGTCAGGGTCAGCGGGAACGCCTTGCCCGGAGCGAGCGGCTGCTTCAGGCCGAACAGCATGACGTGCAGGCCGCCGGGCTGCAGCGCGGTCGGCGAGCCGGGCGATACCTCGATGGCGTCGACCTGGCGCATCTTCATGACGCCGTTGTCCATCAGGTGGGTGTGCAGCTCCGCCTTGTCGGCGACCGGCGTGCTGGCCGACAGCAGGCGGTCGCTGTCCGGGCCGTGGGTGCTCAGCACCATGTAGGCCGAGCCGTTCGGGGCCGAGGGCGCCGTGGCCCGCGCCCACGGATGCTCGATGTCGACCGGCCCGGCCTTGAAGCCATGGGCCAGGACGGGACCGGCGGTCAGAGCGACCAGCGCGGCGAGGAGGAGGGCGTGCTTCTTCATGATGACGAAGTCCTGCAAAAGCGAATGCATTGGAGATCGGGTGGACAGGGCAGGACGCGTCATCGGCGGGGCACGGGCGTTCGGGCGGAACACGCTGCGGCGGCGGAGCTTGCGGGTGCGGAGCGGAAACGCGCCCAGCGCCCCGGACAGGCGCGGCGGCGGAACGCCGACGTCCGCCGGGGAGAGCATCGCCGGAGGCGCGCAGCCGAGCTGGCAGCCCAGGCAATGCTCCAGATCGTGCTTGGGCTGGTCGGGCGCGCCGGGCATCCGGTCCGAGGCCCCGTCCGGGCCGCACAACGACGCCGCCCAGAAGGACTGCGCCAGACCGGCGGAGAGCATGGCGACCGCCTGCCCTGGGACCTGGACCAGGATCAGCAGAAGGACGGCGGCCATCGCCGCGGCCAGCCTGGACCGCCAGCGGAACGGACGCGGACGCATCGCAGGCGCGGCGCCGCCTTCCTCGCGATGCGCGCTCACCCCGTCCCGCTCCCCGAAACGGAGAGGGGAGGCCGATGGCCGTGCTGACGTTGCCCCGTTCAAACCGGTTCCCATTCCACCCACAGGACGGATGACCGGTTGTAGGCGATGTGCGTGGAGCTTGTCGAGTTGCCGCCGTTCCCTCGACACCGCAACGTCAGGCCGAATCCCCGTCCAGCAGACCACGCACCGTGATCTGCAGCGTGTCCACGCCGACCGGCTTGCTGAGCATCCGCGTGCCCGTTCCCAGGCTGTCCGGTTCGAGAGCCGCGTAATGCGCGTAGCCGGTCACGAACAGCACCCTCAACCCCGGGCGCAGGTCCCGCGCCAGGGCCGCCAGATCGCGGCCGGTCATGCCGGGCAGGCCGACGTCGGTGACCAGGAGGTCGATCGCCGCGTCGGACTCCAGGATCGCGACCGCCGCCTCGGGTTCGGCGGCCTGCAGGACGTGGTAGCCCTGCCCTTCCAGCGCCTCGACCCACAGCATCAGGACGAGGGCCTCGTCCTCGACCACCAGGATCGTTTCATCGTTGCGGGACGGGTCCTGCGGCTCCGCCTCCGCGGCATCGGACGGCGTGTCGGCGCCCTCCACCCCATCGTGCTGCGGCAGGTACAGGCTGACGGTGGTGCCCTGGCCGGGCTGCGACCGGATGGCCGCGTGCCCGCCCGATTGGCGGGCGAAGCCGTAGAGCTGGCTCAGCCCGAGGCCGGTGCCCTGGCCGATCGGCTTCGTCGTGAAGAAGGGTTCGAACGCCCGCTCCAGCACGTCCGGCGGCATGCCGCTTCCGCTGTCGGTGATGCGGAGCAGGACATAGCGGCCGGGAAGGATGTCGCCCTGCGCGTCGGAGACGGTCTCGTCCAGAACGGTGTTGCTGGTCTCGACACGGAGACGCCCGCCGTCCGGCATGGCGTCGCGGGCGTTGATGGCGAGGTTGAGCAGAGCGCTTTCGACCTGGTTGGCGTCCGCCCAGGTCCGCCAGAGCCCGTCGGCCAGCACCGTCTCCACCCGGATCGACTCGCCGACGGATTGCTGGATCAGGCCGATCATCGCGGTGGCCAGAGCGTTCAGGTCCAGGCTGCGCGGCGCCAGCGGCTGACGCCGGGCGAAGGCCAGAAGATGCCGGGTGAGCGCCGCGGCGCGGTCGCCCGCCGTGATGGCCATGGCGACGTGCCGCAGCAGCGGTTCGTCGGCGGACAGCGCGCCCCGCAGCAGGTGCAGGTTGCCGAGCATGACCTGCAGCAGGTTGTTGAAGTCGTGGGCGATGCCGCCGGTGAGCTGGCCGACCGCCTCCATCTTCTGCGCCTGCTGCAACGCCTCCTCGGCCTTCCGGCGCTCCCGCATCTCGGTCTGCAGGGACCGGGTACGCTCCGCCACCCGGCCTTCCAGCTCGTCGTTGGCCTGCTCGATGTCGGCCAGCAGCGCGCGGGTTCGGTATTGGCGCAGGCGGGCGCGCAGCGCGGACTGCGCCGCGCTCTGCAAGGCCTCGGCGTGCAAGGGCGGGTCCAGCAGCGTGACGTTGCCGAGCCGCAGGAGTTGCGCCCACCGCGCCTTGCTGGCCGACCGGTTGCCGCGCGCCGTGATCACCAGGACGGGAAGGTCCGACCAGGGCGGCTGGGCGTCCAGGCACGCGACCAGCGGCTCCATCCCCGACCGCAACAGCGCGCCTTCGGAGAGGATCAGGGCCGTGATGTCCTTCGTCAGGCCGTCGCACAGGGCGGGCAGATCGGCGCAGGTCTCGGTGATCAGGCCGACCTCGTCCAGCACGAGGCGGATGACCTCCGCGTCCCGGCCGTGCGGTGCGAACAGGAGGAACGAGGCGTCCATGCGCCGCGGTCAGCCCGTCTCGCTCCGCCCGCGCAACAACGGGTCCGCCGACCCGCTGTAGCTGGGCACGCCGGTCAGCACCCCCTGGAATTCCAGAAGCTGCGGGCCGACCTGCATGCCGTCGGGGAACAGCCGGAACTCGCGGATCGCCAGCTCATGGACGCCGGTGCGCTTCTTGACCACCGAGATCGCCTTGCGCACCTCCCCCGCCGCCTCGAAGAAGCGCAGCAGGACCACCGTGTCGCTCATGAAGGACAGGTCCACGGGGTTCTGGATGTCGCCGACGATCCCCTGCTGGGCCAGGATCAGGATGGTCACGATGCCCTGGTTGTTCAGATAGGTCAGCAGCTCGTGCATCTGCAGGATGAGCGCCTGTTCCTCCGGCATCGTGCTGAGATACGAGTTCAGGCTGTCGATCACCACGACGCGCGCCTTCTGGTCCTCCACCTGGCGGCGGACCTGCCAGACGAACTGGCCCGGCGACAGGCGCGACGGGTTCGCGCGCTCCCAACCCAGCTCGCCCTTGCGCACCGCCTCCTCGATGTCGATGCCGAGCGCGGTGCTGCGCAAGGCCAGGGTCTCGAAGGATTCGTCGAAGGAGAAATAGGCGGCATGCTCGCCACGGCGCACCGCCGCCGCGACATATTGCAGGGCGATGGACGACTTGCCGACGCCCGAGGGGCCGACGAGCATCGTCGTCGTGCCGCGTGTCAGACCACCGCCCATCAGCTCGTCCAGCCCGCTCAGGCTGCTCGACACGGCGGTCGGCTCGAACTCCGCCTTGTGCTCGTCGGCGATCAGGCTCGGGAAGATCAGCACGTTGCCCGGCGTGATGGCGAAATCGTGCCAGCCGCTCTGATATTCGGACCCGCGCATCTTGGCGATCCGCAGCCGCCGCCGCGCCGCGCCGTAGGAACGCTCGATCTGCTCCAGGCTGACCACGCCGTGCATCAGGCTGTGCAGCTCCATGGAGCCGGTCTGGCTGGTCAGGTCGTCCAGCGCCAGCGTGGTGCAGTGGCGCCCTTGCAGGAACTGCTTCAGCGCCAGGATCTGCCGCCGGTAGCGGAGCTGGTCCTGGGCGAGCAGGCGCAGCTCCGACAGGGAGTCGATCACCACGAGATCCGGCTTCTCGGCCTCGATCCGCTCGGTGATCAGGCGCATGGTTTCACCCAGCTCGACCTCGGACGGGTAGAGCACGCTCTGCTGGCGGTCGAGCTGCGCCTCCAGAGGGACGAGTTCGAAGATGCCGATGCCGTCGAGCGACCAGCCGTGGCTCTTGGCCGAGGCGCGCAGCTCCGTCTCGGTTTCCGACAGGGTCACGTACAGGCCGCGCTTGCCGTCGCGCAGGCCCTTGAGCAGGAATTGAAGCGCTATGGTCGTCTTGCCGGTTCCCGGAGCGCCTTCCAGAAGATGAAGCCGCGCGCGCGGCAGGCCCCCCCTCAGGACCAGGTCGAATTCTGGAATTCCGGTCAGGATCTTGTCCGTCTTGGTCGGCTTCGACACCCAGGTCTCCTCTTGGTCTGGCACGCTGGCGGCGCTTTGCGCCACACGCCGCCGTGATGTGGTGAACGGCCCGAACGCCTGGACGGACGGACAAACGCGCAGCCTCGGAGAGCATCCACGCCCCGCGGGCGCGGCTCCGCCACCATCAACCCAATGCCAGGGCTCCTGTTCCTTTGCGCCTTCGGGATGCCGACCGTCAGGGATGCTTGCCCGTCACCGCGGGTTACCGCGATGTTGGACGATGGACACGCGAACGAAGCGGGAGCTTGTCTTGCGCCGCCTTCACCGCCCCGCCCCCAGCACGCGGCGGCGCTTGGGGTCCGGACCGAGCGAGCGGATGAAGGGCGGCAGCCCGCCGGCCGATCGCGTGTTGAAGGCCGCCTTCGGTGCGTCCTCGCCGGCCGCCGTTTCCGGCACCGCCTTCTCTTGCCGCTCCGTCTCCGCAGGCGCGGCCGGCTTGCGGAAACCGCGGGCGATCCACAGGGCGAGCGCGCCGGACAGCAGAAGCAGCAGCGGCGGAACGGCGGCGCTCAGGCCCCAGGGCCACAGAACCTCCGCCCGGCGAGTCCAGCGCTCCGCCCAGAAGCGCTCGGCGATCCGTCGCACGCGCTCCTCGCCGAGGCCCGGCGGGGCGGCGAGGCTGGTGCCGTCGGGGAAGTCCGTCCGCGCCACGACGCCCCGCCTCACCCCATCCTCCACCACCGCCTCGTCGGCGGCGTAGTGCTGCGGCAGGAAGGCGTCCCGCGTCTCCGAATAGGCGTAGAGACCGGCGAAAGGATGGCGCCCGTGCAGATCGGCGGCGGCGAAGGCGGCGACCACCGCCACCCACAGCAGGGCGGCGGCCAGCCAGCCCCGCCACAGGCCCTTGCTCCAATTCATGTCCCGTCTCCCTCTTGCCCAAGGAGGCACTTCCCCAAGGAGGCGGAAAAACTAAAGACCCGGCCGGGGGGCGGCCAGGGTCAAAAACCGGCCTTTCGCGATCAGGCCCCCGGGATCAAGCCGTCCAGGCTCAGGCCGCGGGCTTCAGCAATTCGCGCAGGATGTGCGGGGTGATCGGCTTGTGGACGAGGCGGAAGCCGGCGCCGCGGATTTCGGTGATTCGCTCGGGCGCGGTGTCGCCGGTGAGCACCACGGCGGGGATGCGCACGCCGCAGACGCCGTGGATGTCGCGGATCGCCTCCACCCCCGTCCGCCCCTCGCGCAGCCGGTAGTCGGCGATGATGAGGTCCGGCAGACGGCCCAGCCCGTGCAGCAGGTCCACCGCCTCCTCCGCCGACACGGCGGCCACCACCTCGTAGCCCCATTGCTCCAGCAGGGTGCGCAGGCTGAGCAGCACGATGGCCTCGTCGTCGATGACCACCACCAGCCCCTGCCCGTCGTCGTTGGCGCGGTCCGGCCCGTTGCGGCGCAGGATGGCGCGGGCGCGCACGGCGGGAAGCTCCACCGAGAAGACGCTGCCCCGTCCGGGCCGCGAGCGCAAAGCCACCGTGTGGCCGAGCAGCCCGGCCAGCCGCTTCACGATGGCGAGGCCGAGGCCCAGCCCCTTGGCCCGGTCGCGCTCCTGGTTGCCGATCTGGAAGAACTCCTCGAAGACGGCCTGCTGCAGATCCTCCGGCACGCCGATGCCGCTGTCGGCCACCGCGATGCGCAGCGCGCCGTTGCGGCGCCGGCAGCCGACCACGACACCGCCCCGCTCGGTGTAGCGCAGCGCGTTCTCGATCAGGTTGCGCAGGATGCGCTCCAGCAGCATCGGGTCGGTGCGCGCCCACAGCGAGGTCGGCACGACCCGCAGCCGCAGCCCCTGCCCGTCGGCCTGCGGCCCGTATTCCGCGGCCAGCCGGTCGAGCAGCGGCCCGACCGCGCATTCGGTGACGCTGGGCTCCACCGCCCCGGCGTCGAGCCGCGACACGTCGAGCATCCCGTCGAGCAGGAGCTTCAGCGCGTCCAGCGAATGGCCCATGCTGGCCACCAGCTCATGGCCGGGATGGCCGTGCAGCTTGTCGCCCAGCACCTGCGCGAAGAAATAGAGCGACTGCACGGGCTGGCGCAGGTCGTGGCTGGCCGCCGCCAGGAACTGGGTCTTCGCCCGCTCCGCCTTCTCGGCGCGGGTCTTCTCCCGCCGGGCCTCGTCCGCCGCGGTCAGGGCGCGCTCCATCGCCTGCTCCGCCGCCTCCTTGGCGGCGAGCAGGGCCTCCGCCGCCGTCCGGCGGGCGGTGATGTCGCGCACGATGCCGGTGAAGCGCGCCTCGCCGTCGGCCTTCCACTCGGCGACCGACAGCTCCAGCGGGAACACCGACCCGTCCTTGCGCTGGCCGGTCACCTCGCGCCCGATGCCGATGATGCGCCGCTCCCCGGTGCGGTGGTAGCGCTGCAGATAGCCGTCATGGGCGCTGCGGTCGGGATCGGGCATCAGCATGCTGACGTTGCGGCCGATCACCTCCTCCGCGGCGTAGCCGAAGATGCGTTCGGCGGCGCCGTTGAAGCTGTGCAGGGTGCCGGCCCGGTCGATGACCACGATGGCGTCGACCGCCGTGTCGACGATGGCGCGGTAACGGGCCTCCGCATGGGTCACGGATTCGCTGGCGCCGACCAGCGCGGCGCTGGCCTCGGCAAGGATGCGGTGCAGGTCGTCGATCTCGCGCACCGGAACGCCACCGTCGTAGCGGATGGCCCGCCCCTCCATCAGGCTGCCGCCGTGGGCGGCCAATTCGCGGACGGGGTGGGCGAGCCGCCGCGCGAAGATCCCCGCCGACGCCAGAGACACGGCCAGCAGGACCAGTCCGAGCCCCAACGCCAGCACCACCGTGCGGTTCAGCGGGTTGAGCACGGCCTCCGTCGGCGTCGCGGCCGCGAGGGTCCAGTCGGCGCGCTTCGTGCGGTGAAAAGCGCCGATGATCTCCACCCCGTCCAGCGTGGCTCCGCGGTAGTTGCCGGCGTCAGCCGTCCCGCGCACCGCCAGGAACCAGTCGGGCACCGACCGACCCAGATACTCCGCATGCTCGCGCGAGCGGGCGGCGATGCGGTCCCGGCCGTCGATGATCACGGCGATCAGGCCGGACCGCGTCTCGAAGCCCTCCAGCAGGGTGCTCCAGGTCTGCGGGTCGACCACCGCCGACAGGACGTAGCGCAGGCCGCCGTCGCGCAGCACCGGCACCATCACGGCGATCGTCGGCCGCTCGGCCGCCGTCGCGGTCACCAGATCGGACACCGCCGGCTGGCGGGTCGCGGTCACCCGGCGCAGCGCGTCGCGCTGGGGCACATCCGGCAGCGGGACACCCAGCCGGACCGCGGTGTTGACGAACTGCCGCCCCGACGGGTCGACCAGAGCGATGTTGGTCCAGGACGGATGCTGGGTCAGCGCCAGCGTCGCCCGTTCGTAGAAGCCGGCGGTATCGTCGGCGGCCAGGGCGTCCGTCCGCGACAGCGCCCGCAGCGCCTCGATGGTCGCCTCCAACTCCCGGTCCACGATCAGGGCCAGCGCCTCCGCCGTATCGGACATGTTGTTCTCGACAGCCTCCCGCTGCTGCTGCACCAGCCAGCCGATGAGCATGCCGCCGAGCAGGAGCATCGGCACCAGAGTCACGAGCACAAGCCTCAGCAGGTACCCGCGCAGAGTCATCGGTTGCTGACGGGACACCGTCTTCAGCGGCATGGACGGACCATTCGAAAGATTGGGGACACGAACGGATTATCGCATCTTGCTCCGCTCTTTCGTGGTTCGCCACCGGAATCTGAAACGATGGGGTGATCCTGATTATATAGGCGCTGCTCTGTTGGAATAATGAAGGGACTGCCAAGCTTCAGATCGGCGGCTGGGACCAACTCCACAGTCTTGGAAGCGTCTGGTTTCTCGGATTGAACTTTTCGTACGCGAATACTTATTGAAAATGATCGATCCCTTGCCTTCACATACCCTGGTATGAAGTGCTTCGGGCACTCGATCCCTTGCGAAGCTCTTCGGCGTGGTCGGTGGTGTCTGGTCTGCCGAACGAACGGGGGGCCGTTCCATTTGCGCATCGTCCGACAGGATGGGGGTTTCTGCGGAAACCGGGGCCGGGCGCGGCGGCACGGGCGGCGCGACCAGGGCGGCGGCCTCTTGGCGGCGGGCGGTTTCCGCTTCCATCTCCTTCTGCCACCGGCGATGGGCGATCTCGCGGGCGCGGAGCTGCTGCTCCTGGCGCAGGGCCATGGCCAGCCGGCGCAGGGCGGCCGCTCCATCGGTCCGCGCCGCCTGACCAGCGGCGGCGCGGAAATCGCCGACCGTGGGGAAGCGCCGGTAGCCCGAGCGGAAGGAGGACCAGACGCCGCGGAACCCGGCGATCCATTCCTCGGCGGGCCAGCCGGCCATTTCGAGGATGTCGGCCTCCAGCATGTCGGCGTCCGGAAGCTCCAGGCCGAAACGGGCCGCCAGCTTCTCGATGCCGGTCAGCACATTTTCCACGCCGATGGCCGGGCAGGCGGTTTCGAGGGCGGCCTCAACCCGCTCGGCCAGCGCCCCGATCTCGTCGGGCGCGCGGTCCGCGATCTCAAAACGCAGGTCGGCGCGCTCAAGCCGGGCGAGCGAGGCGATCGCGCAGGGCAGAGAGGACGCCGGCGTTGCGGGCAGCCACGCCATGTCCGGCGTCTGCGGGGCGGCGCTGACGGGTAGGCTCACGGGAAAGCTCGGCAGGCTGGCGGTCATTCTGGTCGCTCCGGTTGGTGGGGCGGCGGGATGCGGGGGCGAAGGGGACGACGGTGCTTTCTGGCGTTTCACTGACAGGGGCCGCGGCGGGGGCGACCAGTTCGCGGGCCACCCATTTGCGCCAGGCGCCGGACGGGTCGGCCGGGCTGTAGCCGTTGCGGACGTTGGCTTTGCGGCACCAGGACACGAACTTGCGGGTCACCGTGGCGGGATCGACCTCCGGCCGGGTTTCCATAGCCCAAGCCAGATCGGCGGCGTCCGGCTGCCAATCCTCGGCCAGAGCGTCCCGGGTCTTGATGCTCGAAGAGCCAACCGCCCCCCCCGCCCGGAAGGAGGAGGAGTTTTGAGAATCAGGATTCAGGGGATTCCCAGTCCTTAGGAGTCCGTCAGCCGGCTGACCGGTGGTGTCGACGGGCCGACCGGAAGAGTCGGCGTCCTGCGCGCCCACCAGGGCATAGACCATCCCGCGGAAACCGCGTTCGCGGCGGGCTTCCACCAGGGACAGGGCCGGGGCCTGCAGCTTCGTCAGCACGGCGGACAGCCAGGGACGGCTCTTCCCCAGTTCGGCGGCCAGTTCATCCTGGACCAGCCCGGTGCAGACGCCGGCGGCGTCCGCACGCGCGTAAAGGCCGGAGAGCACCGCGATCTCCGCGGTCCCGACGCCGGGCGCAGCGATCCATCGCCGGTACAAGGTCGTGTACGGGGTCATTGTCTTCCCATGATCCAGCGCTTCGATTCCGGCGGAAGACAAAGTAGGAGCGTCAGCGGAATCCGCGATTCCACTTGGTTTTCCGGAACCACCCTGGCATCATGAAGTCGCCAAACCGCTGATGCGGGGGTCCGGTTCTCCCGGTCTTCCATCGGCTACCGACACTTCGGTGTGCACGAGGGCACAGGTCGCCAAACCTGTGCCCTTTGTGTTTCCGGAGGTCGTGTCCTCCCTTACCTCATCGTCGCCCCCTTCGGCGTGTCGCGGCGGTTCGACGCCGCCAGCCACAATTCCTGGCCACAGATCCCGGCCACAAACTCCGGCCGAAAATCCTGGTCCAAAAGCTATCGGTTCGGGCTGCGGTGAGCCCGTTACGCAAGATGTTGTCGTGGCCCCGACAGGCTGTCCACGATTCAAATGCGTGCGTCGGAATCGCTCCGGTTGCGCCGATGCGAGGGCCAGGAATCAGTGGAATCAAGGTGTTGAGCCCCTTGGAGCGGCGGCCGACCCCGTCCGGGTGTCGCCGTTCTGCCGAGAAACCGGGCGGAAAACGTCGCCGTTCTGCCGAAAGATTCCGGCGCACGGGGGACGGGGGCGGAGCGTCGGAGTCCGCCGGATGTCGCCGTTCTGCCGAATAATCTGGTCTGTGGCCCATCGGTGACTCCGGGAATCGCCCGAGAATCGGACTCCGACTCGCGCAACCGAGTGTCGCCGTTCTGCCAATGTGCTCCCCCCATGGCGGCCTCCGGACCCTGCGGAGCCCGGAAAGAGTCAGGGAATCCAAGCCTTTCAGCGCCGTTTCGCGGCTTGTCGGGAGTCCGGACCGTCAGAACGCGGACGCTTTCGGCAGGGAGACCCTCCAGCGGGGCACAGCGTCCGGGGGAACTGGCAGAACGACGACATTCGTCTGTACGGTCACAGCGTCGTTTCCGGCCGGTGAGGAATCTTTCGGCAGAATGGCGACGTTGGCGCCTGCGCTGTGGAACATGCGGGGCGTATCGGGAATCAATACCGGAACCGCCAACGGCGGGGCCGGGGAGATTGGGTGCATGGACGACCACAAGACCGACCAGGAGAACGCCGAACTGCTGGACCGCCCGGTCCAGCTGGCGCTGCGGCTGGATTCGCCGCTGCGCGGCGACGTGAACAACGACCGGGCCCTGATGGCCTATTCGCTGTTCGGCCTGTCGAAGGACAAGGTGGAAAGCCTTCCCACCTACGACGACGGCAAGGTGAAGATCGAGGTGCGCGCGCCGCGCGACGTCGGCGTTGCGACGATCTGGGACAAGTCGGTGCTGATCTACGCCGTCTCGCTGCTGCGCGAGAAGATGGCCGAGGGCAAGATGGGGCCGGAGGTCGGGAAGCTCCATTTCACCACCAGCGATCTCCAGCGCATCGTCGGCAAGACTGCCGGCGGCAGTGCCTACGACAAGATCGAAGGGGCGCTGGAACGGCTGCAGGGTACCCAGATCAAGACCAACCTGGAGGCCGGGGGCGAGGGCGAGAGCGGCGCCTTCTCCTGGATTTCCGACTACAAGCTGCTCTACCGCCGCGGCAAGAAGGACGGGGAGCGGCAGGTGCGCGGCCTGACCCTGGTGCTGTCGAACTGGGTGGTGCGCGCGGCGCTGGGCAACAACCTGCTGACCTATTCGGAAGACTACTTCGCGCTGAAGCCCATCGAGAAGCGGCTCTACGAGATCGCCCGCGCCCATCTGGGCCACGGCACCGCCTTCTGGATGGCGCTGGAGCCGCTGCGCAAGCGGGTCGGCTCCGACAACGACCTGCGCAAGTTCAAGAACGCGCTCGGCCCCGTGCTCCAGGCCGACCGCATCCCCGGCTACGGCGTGCGCATCGTCGAGGCCTCGGAGTACAAGGAGTTGATGACGGCGCGCGGCGCCTCGATCGCCCGCGTGCTGAACGCCGACCTGCCGGTGATCTTCTGGCGCAAGGACGCCGGCGAGCCGGAGAGCTGGATCGACATTCCCAGGGTCGAGTTCGACGAGGTGGTCTGACCCCCTCCCCTGCCCTATTCATTCAGCAAAAGATCGCGGAAGGTCCGGGCGGCGTGGCTCAGCCCGCGCTCGCGGTGGCGCAGCAGGCGGAAGGGCCGTTCGGGCAGCGGGAAGGGCACGCGGTGCAGATGCCCGGCCAACAGCGCGCCGCGCGCCACCAGATCGGACAGGGCGGTGGCCCCCGCCCCGGCCATGACCGCCGACAGCACCGCCTCGTTCGACGGCAGCTCCAGCGCCACCGGCAAATCCTCCGGCGCCCTCCCCTGCCCGCGCAGCGCCTCCTCGAACTCGGATCGGGTGCCCGACCCGGCTTCCCGCAGGACCCAGGGGGAGCGGTGCAACTCCGCCATCGGCAGATCGCTCCGCCCGCGCCAGGGATGCCCGTCGCCCACCAGCAGCAGCAGACGGTCGCCGGGCAGACGGTCCTGGTCGAGCAGCGGGTCCGTCACCTCCCCTTCCACCAACCCCAGATCGGCGGCGCCGTCCAGCACGGCCTTGGCGACCTGGGCGGTGTTGGCGGCCTTCACCGCGACGTCGACGTCCGGATGGCGCCGGTGGAACGCCACGAGCCGTTCGGGCAGCCAGTAGCCGGTGATGGTCTGGCTGGCGTGGATGGCGATGCGCCCGCGCTTCAGCGCCGACAGGTCGGCCAGCATGCGCTCCGCCGCCTCGGCGCGGGCAAGCACGGCGACGGCCTCGTTCAGGAACAGGCGCCCGGCCTCGGTCAGCTCGATGCGGCGGCCGACCCGGTCGAACAGGCGGACGGCGTGCCGCGCCTCCAGGCTGGAGACGGCGGCGCTGACCGCCGACTGCGTCAGGTTCAGGGCGGCGGCGGCCCGCGTCACATGCTGCTGCGTCGCGACCGCCACGAAGATGCGGAGCTGTTCGAGGGTCATGCGGTTCCCGCCGTTGCAATCGTTCGATTTAGTCGAACGATTCATCCACTATAATCCGTTGGAACGAACGGTCCAGAGGGGGCAGCTTCCCGGCATCGGAATTCGAGGACACCATGCCGACCCCTGCACTTTCATCGCCCCGCCAGACCCTGCGCACCCTGTTGCCGGGAGTTCTGCTCTGCTCCGGCGTGAGCGGCGCGGCGCTGGCCCTGCAAAGCCTGGAACTGCGGGTCTTCGGGCAGGCCTGGCTGGAGGGGCTGGTCCTGGCGATTCTGCTCGGGGTGGCCTTGCGCAGCGTCTGGGCGCCGGGGCGGCGCTGGAAGGCGGGGACGGACTTCAGCGCCAAGACGCTGCTGGAGGTCGCGGTGATGCTGTTGGGCGCCTCCATCGATCCGCAGACGATCCTGGCCGCCGGGCCGGGGTTGGTGGCGGGGATCGCCGGGGTGGTCGCCCTGGCTCTGGCGGTCAGCTACGGCATCGGCCGCCTGCTGGGATTGCCGCCGCGCATGGCGGTGCTGGTCGCCTGCGGCAACTCAATCTGCGGCAATTCGGCCATCGCGGCGACGGCGCCGGTGATCGGGGCGCACGGCGACGACGTGGCGGCGGCCATCGCCTTCACGGCGGTGCTGGGTGTTCTGGTGGTGCTCGGCCTGCCGCTGCTGGTGCCGTTGCTTGGGCTCAGCCCCATGCAGTACGGCGTGTTCGCCGGGCTGACCGTTTACGCGGTGCCGCAGATCCTGGCGGCGACGGCGCCGGTCGGCGCGCTGAGCGTCCAGGTCGGGACCCTGGTGAAGCTGCTGCGCGTGCTGATGCTGGGGCCGGTGGTGGTGGGGTTGGCCCTGATGGCGAAGCCGGAAGGGGACGAGCACTCCAGGACCCGCCCGCCCCTGCGCCGGCTGGTCCCCTGGTTCATCCTGGGTTTCCTGGCGCTGGCCGGGTTGCGGGCGGCGGGGCTGATCCCGGACGCCGCCCTGGCGGCCAGCCAGACCGCGGCGGGCGTCCTGACGGTGCTGTCGATGGCCGCGCTGGGGCTCGGGGTGGATGTGCGGATGCTGTCGCGGGCGGGGCTTCGTGTCACCGCGGCGGTGGTGCTGTCGCTGGCGGCGCTCGGCGCCATCGGGCTGGGTCTGATCCGGCTGCTGGGAATCATGTGAGCGTCGTCGGCGGCGCGTTGGGGCGGCAGCGCTTGCAGGGGCGGAAGCCCGCCGCCTCCGCCGCCGCCGCGTCCGGGTGGAAGGCGACGTTCTCCCGCCTGGCCCGCCGCGATGGACAGGACGGCCGGCAATAGATTCCGGTGCTGCGCACCGCGTAGACGAAGCGCCCGTCGCCGTCGCGGTCCCGGCGCGCCACCGCGCTCCACATCGCCTCCTCGTCCATGATGCCCTCCCGATCCTGCCGCGGGGATCGTCGCCGATGCCGCGAAGGCGGGCCACCCGTTTCCTGCGCCGCGCGAAAGGACGGCCGGCAAAAAAGACGGCCGGCAGAGGTCTGCCGGCCGCGAGGTTCGGGGAGGGAGGGACGCGAGGCGGGGGAGCCTTACTTCTGGATGCCGATGACCTGCTGCTGGGCCTTGTTGCCGATGCCGGCGGCGAGGTTGGAGACGGTGCCGAGGTTCTGGTTGAACAGGGCGCCCGGCGCGCCGAACTGCATGGCCTTGACCTGCTGCTGGGCGGTGTTGCCGATGCCGACCGCGCTGTTGCTGACGGTGCCGGCGTTGCTGTTGAAGCCGCCCAGGGCAAAGGGCGTCTTCGCCCCGCCGCCGCCCGCCTGCATGCCGAAGACCTGCTGCTTGGCGGTGTTGCCGACGCCGGCGGCGAGGTTGGAGACGTTGCCCAGGTTGGAGGCGGTGCCGAAGGGCCCGGCCAGCCCGCCGCCCGCCTGCACACCCATCACCTGCTGCTGCGCCTTGTTCTGGATGCCCGCGGCGGTGTTGGAGATGACGCCCAGGTTGCTGGCGTTGCCGAGCGGGATGCCGCCGGTCATCAGGTCGCCGGCGAAGGCCGGGCCAAATGAGGCGGCGGAGCACAGGACGGCGACGGCGGCGGCGATCAGGGTGGTGCGGCGCATGGTGTGGTTTCCTTCCGGTGTCTGAGGAGTTGGTGTCTGGGGGAGTTGGCTGCCGGTTCCGTCTGCGTCGGGGCCCGGCCTGTCCGATGACCAGACCCTACGCCCCGCCGCCCATCCCCGCTGTGGCCTGCGCCACACTGTGGGACAGCTTTTCCAAAAGGCCGTTTTTCCCGCCCATACCGTTGAGGTGCGGGGGATTTCCTGTACGATCCCCCGACGCCTTTTCCGGCACCCGCCCCTGTTCCGCGCGGGGCCACCACAACGATGCGAGACGGCGCAATGCTTCAGACACCCGACCGGTTGGACCCGGAGGTCGTGATCTTCGATTTCGACGGCGTCATCATCGACTCCGTGCCCACCAAGAACGGCGGCTTCGCCATCCTCTACGGCATCGACGATGCGGAGACGGAGGAGCGGATGCGGCAGACGATCTGGCGCAACGGCGGCCTCAGCCGGTTCAAGATGCTGGGGATTCTGGAGCGGGAAATGTTCGGGCGCGATCCCGGCCCGGCGGAGATCGACGACCTGGCCCGCCGCTACGCCGAGATCGTCGACCCGCGCGTTCCCGACTGCGCGCTGATCGCCGGTGCGGAGACGGTGCTGGACCAGCTGGACGGCACGCCCTGCCACCTCGTCTCGGGCACGCCGCATGAGGTGCTGATGGGCACGGTGCGCACCAAGGGGCTGGAGCGGCATTTCCGAAGCATCACCGGCTCCCCCAACGTGAAGGCGGAGGTCTTCGCGCGCATCGTCGCCGAGGGCGGCCATGACCCGGCACGGTCGCTCGCCATCGGCGATTCCCTGACCGAACTGGAGGCCGCCCGCAAGGCCGGCACGGGTTTCGTCGGCGTGGTGTCGGAGGGGCTGCCGAACCCCTTCCCGCCCGACGTGACGGTGGTCGGCGACCTGCACGGGCTCGCCCGGCTGCTCTGAGCGGCGGTGCTGAGCAGAAGCGTTGCGGAAAACGGTCGCATCGGGGTATTGTTTATGAGCCCAACAATCCATAAATGATTAGGGCATCCTATGACGAAAGGGAGGTCAGTATGCCCGTGCCGAAAGAGGCTGCCGAAGCCGCCCGTGACCGTTATCTGGCGATCCTCAGCGGGTTTCCCGGTATGACCCGCGCCGAAGTCACGAAGCTGTCCGACGACTACGCCATCGCGGTCAATTTCGCGTCGGGCATTCCCGACGATCTTCCCAAGGATCTCGACGGCGTGCCGGTGATCGCACGCACCCAGTGACGCTCAACTATTGACGCGAAAACGCGACGCCCGGTCCAGACCATGGACCGGGCGTTTCGCATTTTTGGGACTTACGCCGGGTTGGATGGGGTGGTGGCGTCGGCGCGCTCGGCCGGTCCCTTGTTCATCGCCATGGCCATCATCTGACTCGCCTGCGCGGTGCAGGTCGCGGCCAGCGTGCGCACCGTCTGGCCGCCTTCGACGAGCAGCCGGCTGAGCATCGGTCCGGGCGCCTCGAAGGTGCCGATAAAGACCCGCTCCTCCTCCCCCTTGCCGGCGAACCCGCGCTTGAACAGATGCACGCCGGGATTGGCCTGGGCGTTGACGCCGTGCAGGTCGTAGCGCTTCCCGCCGTTGGCCTTCACCCACTGCATCGCCTTCCAATGGACGAGGAAGGCCGCGTTCAGCGGCAGTCCGGCCTCCGCGGTGGCCGAATTCTGCATCAGCGCGGTGTCGCCGAGCAGCGACACCACCACGCCGGCCACCGGCTCGCCGTTGTGGGAGGCCATCACCGCGTGCATCTTCATGCCGTCGGGCAGGGCGCGGTGGACCTTCGTCAGGGTGCGGCTGTCGAAGGCGCGGAAGCCCTTGCGGCGCTGCGTCTGGATGAACAGATCGTCGATGGCGTCGAGGATCTCCGGCGAGGAACCCTCGACGACCTCCAGCCCGGCCCCCTCGGCTTTGGCGAGGCCACGCCGCCAGTGGCGGGACAGGTCCTTGTGGATCGTCGCCTCGTCGCGGGTCAGGTCCATGATGAAGGTGCGGTAGGGCGCCTTGGCGTCGCTGTGCCGCATCCCCAGCGCCTCCATGGCGGACAGCGCGCGGGCGCCCTCCCCTGCCCCGTCCTCGATGCGCGGCAGGACGCGCAGGAACAGGCCGCGCCGGACGCTGTACTCGGCCTTCATCGCGTCCATGATCGCCAGGAAGTCGGCCGGATCGGCTGGACGGCCCTTGGGACGCCACAGCGGCCCCCACATGACCAGCGCGATGCCGCCGATGCCCGGCACCCGGCGGACCAGCAACTGCGCCGCGGCGACCGGCTGGCCGTCCCGGCGCAGCACGATGTGGCTGAGGTCGCGGCCGGGATGGGCGATGCGCCCGAAATCCCAGGTCTGGAAGATGTTGGCGTCGTCGAAGCCGTTCATGACGGCGTACCAGCCGCCGCGGTCCATACGGTCGATTTCGACAGCCGGTGAAGCGTCCAGGCAATCGCCCCCAAATGCGTCGGTGTGAATCTGGCGTTTCCCCAGCGAAGTCACGTCGAGCCTCTCGCGTGGTTGGTCGAATGGGCGCAATCAGGGCGGACGTGGAACCTCGCCCGTCCCGCTTCCCTGGCCGGAGGCCAGAGCCGTCGCATCGTCGAAGGTCGAAGCTCCGCGGAAAGTTTTAGATAATTCACGCGCGGCCTACGGTCTTTGCGATCGTCCACAAACAATAGGAGACGCACGGGAAAATCACACAAACCCTGATGGGTTCGCGCAAAATCCCACTGGATTATTCTCTGTGGCTAAGCGCTTTTTCTGGGGATTGTATGGGCTACGCCCGTATCGACAGTTGCACCGCGGCGCAATACGCCCAATTCGGCGCTGATTGAGTGGAAATCCGTGCTTCGGCGTTCAGAACATCGTCAATTGGATGATGCCGTCGGCGCGGGCGTGGCGTTCCGCCGCGTTGGCGGCGGCGTCCTGGGCGCCTTCCTGCGATTGGGCGATCCCGACGGCGATGCGCTCCCCGGCCACCGAGACGGTCCAGGTCCAGCGCCCATCGGTCCGCCACGACACGGCCAACTCGCAGCCATGCGCCTGACACACCAGTTGCCGCACCGACCAGTTCGCCGCCATTCGCGCAACCCCACAGCCCCGGCGCCGCCTCCGGCCCCGCATGCCTCAGTTATGCACCGGAGAGGCCATGTTCCGCCAGTGCCGGCTGCTCCGCACCACGGGTAGACACCCATTGCGGGGGTTGGGACGACTTGATAGCTTCCCAGACGACTCCGGCACAATGGGGCGACGAGGGGGCAATGACCGGCGACGATTTGAAGCTGCTGCGCGAGAGGCGCGGCCTCACCCAGACGCAGATGGCCGCGTTCGTGAACGAACTGACCGGCCGCCGCTACGACAAGCAGCGACTCAGCAAGTGGGAGACGGGGCGCGAGCCCCTGCCCCGCGACGTGCTGGGCCGTCTGCTGCTGCTGTCGCTGGAACAGCCGGCGACCGAGGAGCCGCGCGCCGGCACGACCATCGCCATCGGCCTGCAGAAGGGCGGCACGGCCAAGACGGCGACCTCGATCAACGTCGCCTTCATGCTGGCCCGGTCGGGCAACCGCGTGCTGCTGGTGGACGCCGATCCGCAGGGCAACGCCACGGTCCATGTCGGCGTTCCGCAGACCGACGTGGTGGCGCTGACCGAGCAGGGCAGGGTGCTCTACCACGCGCTGATGGGCAAGGCGAAGCTGGCCGACGTCATCCGCCCGACCAGCGTGGAGGGGTTGGACGTCGTGCCGTCGAGCATCGCGCTCGCCAGCGCCGACACCGAGCTGCCGGGCAACCTGACCAACGCCCAGACCGCCATGGCGGAGATGCTGGACGCGGTGCGGGGCGACTATGACTTCATCCTGATCGACTGCGCGCCGAACCTGGGGGCGGTCACCATCAACGCGCTGACCGCGGCGGACTATGTGCTGATCCCCTGCCAGGCGGAGCCGCACGCCATCCTGGGCGTCAACGCCTTCCTGGACACGGTGACGAAGATCCAGCGGCGGCTGAACCCGAACCTGCGGATTCTGGGCGTGCTGCCGACCATGCTGAATCCCCGCCAGACCCAGGACCGCTCCTCGCTGGACGACATCGGCCGGCTGTGGGGCGAGGATTACCGGGTCTTCCCGCCGGTGCCGCGCGCGACGATCTACGCGCAGGCCGCCGGTGCCAACGTCATCACGCTGGACGCCGACATCGGCGCGCCCGGCGTGGAAAGCTACGCCGCCATCGCCGGTGCCCTTCTGAAGGCCACCGGACGCATCCGGGAGTCGTCCGATGCCGCCTAAGAAGCTGACCCGCCAAACCGCCGCCACGGTTCTGCAAGCCAAGAACACCGCCCCGGCCCTGGAGACCGACCGGCTGTTCGGACTGACCGGCGCCCTGCCCCGGCTGATCGAGGCCGACGTCGCCGCCATCCGCACCGACCCCAACCAGCCGCGCACAGTCTTCGACGAGACCGCCCTCGCCTCGCTGGCCGCCTCCATCGAGCGGCACGGGCTTCAGCAGCCGGTGCTGGTGCAGGAGACGGCGGAGAAGGGCGTCTACCGCCTCGTGGCCGGCGAACGCCGCCTGCGCGCCCATCAGATGCTCGGCCGCCCGACCATCGCCGCCATCATCACTAAGGGCAAGGCGGAGGAGATTGCGCTGATCGAGAACGTCCAGCGCGTGGATCTGGACGCCATCGATCTGGCCCGCGGCCTGACCCAGCTCATCGACAGCCACGGCTACGCCCAGGCGGAGGTTGCCGCGGTGCTCGGCTGCTCGGAGGCCGAGGTGTCGAAGCGGCTGAAGGTGCTGGACCTGCCGACCGACATCCTCCGCGAGTACCGGGAGAACCCCGACGCGGTGTCCCGTTCCGCCCTGGTCGAACTGGCCTTCGTCGGAGATGAAGGGGAGGTGCGGCGGCTGTGGCAGTCGGCGCGCACCGGCGGGCTGACGGTGCAGTCGGTGCGCGCGGCGCGGGCGTCCAAGGCGCCGGGTTCCGTGGAACCGATGCGCGTGCTCGGCCGCTCGATCAACCGCATCGAGAAGGAGCTGAAGGCCATCGACGCGGTCAGCACCGCGATGCAGAAGGAGCATCGGGAACTGCTGCGGGACCTGCGGATGCGCATCGACGATCTGCTGGGGGAGTGAAGGGTTTCGAAATCGAAAGCGTCTTTTGGTTGCAAGATAATGGCTTTACGTACAACTTATAAGAGCTTTCGAAGTCGAAACGCGCAACGCCATTGGGGGCCATTTTCGCAGAGTTTTGCCCCCTCCCCAACCCTCCCCCGCTTCGCGGGAGAGGGGGCCCTCCGCGAAGCGGCGGCAGTCCCCTCCACCTCATAGAGGGGGAGGGTTAGGGAGGGGGCAAAACTCTTACTCCCTGCACAACGAAGAAGGGGGAGCCGGTGCAGGCCGGCTCCCCCTTCTTCCATTCTGGAAGCACCGCGTCAGCGGCGCGGCGATCCGCCTTACACGGCCTGCTGCGGGCGCATGTCCGACGGGTCGATGCCGGCGACCGCGACCGGCTTCTTCATGGCGTCGCGGCGGAACGGCTCGCCCAGCTCCTGGTTCAGGATCACCTCGACGAAGGTGGTGATGCCGCGGCCCTGGTCCTCGATGGCCTGGCGCAGGGCGGCGGTCACCTCGTCCTGGGTGCGCGCGGTGACGCCCTTCAGGCCGCAACCCTCGGCCACCTTGGCGTAGCTGAGCTTGGGGTTCAGCTCCGTGCCGACGAAGTTGTTGTCGTACCACAGCGTCGTGTTGCGCTTCTCCGCCCCCCATTGGAAGTTCCGGAAGATCACCATGGTGACCGCCGGCCATCCCTCGCGCCCGATGGAGGACATCTCGTTCATCGAGATGCCGAAGGCGCCGTCACCGGCGAAGCCGACCACCGGCGTGCTGGGGCAGCCGATCTTCGCGCCGACGATCGACGGGAAGCCGTAGCCGCAGGGGCCGAACATGCCCGGTGCCAGATACTTCCGCCCCTCCTCGAAGGTGGGGTAGGCGTTGCCGATGGCGCAGTTGTTGCCGATGTCGGTGGAGAGGATGGCGTCGGCGGGGAGGGCGGCCTGGATGGCCCGCCACGCCTGACGCGGCGACATGCGATCGGACTCGCGCTCACGCGCCTCGGCGTTCCAGCTCGTTCCGGGATCGTCCTCCTCATGGTCGAGCGAGGACAGGAGCTGAAGCCACGCCGACTTGGTCTGGTGGATCAGGGCGCGGCGCTCCAGCCGGCCCGTGTCCCCGGCGCCGGGGGCGAGCTGCGCCAGGATTTGCTGGGCAACCTGCTTGGTGTCGCCGCAGATGCCGACCGAGACCTTCTTGGTCAGCCCGATGCGGTCGGGGTTGATGTCCACCTGAATGATCTGCGCGCCCTTCGGCCAATAGTCGATGCCGTAGCCGGGCAGGGTGGAGAAGGGGTTGAGCCGCGTGCCGAGCGCCAGCACGACGTCGGCCTTGGCGATCAGCTCCATCGCCGCCTTGGACCCGTTGTAGCCGAGCGGCCCGACCGACAGCGGGTGGCTGCCGGGGAAGGCGTCGTTGTGCTGGTAGCCGCAGCAGACCGGCGCGTCCAGCCGCTCCGCCAGCGCGATGCTGTCCGGAATGGCCCCGCCGATCACCACCCCGGCGCCGTTCAGGATGACCGGGAACTTGGCCTCCGACAGCAGACGGGCCGCCTCGGCGATGGCCTGCCGCCCGCCCGCCGGGCGCTCCAGACGGACGATCTGCGGCAGCTCGACGTCGATCACCTGGGTCCAGAAGTCGCGCGGCACGTTGATCTGCGCCGGGGCGCAGCCGCGCCACGCCTTTTCGATGACGCGGTTCAGAACCTCGGCCATGCGGCTGGGGTCGCGCACCTCCTCCTGGTAGCAGACCATCTCCCGGAACATGGCCATCTGCTCGACCTCCTGGAAACCGCCCTGGCCGATGGTCTTGTTGGCGGCCTGCGGCGTCACCAGCAGCATCGGCGTGTGGTTCCAGTAGGCGGTCTTGATCGAGGTGACGAAGCCGGTCACGCCGGGTCCGTTCTGGGCGATGGCCATGGCCATCTCGCCGGTGACGCGGCTGTAGCCGTCGCAGATCAGCGCGGCGTTGGTCTCGTGCGCGCAGTCCCAGAACCGGATGCCGGCCTTGGGGAAGAGGTCGGAGACCGGCATCATGGCCGATCCGATGATCCCGAAGGCGTGCCGGATGCCGTGCATCTGAAGGACCTTCACGAACGCTTCCTCGGTGGTCATTTTCATGGTGCGCATCCTCGTTGCATGGATTGGGGGGTAGGGCGGGGCGGCGGTCAGCCGGCGATCACGCGCGGCATGGCCCGCTCGCCGGGGCCGGGACAAATGGCGGGCCGGTGCACGGCGATCAGGGGGGCGTAACCGTCGACCCCCTCCGGCATCGGCATGGCGAACCAGCGGTAATGGCGCCCGCTCCAGACGAGCAGCCCCTGGCTGAGACCGTGGCCGTCCACCGCGAAACGGTCGATCAGGCGTCCGGCGAGGCCGGCGGACAGCGGCTCGTAGACGATGCTCGGACCGGCGCGGAAGCCCACGCGGGGGCAGGAGGGCGAGCCGCAGATGTAGAGGCTCCGGGCGTCCATCGCCTTGGCGCGGGTCATCAGGAAGGCCAGGGCGGAGCCGTGATCGGTATGGTCCTGCGGCATCTCTGTTCCTTTCCTGTGGTGGGTGGGTTAAGAGGCGGACTCAGACTTCCCCGGCGCCGTAGAAGAGGGTCACGGTGTGCTTCGCCTCGGCGAAGAAGAGCCAGCGTTCGGCGATCACCCCCAGGGCGGCGGCGGCAACGGCCAGCAGCGCCAGCGTGCCGGACAGGGCGCCGGGGCCAGCGACCAGCGCGCCGAAGCTCAGCGCTGCCGGCAGGGCGAAGGCGGCGAGGCGGGTGATGAGGCGCAGGCGGACGGCGTGGCGGCGCCCGACGCGGAAGCCCATTTCCTTGAGCAGGTAGTTGTCCTCGCTGTGCGGAGCGTCGAGCAGGCGGACCCGTCCGATGTGGCCGAGGCCGGTCGCCGTCTCCGCCGTGCTGACGGGGCGGGCGGTGGCGCAGTGCCGCCAATGCCCTTCCTTCGCCACCCAGGCCAGCCCCACCGACGCCAGAGCCAGCAGGGAGGACCAGCCTGCCGCCTGTCCTGCCACGCCCAGCAGCGCGTTCAGCAGCAGCGCCCCGGTCATCAGCGACAGCGCCAAGTACGTACGCGGCACCCAGGGGTTGGCCCATTGGCGGATCGGCTTCAGCGAGGCGTAGATCATCGCCGTGCAGTAGACGGTGACCGCCGCCATCGCCGCGGTGATCCAGCCGGCCACGCCCGCCACGCCGCTCCCGCCGCCGCCACTGCCGGCCGTCAGGACGATCCAGGCGATGGCGAAGACGCCCGCCGGCAGGAAGGTGGCGACCGCCGCCACCCCTTCGCGCGACAGCCAGGAACTGCGCCACTGCGACAGCGCCCGCCACGCCCGCTCCGGCCGGCCGAGATGGGCCAGTGAGGACAGCAGCCCGGCCACCACCAGCCCGAGGGCGAGGGCGAGGGCGGCGAGGCCGAACAGCGGGCTCGCCGGCAGCAGGCCAAACGGCGCCAGCAGGCCGAGCAGGGCGAGCAGGCCGTAGCCGGCGCCCGCCGCGCTGGTGAAGAAGATGATGGAGAAGGCTGGATGCATGGAAACCCTCCCTCAGCGCGCCAGGATGCGGTCGGCCCATTTCAGCAGGCCGTGGAGCGGCAGATCGTCGTTGGCGCTGTCCCTGGTGATGCGCTCGTCGAGCGCCAGGGTGGGGCGGGGCCGGGGCGGCAGGTACTTGTTGGTCGGCTCGTAGCCCAGCTCCGGCATCAGGTCGTAGCCGCCGCGCTCCGCCACCAGCTTCGAGACGGCGGAGGACGGGTCGGCGAGGTCGCCGAAATGACGGGCGGAGGTCGGGCAGACCATGACGCAGGCCGGCACCCGCTCCGATTCCGCCAAGGTCTCGTTGTGGATGCGGTCGATGCACAAGGTGCATTTCTTCATCACGCCAACGTCCTGGTCGAACTCCCGCGCGCCGTACGGGCAGGCCCAGGAGCACAGCTTGCAGCCGATGCACAGATCCTCGTTGACCAGCACGATGCCGTCCTCTGCGCGCTTGTAGGAGGCGCCGGTCGGGCAGACGGTCACGCAGGCCGGCTGTTCGCAATGCAAGCAGGAGCGCGGGAAGTTGGTGGTGCGCGACCCGCAGCCGCCTTGCTCGGAGCCGGCCTCGAAGCTGTGGATGCGGTTGAACCACACCCCGTCCGGGCCGGCGCCATAGGCGTCGGTGTCGGTCAGCGGCGCCATGTGGCCGCCGGCGTTCCACTGCTTGCAGGCCACCGCGCAGGCGTGGCAGCCGACGCAGGTGTCGAGGTCGATGACCAGCCCCAGCCGGGGGGCGCCGGGTTCGCGGTTGGGCAGGCTCGTCATGGCTGGACCCTCCGAGACGTGGGCCGGAAGGCGGCGCCGGTGCGCAGGATGGCGGGCGGTGGCTCGACGCCCGGCGGCATGGCCTGGGCGGGGAAGCGCGGCATCGTCTCGGCCCGCTCCTTCGGCGGGGCCTTCTCGACGCGGACGCGCAGGTCGTACCAGGCGGCCTGTCCGGTCACCGGGTCGGCGTTGGCGTGGCGGTAGCCGTTGCGCTCCGGCAGTAGCTCCGAGATCAGGTGGTTGAGCAGGAAGCCCTTCGTCCCCTCCGGCGCGTCGGCGGACAGGTTCCAGGCGCCGGAGCGCTTGCCGATGGCGTTCCATGTCCACACCGTCCCGGCCTCCACCCCGTCCATCAGATGAACCGGCACCCGGATGCGCCCGGTCGGGCTGGTCACCCAGGCCCAGTCTCCGTCGGCGAGGCCGAGCGCCTCGGCGGTGGAGCGCGCGATGTAGAGGCTGTTGCGCGCCAGGATCTGGCGCAGCCAGGCGTTCTGCGAGCCCCAGGAATGGTACATGGGCATCGGGCGCTGGGTGACCGCGTGCAGCGGGAAGGCGCTCTCGTCCAGCCCGTCCTCCTCCAGCGGCGGATACCAGAAGGGCAGGGGGTCGAAGTAGGCCTCCACCCGCTGCCGCTTGTCGGCGGGCGGCACCACCGCGCCGTGCCCGCGCGCGGCGAGGCGGAATTTCTGGAGCGGCTCGACGTAGAGCTGGAGGATCACCGGCTCCGGCTTGTCGAGGAAGCCCATGCGGGTGGCGGTTTCCAGATAGGCCTGGTTGGCGTGCTTGAAATAGTGCTGCTCCGGCGGCAGCTCGAAATGCCAGAAGCAGCCGTTGCGGACGTAGCGGTCGAGCTGGTCCGGGTTGGGCGCGCCCTTGCCGGCGTCCTTGCCGTCGGCGCCGCGCCAGCCGGCCAGCGGGCCGATGCCGGGCTTGCGCTCGTGGTTGGTCATGTAGTCGGGGTAGCCGCCGGGGTAGCGCGGGCTGCCGTCCTCCCGCACAAAGGCGGGCAGGCCGAGACGGGCGCCCAGCTCGATCAGCACGTCCTGGAAGGGCCGCACGTCGCGGTCGGGGGTCAGCACCGGCTGGCGGATGGAATCGCCGGGGCCGTGCGCGCTGCCGATCGGACGGTCGAGCAGCGAGATGCAGTCCCACCGTTCTAGGTAGGTGGTGTCGGCCAGAACGAGGTCGGCGTAGGCCACCATCTCCGAGGCGTAGGCGTCGCAATAGACGATGAAGGGGATGCGGTACTCGCCGCTGTCGGGGTCCTTGTCGGACAGCATCCGCATCGTCTCGGACGTGTTCATCGACGAGTTCCAGGCCATGTTGGCCATGTACATGAACAGCGTGTCGACGCGGTACGGGTCGCCCTCCCAGGCGTTGGCGACCACCATATGCATCAGCCCGTGCACCGACAGCGGCGCGTCCCAGCTGAAGGCCTTGTCGATGCGCAGCGGCTGCCCATCCTCGCCGACCAGCAGGTCCTCCGGCCCCATGGGGTAGCCGAGCGGCATCCCGTGGATGGCCTTGCCGGGGCCGGTCTCGCCGCGCTTGCCGGCGGGCTTGGGGCCCGGCGGGGCGGGGCGGGGGTAGGGCGACTTGTAGCGCCAGCCGCCCGGCACGTCGATGGTGCCCAGCAGGATTTGCAGGATGTGGATGGCCCGGCAGGTGTGGAAGCCGTTGGAATGGGCGGAGATGCCGCGCATGGCGTGCATGGCGATGGGCCGCCCGACCATCCGCTCGTGGCGCCGCCCCGCCCAGTCGGTCCAGGGCTGCTCGATGGTCAGCGTCTCCTGGAAGGCGAGGTGAGCCATCTCGGCGGCGATGCGGCGGATGGTGTCGGCGGGAACGCCGCAGCGCTCGGCCACCGCCTCCGGGGCGTGCTGCGGGTCGAGGTAGCGTTCGGCCAGCAGATGGAAGGAGGGCACGGCCCGCCGCCCGTCGGGCAGGGTGACGGCGCCGACCAGCGCCGGGCGGATGCCGGCCTGCGTGGCGGGAACGGCGCGCTGCTCCACCGCGTCCCAGGCCAGCGGGGCGCCGTCGGCGTCGCGGGCGAACAGCCCGTCGTCGGGGGCGCCGGGGTCCTGGATGACCAGCCAGGGGGCGTTGGTGTAGCGGACCAGATACTCGGCGTCGATGCGGTCGGCGCGCAGAAGCTCGTGGATCAGGGCGAAGACGAACAGCCCGTCACTGCCCGGACGGATGCCGACCCATTCGTCGGCGATGGCGGAATAGCCGGTCTTGATCGGGTTGACGGAGACGATCTTGGCGCCGCGCGCCTTCATCTTCGACAGACCGATCTTGATCGGGTTGCTGTCATGGTCCTCAGCCACGCCGAACAGCAGCAGGTAGCGGGTGTGGTCCCAGTCCGGCTCCCCGAACTCCCAGAAGCTGCCGCCCAGCGTGTACATGCCCGCCGCCGCCATGTTGACGGAGCAGAAGCCGCCGTGCGCCGCGAAGTTGGGCGTGCCGAACTGCGCCGCCCAGAAGCCGGTCAGCGACTGGCTCTGGTCGCGCCCGGTGAAGAAGGCGAGCTTGCTGGGGTCGCTGTCGCGGATCTTGGACAGGCGCTCGGTCAGGATGGTCAGCGCCTCGTCCCACTCGATCTCGCGGAATTGGCCGGTGCCGCGCTCCCCGGTGCGCAGCAGGGGCTTGCGCAGCTTGGCCGGGGAGTTCTGGGTCATGATGCCGGCGGACCCTTTGGCGCAGATCACGCCGTGGTTCACCGGATGGTCCTTGTTGCCCTCGATGAAGCGGAGCTGGCCGTCCTTGATGTGCACTTTGATGCCGCAGCGGCAGGCGCACATGTAGCAGGTGGTGTATTTGACCGTGTCGGAGACGGTCGGCGAGGGGTCGATGTCCTCGCGCGGCGACTGGTAGCGGTCGAGCCAGCCGCGCGCGTCCTCGGGCGCCGCCGGCCCGCTCCTTCGCTGGAAGCCCTGGGTGAAGGCGAACCCGCGCGCACGCTGGCCGCCGACGTCGTCGATCTTCGCCATCCTGATCCGTTCCCTTCCGGAATGCCTCCCCCGTTCTCTCCCGGCGAGGGGCCGGGAGAGGGGGCCAGGAGAGGGGGGCTGTGCTGCCGTGCCGTTCTTCAAAAAGGCGGCTGTGTGGTCAGTCCGCGAGCCGCTGCGCGCCCGACCGTTTCGCGGCCTCGGCCATCAGCGCGTCGAGGGCCGCCGGCAGGTCGCCGGGCACGTCCACCACCACGGCGCCGGCGCGTTCCAGCGCGCCGCGCTTGGAGGCGTAGCTGCCGCGGTCTCCGGTCACGATGGCGCCGGCGTGCCCCATCTTCTTGCCCGGCGGGGAGGCGCGGCCGGCGATGAAGGAGACGACGGGCTTGTCCGTCTTCGCCACCAGCTCCGCCGCCTCCTCCTCCATGCTGCCGCCGATCTCGCCGACGAGCGCGATGGCGTCGGTGCCCGGATCGTCGATCAGGGCGGCGAGCGCGTCCTTGGTCGTCGTGCCGATCATCGGGTCGCCGCCGATGCCGAGGAAGGCCGACTGCCCATGGCCGCCGCGCACGAGGTTCAGGCAGACCAGCGTGCCCAGGCTGCCGCTGCGCGAGATGACGCCGACCCGGCCCGGCTGGAAGACGCGCGGGTTGAAGGCGGGCATGATGCCGACGAAGCCCTCACCCGGAGTCACGATGCCGGCGGTGTTCGGCCCGATGATGCGGGTGCCGTGTTCCGCCGCCGCGGCGTGCATCTCCATCACGTCGTGGGACGGGATGTGCTCGGTCAGGCAGACGACGGTCTTGGCCCCGGCCTCGATGGCGTCGATGGCGGCGGCCTTGGCGGCGGCGGGCGGGATGAACATCACCGACACGTCGAATCCGCCGTTCGCCATGGCCTCCTTCGCGGTGGCGAAGATGGGCACGCCGCAATGGCTCTGCCCGGCCTTCTTCGGGTTCACGCCGCCGACCACGGTGGTGCCGTAGGCCTGCATCTGCTCGGTCCAGAAGGTGCCCTGCTTGCCGGTGATGCCCTGCACCAGGACCCGGTCGCTCTTACGTACGATCATCGCGCGGCCTCCACGGCTGCCGAGATGGCGTCTTCCATCCGGTCGTAGGGTTCGATCCCCAATTCCTCGCGCACCATGCGCACGGCCTCGTCCTCGCCGGTGCCGTGGATGGAGAAGAAGACGGGGATGGTGGGGTTCAGCGTCTTCCAGGCCTGGATCACGCCGCCGGCCATCACGTCGGTGCGGGCGAAGGCGCCGCAGAAATTGACGACGAGGCTTTTGACGCCGGGGTTGGACAGCACGAGGTCCAGCGCCTCCGTCCCCTTGGTGTAGGCCTCGCCGCCGATCTCCAGGAAGTTGGACGGACGCCCGCCGGCGTGGCTGACCACGTCCATGGTCGTCATGGTCAGCCCGGCGCCGTTCGCCAGGACGCCGACATTGCCCTCCAGCTCGATGTATTTGAGGTCGAGCGCCCGCCCGCGCTCCTCCAGCGCCGACAGAGGCTCCTTGGCGCCCAGTTCGGCGATGTCCGTTTGCCGATAGAGCGCGGCATCGTCCACTGTCAGTTTGCAGTCCAGCGGCACGACGCGGCCGTCGGCGAGCAAGGCCAGCGGGTTGATCTCCAGCAACTCGGCGTCGTGCTGGCGGTAGACGCGGTAGAGATCGACCAGCATCGCCGCCACCGGCACCGCGGCCTCGCCGAGGTCCAGCCCCAGCAGCAGGCGGCGCGCGTCCGCCGGGCCGAAGCCCTTGCGGATGTCCACCGCCATGCGGCGCAGGGATTCGGGGCGGGTCGCCGCGACCTCCTCGATGTCCATGCCGCCCTCGGTGGAGAACAGCACCAGCGGGCTGCGGCTGGCCGGGTCGTTCAGCACCGCGGCGTAGAATTCGCGGGCGATGGCCGCCTGCTCCTCGACCAGCACGCGGGCGACCGGGAAGCCGCCGATCTCCATGCCCAGGATGGCCTGCGCGGATGCTGCGGCCGCCTCCGGCGTGGCGGCCAGCTTGACGCCGCCCGACTTGCCGCGCTTGCCCGTGGGCACCTGCGCCTTGACCACCACCGGCCCAATGGCGCGGGCGGCGGCTTCGGCCTCCTGCGCGCTGGCGCAGAGGCGGCCCTGCGGGACGCTCACCCCGGCGCGGGAGAGCACGGATTTTCCGGCATGTTCCTCGAAGTTCATCGTCGCCTCCGTCAGCGTCCGTGGCGGGACCAGAAGGGGCCGAACAGGGCCTCTTCGCTCGGCTTGTCCTCCGGGATCGGGCGGACGAGGTGGGTGATGTTGACGAAGTGCTTCCAGCTCAGGTTCTCGGAGATGGAGTTCTTCTGCCAGCTCCCGCAGCCCATGGAGAGGGTGAAGTTCAGCCCGCTGTCGAAGCCGCCGCCGTTGCCGAAGGTGTGGGCGAAGTTGACCAGCACGCGCACCACGTCCAGCTCGTCGGCCAGCCGCTTCGCGTGCGCCTCGTCCCGCGTGTGGATGCCGCAGGAATGGCCGCGCCCCTGGTGGTCGAGGATCTTGCGCACCTGATCGACCGCCGCGTCGAAGTCCGGCACCCGGTAGACGGCCAGCACCAGCGACAGCTTCTCGCCGGAGAAGGGATGCGCCTTGCCGACGCCGGTCTCCTCGACCAGGAAGAAGCGGGTCCCGCGCGCTTTGGGCGCCAGCTCGAACGCCTCGGCCAGGATGGCGGCGTCCTTGGCGATCAGCTTGCGGTTCAGCTTGCCGTTCTCCCACAGGCGGGACTGCACGCGCTCCCGCTCCTCCGCGGTGCAGAGATAGCCGCCGGCCTCCTCCAGCGCCGCGATGGTTGCGTCGTAGACGGAGTCGAGAACGACGAGGGCGTTCTCCGACGAGCAGGAGGTGGAGTTGTCGAAGGTCTTGGAGGCGCAGATCTTGCGCGCCGCCTCGGCCAGATCGGCGCTCTCGTCCACGATGACCGGGACGTTGCCGGCCCCGACGCCGATGGCCGGGGTGCCGCTGGAATAGGCGCGGCGCACGTTGTCCTGCGAGCCGGTGACGACGACGAGGTCAACCGCCTCCATCAGCGCCTGGGTCAGGCCCTTGGTGATGGGGGTGGGGATCATCTGCACCAGATCCTCCGGCGCGCCGATGCGCGCCAGCTCGGCCCGCATCAGCTCGACCGTGCGGCCGGTGGCGGCGGAGCCCATGGGGGAGGGGGCGATGATGATGGCATTGCGGCCCTTGACGGCCATCATCGCCTTGTTGACCGGCGTCGCCGCCGGGTTGGTGGAGGGGGTGACGGCGCCGACGACGCCCAGCGGCTTGGCGATCTTGACGATGCCCTTGGCGGTGTCCTCCTCGATCACGCCGACGGTGCGCACCCGCATCAGGTCGCGCAACGTCCCGAAGGTCTTGCGCTGGTTCTTGGTGATCTTGTCCGCGACGTTGCCGAGGCCGGTGTCGGCCACCGCCAGTTCCGCCAGGGCGCGGGCGCGGCCCGGCTCGTAAATGGACCAGGCGAGGGCGGCGACGGCGTCGTCCACCTGCTCCTGCGTCGCGTCGGCGAAGGCGCGCTGGGCGGCGCGGGCGCGGGCGACGAGGGCGGCGACGGCCTCCTGGTCGGCGCTGGCCGGCGTTCGGTCGAGCATGATGTTGTCCATGGTTGCTTGTCTCTCTCCCTGAAGGTTCGTTCGTTGGTTCGGACGGTCAGGCTTTGAGCACCCGCTGCGGCGGCTCCTTGCGGGGCGGGTTGCCGTGGGTCGGATCGTTGGGGGGACGGCGGAGCAGGGGCTTGACCACCGGCCACATCGACCAGGCGAGGAAGATCGCGGACAGCGCCAGGATCGTGCCGCTGATCGGGCGGGTGAAGAACACCGCCATGTTGCCTTCGTAGTTGGCGAGCGAGGTGAGGAAGTAGCGCTCGCACAGCGGCCCCAGGATCACGCCGACCACCAGCGGGGCCGGCGGGAAGTTGGTGCGCTTCATGAAGTAGCCGACGACGCCGAAGGCGAGGCAGACATAGACGTCGAAGAGGTTGTTGCGCACGCCGTAGGCGCCGACGACGCTGAGCACGATGATGAAGGCGCCGAGGATGGCCGGCGGCACGCGCATCAGCGTCGAGAAGACCCGCGCCACCCCCATCGCCGCGACGATCATCAGCAGGTTGGCGATCAGCATGCTGGCGAAGATCGTGTAGACCAGCGTGGTGTTTGAGGTGAAGAGGAGCGGGCCGGGGTTCAGCCCGTGGATCAGCATGGCGGCCAGCATGATCGCCGTGGCGGCGCTGCCGGGGATGCCCAGCGTCAGCAGCGGGATCATCGCGGTGCCGGTGGTGGCGTTCTTGGCCGCCTCCGGGGCCGCCAGCCCCTCTTCCATCCCGGTGCCGAAGCGGTCGCCCTTGCCGCAGGCCTGCTTCTCCACGCTGTAGGCGATGACCGCCCCCACCGTGGCCCCGGCGCCGGGGATGACGCCGATGGTGCAGCCGAGGCCGGTGCCGCGCAGGATCGAGGACTTGATCCGCCACAGGTCCGACAGGCCGACCTGCTTGCCGGGCTTCGTGGCGACGGAGCGGCCGCCGCCGGCCCGCTTGCAGATCAGGTCCACGACCTCGCCGATGGCGAACAGGCCGATCATCACGACCGTGAAGTTGATGCCGCTCTCCAGGTCGGGGACGCCCAACGTCAGGCGGGGCATGCCGTACATAGGATCGACGCCGACCGTCCCGATCAGCAGGCCGAGGAACATCGAGAGCGCGCTCATCAGCGGCGCGTCCTTGGCGATGGCGATGACGCTGACGAGGCCCAGGATGGTGGCGGCGAAGAATTCCGGCTGGTCGAACTTCAACGCGAAGCTGGCGAAGGGCGGGGCGCCGAAAGTCAGCAGCAACGCGCTGGCCAGCCCGCCGAAGGCGGACGCGGTGATAGCAATGCTCAGGGCCCGCGAGGACAGGCCCTTGCGCGTCATCGGGTAGCCGTCCCAACAGCTTGGCAGCGAGGCCGGCGTGCCGGGGATGTTGATGAGGATCGAGGAGATCGAGCCGCCGAACACGCCACCCACATAGATGCCGCCGAGGAAGGACATCGCCGTGACCGGCGGCAGCAGGTAGGTGAAGGGCAGGGCGATGGCCATGGCGTTGACGAAGGAGATGCCCGGCAGCGCGCCGGCCACCACCCCGAGCATCAGGCCCGAGACGAGGAGGACGAAATTGTACGGATCGAGGGCGCCGGCGAAGCCACCGGCCAGATTGGCGAGGATATCCATGGGACGATCCTTCCGGTGGCCGGCTCAGTAGATGCCGAGCAGGCGGTAAAGCGCGACGGTGAAGTCGTCGAAGACGCCATGGCCGCGGTTCAGCGGCATCTGGGCGAGGAGGACGAAGACGTAGAGCAGCACCACGCAGCCGATGCCGGTGACCAGAGCCAGCGTCAGCGGGCGCCGGATGCCGCCGATGACGCACCACAAAGCGACGAAGGCGAGGGTGGCGACCGGAAAGCCGAGTTGCGGCAGGGCGAGGCCGTAGAGGATCACCAGCCCCAGCCCGATCATGGCCCGGCCATTGGCGTAGCCTTCGTACTCCTCGTCGACCGGCTTCTGCCGGTGGACCGCGCGCCGCAGCGCCAGGAGTTCCTTGGCGATCCAGATCAGGGCGCACAGCCCGACCGCGCCCAGCATCAGCCGGGGCCAGCCCGTCGGTCCCACCGGGTCCGGCAGGCCGGCGATCATGGTGCTGTCGCGCACGATGTGTTGCGAGAGAAGAAGCGACCCGAAGAGCAGGGCCGCGGGTGTCGCCAGCCGGCGAAGACCGTGGGACAGGGGAGTCACGGTTCCCTCCCTGAAGAGCGATGAAGCGGGTGGGGCGGATGTGGAACTGGACTCAGCCCGGTGTCTGGCCGACGGTCTTCGTCGCGAAGCGGTCCAGATAGCCCTTCACGGTTTCATAAAAGGCCTTGACCTCCTCCTTGGCCTGGTCCGGCGTCACCAGCGTGTCGACGCAGGTGAAGGTGTCGGCGCAGAAGGTCTTCCATTCCGGGCTCGCCAGCACCTTGGCGGCGGCCTCGTGCAGCTTCTGCACGCGCTCGGGCGGCGTGTTGGCGGGCACCGCCAGCGTGCGGAAGTTCGGCAGGTCGCCGATGTCCAGCCCCAGCTCCGCCGAAGCCGGCACGTCGGGGAAGGAGGGGTGGCGCTGCTTGTCGAACACGACGATGGGCCGCAGGTCGCCGGATTTCAGGAACTGGGCGACGTCGCCGGGCTCCTCGTAGATCGCGTCGGTGTGGCCGCCGATGGGCGAGGCGTAGCGTTCCGACGGGCGGGCGAAGGGGACGTTGGTCACCGGCACGCCCTGGCTTCCCAGATACTTCAGCGTGATGTCGTCCTGCGTGCCGTAGCCGGAGGTGGCGACGCGCAGCTTGCCGGGGTTGGCCTTGGCGTGGGCGGCAAAGTCCTCGTAGGTCTTGAAGGGGCTGTTCTTCGAGACGTAGAGCATCGACGGCGAGTTCTGCATCATCGCCACATAGACGAAATTGTCCGGCTTCGCGGTGCCCAGGCCCGACGCCCAGGAGGAGACGGACAGCGCGATCAGCGTGCCGATCGTGTAGCCGTCGGCCGGGTTGGTCAGGACCCGCGTCAGGCCGGCGTTGCCCGACGCCCCGGACACGTTGACGACGGGCATGGCGACGCGGAGATGCGGTTCGGCGAGGCGGGCGAACTGGCGCGCCATCAGGTCGGCGCCGCCGCCGGCCCCGAAGGTCGCGATGACCTCGATGGGGCGCGACGGGTAGTCGTCGGCGCGCGCAGGGCCGGATGACAGGACGGGTGACATCAGCGCGGCCACCGCCGCGGTGAGCGTCAAGGCGTTGCGGAGCATTTGCATTCCCTCCCAGGGTTTGATTTTTTTTGGCGGGGTTCGTCTTTCTGGCCGTCAGGCGTGCAGGCCGGGTGCGGCGCCTCCCTTGGCTGCGGTGGTGGGGTAGGGCGCGCCCGGCGTGGCGGAGCGGCGGCGCCCGGCGACGATCCGGGCGATGGCGGCGGCGGCGATGCGGGCCGCCGGCGGGTCGGCGCGCGAGGTGAGGACGATCGGCACCGCAGCGCCGAGCACGATGCCCGCGGCGACCGCGTCCAGGAAATGCACCAGCGCCTTGAACAGGGCGTTGCCGGTCTCGATGTTCGGCACCACCAGGATGTCGGCGGCCCCGGCGCAGGGGTGGGACAGGTTCTTGATCCGCGCCGCCTCGGCGGACACCGCGAGGTCGAGCGCCAGCGGTCCGAACACCGTCGCCCCCGGCACCTCCTGCTGGCACAGGCGGGTCAGCCGGTCGGCGTCCATGCTGGAGGGGACCCGTTCGGTCACCTCCTCGGTGCAGGAGAGCAGGGCCACGCGCGGGTCGCTGCCGCCGACCAGCCGCCACAGCTCCACGGCGTTGCGGATGATGTCCAGCCGGGTGTTCAGCGACGGCGCCACGTTGATCGCCGCGTCGGTGATGACCAGCTCGCGCCCCGATCCAGGCAGCGTCATGTGGAAGGCGTGGGTGAAGCGGCGCCCGGTGCGCAACCCGTTCTTCGGGTCGAGGGCCGCGAGCATCAGCGTGTCGGTGTGGATGTGCCCCTTCATCAGCGCGCCGACGTCGCCGGATCGGGCGAGCGCCACCGCGATCCGCGCTGCCGCCGCGTCGTCGCGGGCCGGAACCACGCAGGCGCCGTGGAGCGTCCAGCCGATCCGGCGGGCGCTGTCGGCGATGGCCGCCGGATCGCCGACCAGCACCGGCTCGATGAGGCCGAGGGCGGTGGCGCGCCGCGCGCTTTCCAGCGCGACCGGCGACCCCGCGGCGACCACCGCCGTGGGAACCGGTTCCAGGGCGGCGCTGCGCGCCATCAGCCGGGCCGGGCAATCGGCGGCGGTCGTCTCTAGCGTCCTTGCCATGGCGTCCGTCGTCCTTAGGGTGTGAGGGCCGGCTCGGCCGGGGCGGCGTCGATGCCCAGCGCACGGGCCATGTCGCTTGCGGCGCGGTGCAGGACCGGCAGGCGCTCGGCCACCGATTCCCGCGACAGCCGGACCTTCGGCGCCTGCACCGCCAGGGCGGCGACCATCCGTCCCGCGCCGTCGCGGATCGGCACCGCCGCGCAGAAGACGCCCGGCATGTACTCCTCGTCGTCGAAGGAATGGCCGCAGGCGGCGATGCTGTCCAATTCCGCACGGAACAGCGCCGGGTCGCACAGCGTCGCCGCCGCCATGCGGGGCAGCGGCAGGCAATCCAGCAGGCGCCGCCGCGGCAGCTCCGGCAGAAAGGCCAGGAACAGCTTGCCCATCGCCGTGCAATGCAGCGGCACCCGCGAGCCGACGCCGAATTCCAGCCGCAGTGGCCAGTTTTCCACCTCGACGCGGTCGAGATAGACGACGTCGCCGCCCTCCAGCACGCCGATGTTGCAGGTCTCCCCCAGTTCCAGGCTGAGCGCCCGCAGCCGGGCGTGCGACGGCGCCTGAACCAGGGAACTGCGCAGCGTGTTGAGCGCCAGTGTGCGCAGTTTCGGGCCGACGGTCACCAGCCGGCCGTCGATCGGGCGGGCGAGAAAGCCGCGCTCCTCCAGCATGGCGATCAGCCGGTGGGCGGTCGGCTTCGGCAGGGCCAGCTTCTCGGCGATGTCCTTGACGGCCATCGGCTGCCCCGCCCCGGCCACCGCGTCCAGCAAGGCCAGGACGCGGTCGGTGAGGGGGCGTCGGTCGGCAGAGTTGTTGTCGGCCGCGCCGGTGTCGGCGGCCTCGTCGATGGTTGGTTCGGGGGGCTCCCGCAACGGACCGGAGCCCACGGCGATCTTCCGCGTCATCGTTCCTCCCGTGACTGGAAGCGTATCGCTCGGCCTCTTGGTCTCATTCAGCGATACGATTTGTATCATTAACTCACAGGACCCTGGGTCGCGCAAGCCCAAAAAG
The DNA here is from genome assembly GCF_058780535.1 of Azospirillum sp. UENF 211521. NCBI lineage: Bacteria > Pseudomonadati > Pseudomonadota > Alphaproteobacteria > Rhodospirillales > Azospirillaceae > Azospirillum > Azospirillum sp. UENF 211521. Next base: position 2,001,120 of record NZ_JBSNCF010000001.1, read on the forward strand.
TTCGTGTACCCAATTATCCATGCATACGCGGGCATGCCCAGCCGGCATCCCGCGGCTCGGGTGATGAAACGTCCGGTTTCAAGGAGCGATGGGGGGAGGAGGGCTATCCGAACTGCGCGGACAGGGCCTCGGCTCCGCGGCGGAGGATGGGCAGGACCCGCTCGACGCGGTCGTGCGACAGCCGGACCTTGGGAGCCTGCACGGCGATGGCCGCCACCGTCCGGCCCGTGGAGGAGAGGATCGGCACCGCCACGCAGAACACGCCCACCACATACTCCTCGTCGTCGAGCGAGTAGCCGCGCGCGGCGATGGACTCCAGCTCGGCGGCCAGCGCCGCCGGATCGGTGAGGGTGTGGGCGGTCTGCGCGGAGAAGGGGCCGGAGGCGAGAAGGCGGCTGCGCATGGCGTCCGGCAGGGTGGCGAGGAACAGCTTGCCCATGGCCGTGCAGTGCATCGGCACCCGCGATCCCACGCCGAACTGGAGGCGCAAGGGCCAGTGCTCGACCTCGACGCGGTCGAGATAGACGACGTCGCCGCCGTCGAGGACGCCGACGTTGCAGGTTTCCCCCAGCTCGGCGCTGACCGCGCGCAGCACCGAGCGCACCGGCGCGCGGGACAGCGAGGCGCGCAGGATGCCGACCGCCAGCCGCGCCGCCTCGACGCCGATGATGACGTCGCGCGTTTCCAGGTCCCGCGCCAGAAGCCCCTTCTCGATCAGGCCGTTGACGAGGCGGTGGGCGGTCGGCTTGGGCAGGCCGAGCGTCGCCCCGATGGTCTTCACCGCCAGCGGGCCGGGGGCCGACGCGACCAGCTCCAGAATGGCGAAGGTCCGGTCGGTCGCGGCGGCCTTTGGCTTGGCCGCGTCGTCGGGGACGTTGGCGGTGGCGGAAGTCTGCGTGCTGCGCGTTTTCAAGGTTCGCCTGCCCTGGCGGTTTCAGCGTCTCATTGAGTGAGACGTGACGCATATAGACCGCCCGCTTTGCGCAGGCAATAGGCAACGGGGGCGGAGCGCAGGGTGATTGCATTGAAGTCCCCTCTCCCCTCCGGGGAGAGGGTTAGGGTGAGGGGGTTGTGCTTTTGCCGGACCTGCCGCCAAGCACATCCCCCTCACCGGCCCTCCGGGCCACCCTCTCCCCAGGGGGGAGAGGGTTATAGAGGCCAAACGCCCGATCCATTCACACACCGGCAGCCACGAGAAATGAATTTCTCATAGGTTGCTTTAAGCGTGGAAATATTTTCTACGGTGAAGCGTCTTCCTGGCCAAAAAAGTAAAAAATTCTCATACGAACCATGCGATATTGAGAATCACTACAGGGGCTTCGCAAAAAACGCCGAAGCGTGAGTCTAAAAAGAAAACCAACAAGTAAAATCCTAGCTGGTCTGGGTTTTTACGTAAGAAAGAGGGACTTCCGTTGTCGATTTCATTTCTTCCATGGCGAACATCGACGAGACATCCTGAAGCTCGATGCGCTCGATGAGCTTTCGGTAGAAGGCGTCGTAGGCCTTGATGTCCGGAATGACCACCCGCAGCAGATAATCGATTTCGCCGCTCAAGCGGTAGAGATCGACAACCTCCGGTATGTCGGCCACCACGCGGCGGAACTCCTCCAGCCATTCCGCCGAATGTTTGCTGGTTCGGACGGCCACGAAGACGGTCACGTCGACGTTCAGCTTGGCCCGGTCCAGCAACGCCACGCGGCGGCGGACATAACCTTCCTGTTCAAGGCGTTGCACGCGGCGCCAGCAGGGGGTGGCGGACAGGCCGACCTGCTTGCCGAGGTCGGCGAGCGACAGGGTCGCGTCGGCCTGGAGGGCGGCCAGGATCTTCCGGTCGGTGGCGTCGATGGTCATCGGGGTTGCTCAGGGCCTTCGCGGTTGGGACGGATGATTTTGCTCGTTTGGCCCGCCCGGAGAAAAGCTTTTTCGTTTTGAGGATTTTGCATGCACCCGCATGCCGCCATCGCGGGCAGACCGCCCGGCCTTTGAGCAGGCCAGCCTTTAGCAGGCGGCCGCCACCACAGGGCCAGAACAGGAAAGATCAGGATGATGACCGACACCATCGCCACGGACAAAGCCCCGGCCGCCATCGGCCCCTACGCCCAGGCCCGCGTCGCCGGGGGGCTGCTGTTCGTCTCCGGCCAGCTGCCGATCGACCCGGCCACCGGGGCCTTCGCCGGTCCGGACGCGCCCACCCAGGCGGCGCGCAGCCTGACCAACATCGCGGCGATCGCCGAGGCCGCGGGAACCAGCTTGGCGAAGGCGGTGAAGATGACCGTCTACGTGACCGACCTCACCCAGTTCAAGGCGGTGAACGAGGTCTATGCCGGCTTCTTCCAGGCGCCGTTCCCCGCCCGCTCGACCGTCGAGGTGTCGGCGCTGCCGCTCGGCGCGTCGGTCGAGATCGACGCCGTCATCGCGCTTTGAGGGTGACATGACCGCTTCCGCGCAGACCGTGCCGTTTTCTCCCGGCGCCGGTTCGATCCGTCAGCCGATCCGCCTCGATTACACCCCGCTGCCCGAGGTTGCCTGCCGCGACTGGACCCGGCGCGCGATCGAGCTGCTGGAGACCGAGGCGGCGCGGTCGCCCGACACGCCGCTGCTGAAGCTCGACGTTCCGGAGCTGTCCGGGATCGACGTCTACCTGAAGGACGAGTCGACCCACCCCACCGGCAGCCTGAAGCACCGCGTCGCCCGGTCGCTGCTGCTGTTCGCCATCTGCAACGGGCGGATCGGCGAGGGCACGCCGGTGATCGAGGCGTCGTCGGGCTCCACCGCGGTGTCGGAAGCCTATTTCGCCCGTCTGCTCGGCCTTCCCTTCCACGCGGTGATGCCGCGCGGCACCTCCGACGAGAAGGTCGCCGCCATCGAACTGCACGGCGGGCGCTGCCACTTCGTCGAATCCTCCAAGGCGATCTACGCCGAGGCGGCGGCGCTGGCGGCGCGGCTGGGCGGCGTCTATCTCGACCAGTTCACCTACGCCGAGCGCGCCACCGACTGGCGCACCGACAACATCGCCCAGTCGATCTTCGGCCAGATGCGCAGCGAGCGCCACCCGGTGCCCGACTGGATCGTGATGAGCGCCGGCACCGGCGGCACCGCCGCCACCATCGGGCGCCACATCCGCTACCGCCATCTGCCGACCCGGCTGTGCGTTCCCGACGCCGAGCATTCGGTTTTCTACGAGAGCTTCGTCAACCGCGACGCCGCGCTGACCTGCGAGCGCGGGTCGCGCATCGAGGGCATCGGGCGGCCCCGCGTCGAGCCCTCCTTCATCCCCGAGGTCGTCGACCAGATGATCAAGGTGCCCGACGTGGCCTCGCTGGCGGCGATGCGGGTGCTGTCGCGGCGGCTGGGCCGGATGGTCGGCGGGTCCACCGGGACCAACTTCTTCGGGCTGTGCTGGATCGCCGGACGGATGCGCGACGCCGGGCGGGCCGGGTCGCTGGTGACGCTGATCTGCGATTCCGGCGAGCGCTACCGCAACACCTACCACGACGACGCCTGGATGGGGCGTGCCGGTTTCGACACTGCCGCCGACGAGGCGCGGATCGAGGCCTTCCTTCAGGGCGGCCCGTCCCTCTGACGCAAAGAACAAACGCTTTCAAAAAACAAAAATCGCCACCGCAAGACAATTGGCAGAGAACAGGAGCATTCACCGATGGACGAGTTTCGCACACTTCTGCGCAACGCGATGAAGAGCCGCGCGATGGTCTATGAGGCGGCTTTCGACGAGATGCGCAAGGAGATCGGCGAGGAGAAGGCCCGGGAGATCATGGCGCGCACCATCTATCGCCGCGGTGCGGCCATCGCCCACAATTTTGCGCCGCACGCCCCGGCCGATCTCGCCGGCCTGCGCGACTCCTTCCTGAAATTCATCCCCGACGCCGAGGTCCAGTTCGGTCCGGAGGTCGTGCGCTGCACCGACGAGGTGCTGGAGATCCGCTTCCACACCTGTCCGCTGAAGGAAGCCTGGCTGGAGGCCAACCTGCCGGCCGAGACGGTGGAGACGCTCTGCGAACTCGCCGGCGCGGTCGACAAGGGCACCTTCGAGACCGCCGGCTTCGAGATCGAGGTCGACACCTGGAAGCCGGGCCGCAGCACCTGCTGCCACCTGACGATCACGCCGGGAGCCGCCGCTCCGGCCGCCGCGAATTGACCGTCCAGCCTCGCCGACAGGGGAACCGAACCATGAGGAAGAACGCCATTCTCGGCGCCGTTGTGGGCGCCATGCTGGCCGCCACCGCCGGCGCCACCGTTGCCCAGGCCGCCGACCGCGAGATCGTCATCGGCTATCAGGCGCCGCTCAGCGGCGACCGCAGCCAGTACGGCGAGATGTTCCGCAACGCCGCCCAGATCAAGCTGGAGGAGTTCAACGCCTCGGGCAAGCTGGCCGGCGCCAAGGTCGCCATCACCTTCGAGGACAGCAAGGACGATCCCAAGGAGGCGCGCAACATCGCGCACAAGTTCCTCGACAATTCCAAGGTCGTCGGGGTGATCGGCGACTTCTCCTCCACCGTGTCGATGGCGGCGGGCGAGATCTACGCGGCGGAGAAGATGCCGCAGCTCTCCCAGACCGCCTCGCACCCGGATTTCACCAAGCTCAGCCCCTGGCAGTTCCGCAACATCACCACCCAGGCCTTCGAAGGCCCGTACAACGCCGACTGGATCATCGCTGCGGGCAAGAAGACGGCGGCGGTGATCTACATCCAGAACGACTGGGGCATCTCGGCGCTCGACGGCTTCGTCAGCGGCTTCAAGGCCAAGGGCGGCAAGATCACCGCCACCGAGGCCTTCAACCCCGGCAACCGCGATTTCCGCTCCATCCTGACCAAGGTCGCCCGGCAGAAGCCCGACGTGATCTACCTCGCCATGTTCTACGAGGAGGGGGCCGCCTTCGCCCAGCAGCGCGAGCAGCTCGGCATCAAGATCCCGCTCTACGGCACCAGTTCGCTCTATTCGCCCAAGCTGATCGAGCTGGGGCGTGACTCGGTGGAGGGGCTGCATCTCGCCACCACCTTCACGCCCGACAACCCCGACCCGGCGGTGCAGACCTTCGTCAAGGAATACGCCGCGCGCTTCAAGTCGGAGCCCGGCATGTTCGCCGCCCAGGCCTACGACGCGGTCGGCATCATGCTGGACGCCGTCGCCAAGGCCGGCCCGTCGGTGACGCGTGAGAGCCTGCGCGACGCGCTGGCCGCCACCACCGGCTATCCCGGCGTGACCGGCGCCACCAGCTTCGACCCCGTCACCCGCGAGCCGGCGAAGGCGCTGGCCAAGATGATGGTGAAGGACGGCCGCTTCCAGGTCGTGACCGGTCCCTGACCGGTACCGTCTAAGGACGCCCCCAGGGACGCCCCAGGGCTATCCACACGATCCGCTTTTCGGGACACACGCCGTGGTGCGCGCTCCGCCGGGACCGGCGGGCGCGCTCCCCGAAGCCTGGAGCACGCCATGGTCTTCGATGTCTTCTTCCTTCAGCAGGTCATCAACGGCCTGTCCATCGGGTGCGTCTACGCCCTGATGGCGATCGGCTTCACGCTGATCTTCGGCGTCCTGAACGTCGTCAACTTCGCCCATGGCGAGGTCTACACCATCGGCGCCTTCGTCGGGCTGATGGTCATCACCGCGATGGCCCCGCCGCTGCTGGCGGTGGTGCCGCTGGTTCTGGCGGTGGGCGCGGTGTCCGGCGTCGGGCTGGAGCGCATCGCCTTCCGCCCCTTCCGCCGCTTCACCGACGAGGCCAGCCAGAAGTCCCGCGCCATGCGCGAGGCGACGCTGCTCTCCTCGCTCGCCGTGTCGATCGTGACGCGCGAGATCATGATGCACATCTTCGGCGGCGACATGCAGGGCATCCCGTCCGGCTACCTGCTGCAGCAGCCGGTCGCCATCGGGCCGGTCATGGTCGCCAGCGGCAGCCTGGTCATCTTCGCCACCTCCGCCGTCATGCTGGGCGCGCTGCAGTTCCTGCTCTACCGCACCCAGACCGGCCTCGGCATCCGCGCCGTGTCCAACAACCAGCTCGGCGCCCGCTACGTCGGCATCAACACCGACCGCACCATCGTCACCACCTTCGCGGTCGGCTCGATGCTGGGCGCCACGGCGGGAATCCTGGTCGGCCTCTACGACGGCGCCATCTCGCCGCACATGGGCTTCGCGCCGGGCGTCAAGGCCTTCGTCGCCATGGTGATGGGCGGCCTGTCGAGCATCCCCGGAGCGGTCGCCTGCGCCCTGCTGCTCGGCGTGTCGGAGAGCATCGCGACCGAGTTCCTGTCCAGCGGCTGGAAGGACCTGATCACCTACAGCCTTCTGGTCATCACGCTGGTCTTCTTCCCGCAAGGATTGTTCGGACATGGACGTGAACGTGCCTGACGCCCGGCTGATGCCGGACACCCTCGCGCCGCCCGCCGCGTTTTCCGGGCGAGGCCGGCGGTTCGCCTGGACCCTGCTCCTGCTGGCGGTCGCCTTCGGCGCCGTGCCCGCCGCCATCGTCGGCACCGGGTCCAGCTACCTCGCCCAGATCGCCATCACGACGATGATCTTCGTCATCCTGTCGGCCAGCCTGAACCACGTGACGGGCACCGCCGGGCTGCTGTCGATCGGCCACGCCGCCTTCTACGGCATCGGCGCCTACGCGGCGGCGCTGCTGTCCACGAAGCTCGGCCTGCCCTTCATCGTCACGCTGCCGGCGGCGGGGCTGATCGCCGCGCTGTTCGGCTTCCTGGTGGCGCTGCCGACCATGCGGCTGGTCAGCATCTACTTCGCCGTCGCCACGCTGGGCATCGGCGAGATGATCTACGTGGTCCTGCTGAACTGGGTGGACGTGACGCGCGGCCCGATGGGCATCCGCGGCATCCCGCCGATCTCGCTGTTCGGCTGGCAGGCCGACACGCTGCTCAGCCGTTATCTGGCGGTCGCGGTCATCGCCGTCGCCTGCGTCTGGGTGCTGCACCGGCTGACCCACTCCTACTACGGCAACGCGCTGCGGGCTCTGCGCGAGGACGACCAGTGCGCCGACAGCATGGGCATCAACGTGGAGCGGCTGAAGATCGAGTCCTTCGTCGTCGCCACCTTCTTCGCCGGCATCGCCGGGGCGCTGCTGGCCCACACCTCCGCCTACATCGCGCCGGACAACTTCCGCTTCATGGAATCGATCCTGATCCTGGCGATGGTGGTGGTCGGCGGGCTGGGCAGCCTTCCCGGCGCGGTCGTCGGCGCCCTGTTCATGATCGTCCTGCCGGAGGCGCTGCGCGACATCGGCGATTACCGCATGATCGCCGTCGGCGCGACCATGTTCCTGTCCATCCTGCTGCTGCCCAAAGGCATGCTGGCCGAAGGCACCGCGCTGGGCTTCGTCCGCCGCTCCTTCTCCCGCGGCTGGGCCACCATCGCCGGCGGCACGCCCGTCGGCTGGAAGTGAGGCGGATCATGAGCAACACGCTTCTCTCCATCCAGGGGCTGACCCGGCGCTTCGGCGGCCTGCTGGCGGTCAGCGACGTCAGCGCCACCATCGCCAAGGGCGAGTTGGTCGGGCTGATCGGCCCCAACGGCGCCGGCAAGACCACCCTGTTCAACCTGATCACCGGCTTCACCCCGCCGTCGGACGGCACGGTGACCTTCGACGGGCAGGACGTCACGGGCCGCAAGCCCTGGCAGATCGCCCGCATGGGCATGGGCCGCACCTTCCAGAACCTGCGCGTCTTCCCCAACATGACGGTGTTCGACAACGTGTCCGTCGGGGCGGTCGGCGCCTTCGGCCAGTCGCCCTGGCGGGCGCTGGTCAACGGCGGCGCCCACAGCCGCGCGGTCAGCGAGCGGAGCTGGGAGGCGCTGGAGCGCGTCGGCCTGACCGCCCAGGCCGGGGACATCGCCGCCAACCTGTCCTACGGCAAGCGCAAGTATCTGGAGATCGCCCGCGCCCTGGCGACGGCGCCCCGGCTGCTGATCCTCGACGAGCCGGCGGCGGGCCTGAACGACACCGAGACGGCGGAGCTGGCCGACTTCATCCGCCGCCTGCACGCCGGCGGCGTCACCGTTCTGCTGGTCGAGCACGACATGGGGCTGGTGATGGGAAGCTGCAGCCGCGTCATCGTCCTGGCGTCCGGCCGCAAGATCGCCGACGGCACGCCGGAGGCGGTGCAGCGCGACCCCGCCGTTCTCGAAGCCTATCTGGGAGTGGAAGACGATGCCGCTTGACGGAGCCCAGGCCAGCAACACCACCTCCCGCCGCATCCTGGAGGTCCGCGACCTGACGGTGCGCATGGGGCCGCAGGAGATCCTGCGCGGCGTCTCGCTCGACGTGGCGGAGGGGGCCATCGTCGCCGTGCTGGGCGCCAACGGCGTCGGCAAGACCACGCTGATGCGCGCCCTGTCGGGCATCTACCGCACCACGGGCGGCGCCACCGTCTTCGACGGCGAGGACATGACCGACAGCCCCAGCCACGAGGTGGTGCGCCGCGGCCTCGCCCAGGCGCCGGAGGGGCGGCAGATCTTCGGCACCATGACGGTGCGGGAGAATTTGCTGCTCGGCGGGCGGACGTTGCGCCACGACCGCGCCGCCCGCATGGAGCGGATGCTGGAGCTGTTTCCCCGCCTGCGCGAGCGGCTGACCCAGAAGGCGGGGTCGCTGTCGGGCGGCGAGCAGCAGATGCTGTGCATCGCCCGCGCCTTGATGTCGAAGCCGCGCCTGCTGCTGCTCGACGAGCCGTCGCTCGGCCTCGCGCCGATGGTGGTGAAGCAGATCTTCGACCTGCTGGTCCAGATCCGCGGCGAGGGCACCTCGATCCTGCTGGTGGAGCAGAACGCCCGCGCCGCGTTGCGCGTCGCCGATCACGCCTATGTCATGGAGGCGGGAAGGGTGACACTCTCGGGCAGCGCCGCCGATCTGGCCGCCGACCCGCGCGTGCGGGCGGCCTATCTCGGCGGCTGACGGAAAAAGGATCGCAGCGATGACCACCGACACCGAAAACGCCGCCCCCGCGTCCGCCCCCCTGCCCATCCTGGAGCGGCGGCGCATCGAGGCGGCCTTCGCCAAGGCGCTGTACGACCAGCTCCTGCCCGAGATCGGACGGGAGCGGGCGCGCGCCGTGCTCGCCCGCGCCATCGAGGTGATGGCCCGCGAGGCCGGCGCCGCCATGGCCGCGGAGGACCGCGCCACCCGCGGCACCGCCGACCTCGCCACCTTCCACGAGCGGCTGGCCCTGTGGACCGCCGGGGACGCCCTGCGGTTGGAGGTGATCGAGAGCGCGCCCGACCGGCTGGGCTTCAACGTCACCCGCTGCCGCTACGCCGAAAGCTACCGCGCCATGGGCGTGGAGGAGATCGGCGACATCCTGTCCTGCAACCGGGACGGCGAGTTCATGTGCGGCTACCGGCCCGACGTCCGCTTCACCCGCACCCAGACCATCATGCAGGGCGCCAGCCACTGCGACTTCCGCTACAGCCTGCCGGCGGGCGGACCCCAGGAGTCCCCGGAATGACCATCCCCGCGAACGTCCGCCTGCACCCCGCCGCCGAGGCCCTGGCCCCGGAGATGCGGCAGTGGCGGCACCATCTGCACGCCCATCCCGAAACCGCCTTCGAGGAGCACGAGACCGCCGCCTTCGTCGCGGACAAGCTGCGCGCCTTCGGGCTGGAGGTGGCGACGGGGCTGGGGCGCACCGGCGTGGTCGGCACGCTGAAGGGCCGGCGGCCCGGCGGCCGGGCCATCGCGCTGCGCGCCGACATGGACGCGCTGCACATCCACGAGACCAACGACTTCGCCCACCGCTCGGTCAATCCGGGGCGGATGCACGCCTGCGGCCACGACGGCCACACCACGATGCTGCTGGGGGCGACCAAGGTCCTGGCCGACGACCCCGACTTCGCCGGGACGCTGCACGTCATCTTCCAGCCGGCCGAGGAAAACGAGGGCGGCGCCCGCGAGATGGTCGCCGACGGGCTGTTCGAGCGGTTCCCGGTGGACGGCGTCTATGGCATGCACAACTGGCCGGGCCTGCCGCTCGGCCAGATCGCGCTGCGGCCGGGGCCGATGATGGGCAGCTACGACATCTTCGAGGTGACGGTCCACGGCAAGGGCAGCCACGCCGCCATGCCGCATCTCGGCCACGACCCGATGACCGCCGCCGGCCATCTGCTGACCACCCTGCAGACCATTCCCGGCCGCAGCCTTCACCCGCTGGACAGCGCCGTGGTCTCCACCACCTGGATCACCGGCGGCGACACCTGGAACGTCATCCCGGCGGAGGTCACGCTGCGCGGCACCGTCCGCGCCTTCAAGGAGGGGGTGCAGGACGTGGTCGAGGCGCGGCTGCGCGCGCTGGCCGAGCACACCGCCGCCGCCTTCGGCTGCACCGCCGGCGTGCGCTACGAGCGGCGCTACCCGGCGACGGTCAACAGCGCCGCCGAGACCGCGCTGTGCGCCCGCGTCGCCGCGTCGCTGGTCGGCGAGGCGAACATCGATCACGACCCGATGCCCTCCATGGGTGCGGAGGATTTCGCCTTCATGCTGAAGCAGCGGCCGGGCTGCTACGTCTGGCTGGGCAACGGGCCGACCGACGGCGGTTGCCTGCTGCACAACCCGGGCTACGACTTCAACGACGCCAATCTGGCCATCGGCGCCAGCTACTGGGTGGCGCTGGCCAAGACGCTGCTGGTGGAGGAGGGGACCCGATGAGCGCGCTTCTCAAACCGCTGCTGGACGCGCCGCCGCCGGACTCCCATTGGGCGGCGAGCGCCGTCGCCGGTCCGGAGACCGGTCCGCTGGACGGGGCGGTCCGGGCGGACGTGGCGGTGGTCGGGGCGGGAGTCACCGGCCTGTCCACGGCGATCCATCTGGCCGAGCAAGGCGTGCGCGTGGCGGTGCTGGAGGCGCGCGAGCCGGGCTTCGGCGGGTCGGGCCGCAACAACGGCCAGATCATCCCGACGCTGTCGCGCCTCGACCCCGCCAACCTGACGGCGGCCTACGGCGAGGCGAAGGGATCGGCGCTGGCCCGCATGGTCGGCGGCTCGGCGGCGCTGGTCTTCGACCTGATCGAGCGCTACCAGATGCGCTGCGACGGCGTGCAGAAGGGCTGGATCCAGCCGGCCCACCGGCCGGGCCGCATGAAGGCGGCCGAGCAGCGGGTCGCGCAGTGGCGGGCGCTGGGGGCGGAGGTCGCGCTGCTCGACGCGGCGCAGACGGAGCAAGCGCTGGGCACGCGCTTCTGGCACGGCGCCATGGTCGCCCCGACCGGCGGGCATGTGAACCCGCTGTCGCTGGCCCGCGAGATGGCGCGGGCCGCCCTCGGGCTGGGCGTGGCGATCCACAGCGACACTCCGGTCGTGTCCATCGCGCGCTCCGGCACCGGCTGGACGCTGACCACGCCGCGCGGCAGCGTGACCGCCGACCGCGTCGTGCTGGCGACCAACGCCTACACCGACGATCTGTGGCCGGGGCTGCGCCGCTCCGTCGTGCCGGTGCTGAACTTCCAGATGGTGACGGAGCCGCTGCCCGCCGCCCTGCGCGCCAGCGTGCTGCCCTCCGACATGGCGTGCAGCGACACCCGCGGCGACCTGCATTTCTTCCGCTGGACCGCCGACAACCGGCTGGTCTCCGGCTGCACGCTGGTGCGGTCGGCGGACGCCGAGCGGCGGGCGCGGGAACGCACGCGGGAGCGCATCCGCCGCGTCTTCCCCCAGATCGGCAACCCGGCCATCGCACGGAGCTGGAGCGGGCATCTGGCGATGACCGCCGATTTCCGGCCCCACTTCCACGAGCTGGCGCCCGGCGTGACCGGGGCGGTCGGCTACAACGGGCGCGGCATGGCGCTGGGCACCGCCGTGGGCCGCGAACTGGCGCTCCACGCCACGGGGACGGGCGCGCCGGAACTGGCCTTGCCCTTCACCCCGGTGAAGCCGCTGCCCTTCCACGATCTGGTGACGCGCTTCTCCCGGCTCTACATGCTGCATCTGCGCCGGCTGGATCGCACGGACTGACGGCGGCGGCGCCCTTTCACGCTCCGGCCGCGTCGGCCGGGGCGGGAAAGCCGTGCCGCCTCGCCCCCCACACCGCCAGCAGCGTCGCCGCCAGCAGCACCAGGACGGCCGGCGCGAAGGCGCCGACGCCCAGCCGTTCGAGCAGCACGCCGCCGAGGAGGCCGCCGCCGGCGATGGCCGTGTTCCAGGCGGTGACCAGCATGGACTGGGCGACGTCCGCCGCGTCGCCCGCCGTCCTGGCCAGGGCCGTCTGGAACAGCGTCCCCGCACCGCCGAACGCCAGGCCCCAGGCGGCCACCGCCGCAAGGATCACGGCCGGGGCATCGCCCGCCACGCCGAGCACCAGCGCGGACAGACCGAACAGGACGGTGCTGGCCAGCGTCAGCGCCCGCAGATGGCCGTCGATCAGCGCGCCGACGATCCAGATGCCCAGCAGAGACGCGGCGCCGAACAGCAGCAGCGCCAGATCCGTCCGCCCTTCCATGCCCGCCGCCGCCAGGAACGGCGCGATGTAGGTGTAGAGGATGTTGTGCGCCAGCACGAAGGCCAGCACCACGAACAGCACCGGGCGCACGCCGGCCAGGGTGAACACGCGCCCCGGAGACAGCCGACTGCCCGCCGCCTGCCCGGCGAAGTCCGGCACCACGACGCGCACCCACAGCATGAGCGCCAGCGCCAGCGCGCTCATGAGTCCGAAGCACACCCTCCAGTCCACCAGATTGCCCAGGAAGGTGCCGGTCGGCACGCCGAGCGACAGAGCCAACGGCGCGCCGACCATCGCGACGGCGATGGCCCGGCCCTTCTGGTGGTCGGGCACCATGCGCGCGGCATAGCCCGCCAGCAGTGCCCACATCAGGCCGGCCGACACGCCCGCCAGGAAGCGCGCCACCATGGTCAGGGCGAAACTGCCGGACAGGGTCGTGACGGTGTTGGCGACGACGAAGCCGGCGATGGCCGCCAGCAGCAGCGGGCGGCGGCGCACCCCCTGCGCGGCGGCGGTCAGCGGGATGGCCGCCGCCAGCGAACCGGCGGCGTAGATCGTCACGGTCTGCCCGACCCAGGCTTCGGTCACTCCCAGCCCTTGGGCCATCTGCGGCAGCAGTCCGGCGGGCAACGCTTCGGTGAGGATGGTGATGAAGGCCGCCATGGCCAGCGCCAGCAGCGAGGCTAGGGGCAAACGGTCCGAAGCGGCGGCGCTTGTGCGCGGGGGCGTCCTCATGGCCGCGCCTCCAAAGCGCCATAGACCGCGTCGCGCAGATCGGTGACGAAGCGGCCGCACATGCCCTCGTAGAGCGTGTTGGTGAAGGCGACGACGCTGAGGCCCCGCGCCCGGTCCACGAACCAGGAATGGCCATAGGCGCCGCCCCAGCGCCAGGTCCCTTCCGATTCGGGCGAGGCGGCCGATGCCGGGTCGCGCAGGACCGAGAAGCCCAGCCCGAAGCCGAAGCCGGGCGCGTTGGGCAACTCCCGGCCGGCCGTCTGGTCCCGGGCCATCTCCGCGATCAACTCGCCGGGCAGGAGCGCGCCGCCGCCCTGGCGCAGGGTCTCCAGCAGCCGCAAAAGATCCTCCGCCGTCCCCGCCATGCCCGCGCCGCCCGACGGAAAGGCCTGTGGATCGAAGATGCGTTCAGGGCTGTAGGCGATGCCGACGGCGCCCTCGAAGGGGGAGACCGTCTCGCCCTCGGCCAGCCGATGCGGCTGTGGTGCATCGCTCACATAGGCGGTCGCGACGCGCCGGGGATCGCGGGCGGTGAAGCCGGTGTCCGCCATGCCCAGCGGGCCGGTCACCAGACGGCGCACCGCCTCGTCCAACGGCGTGCCGTGGACCCGCGCGACCAGCGCGCCCAGCACGTCGGTCGCCAGTGAGTAGCCCCAACCCATCCCCGGTTCGTAAAGAAGCGGCACGCCGGCGAGGCGGCGCAGGTTCTCGTCCAGGGTGATGCCGGAGGCGTCCATGCCGTCCGACACGCCGGCCCGCGCATAGGGGCCGTCCGCGTCGGCTTCGAAGAAGCGGTAGCCGAGACCGGCGGTGTGGCTGAGCAACTGCCGCGCCGTGATGCGCGCCGGTCGGCCGTCGGCCAGCCGGGGCTGGAACCGGGGCAGCCAGCGCGTGATGTCCGCGTCGAGGTCGAGCCGGCCTTGCGCCACCAGCGCCAGCGCCGCGGTGGAGACGATGGGCTTGCTGACCGAGGCCAGACGGAAGACCGTCTCCACGGCCATCGGCCGCGCGCTTTCGCGGTCGGCGAAGCCGGCGGCCTGCCGGTGGAGCAGCGCGCCGTCCCGCGCCACCAGGACGACGGCGCCGACAAGCCGCTGCTCGTCGAGCGCCCGCTGGACGACGCTGTGGACGCGCTCACGGAGGGTCGCCGGCGGAACGCCTTGGCGGAGGGCAATGGGTGGATGGGTCATGGCACGCGGCTCGTTTCAATGGGCGATGACCTGACGATAAAAATCCTGCTATTAAAGAAAAAGCCGGGTGCAGTTCCTGATTGTGCGGAGCTGGATGTCCGCAATGGAGGCGCCGGATGGACAGCCTGAACGGCTTCGTGGTGTTCGTGCAGGTTGCCGAGACGCGCAGCTTCGTCGCCGCCGGCCGGCTGCTCGGCGTGTCGGCCTCGGCCGTGGGCAAGAGCGTGGCGCGGCTGGAGGAGAAGCTGGGCGTGCGCCTGTTCCACCGCAGCACGCGCAGCGTCACGCTGACCGCCGAGGGCGCGCTGTTCCTGGAGCGCAGCCGCCGCATCCTGGCAGAGATCGAGGCGGCGGAGCTGGAGCTGTCCCAGGCCTCCGCCGCGCCGCGCGGGCGCCTGCGCGTCAGCCTGCCGCTGGTCAGCTCGCTGCTCCTGCCGGTGCTCGGCGAGTTCATGCGCGCCTACCCCGAGATCGAGCTGGACCTGGACTTCACCGACCGCATGGTCGACGTGATCGAGGAGGGCTTCGACGCCGTGGTGCGCACGGGCGAGCCGGCCGATTCACGGCTGTCGGCGCGCCGGCTGGGGAACTTCCGTTTGTTGCTGGTCGCCTCGCCGGATTATCTGGCGCGGCGGGGCACGCCGCGGACACCGGCCGATCTGCGGCGGCACGACTGCCTGCACTACCGCTTTCCCAGCAGCGGCAAGCTGGAAAGTTGGGCGCTTCGGCAGGCGCCCGGCGAGCCTGACCTGCAACTGCCGACCTCGATGATCTGCAACAACATCGAAACGCGCGTGTGCTTCGCGCTGCAGGGGCTGGGGATCGCCTACCTTCCGGACTTCGCCATCCGCGATCTGTTGGCCGATGGCCGGCTGGAGCCGGTCCTGGCCGATCACGTGGGGCGCACCAGCGTTTTCCATGTGCTGTGGCCGGCGAGCAAGCACCCCTCGCCGAAGGTGCGGGCGCTGGTGGACTTCCTGCGCGCGCGGGTGTTCCCGGCCGCGAAGGCCAAGCCGGGCGTTTGAGAGTCCGGCGGTTGACAGTCCGGGGGTAGCCCAGCCACTGTGGCGCCATCCCGAAGCGGCCCCACGCGGATTGCCCCGGCTCATGGCCACCGTCTCCGAAGCCCTGTCCATCGCGCTCGACCATCACATCGCCGGGCGCATGGCGGAGGCGGAGACCCTCTATGGGCGGATCCTGGAGGCGGTCCCCGGCCATCCCGACGCCAGCCATCTGATGGGGCTTCTGCTGGCCCAGACCGGGCGGGTCGCGGCGGCGCTTCCCCATCTCGACGCCGCCGTGGCCGGCGATCCGGCATCGCCGACCTATCACCTCAACCGCGGCAAGGTTCAGGACGCGCTCGGGCAGACCGCGGCGGCAGCGGCAAGCTGGCTCGCCACGCTGCGTTTGCAGTCGGATCATGGGGAGGCGGCGGAGCGGCTGGCCCCGGCGCTTCGCGTGTTGGCGGAGGCCGCCTTCGATTCCGGCACCCTTGCCTCTTCCGTGGCGCTTTACGAACGGGTGCTGGCGCTCGATCCGCAAAACCTCTCCGCCGCCTTCGACGCGGCGATGGCGGCCAAGGGGCTCGGAAGGTTGCAGGGGGCCGCCCGGCTGGCCGGGCTCGCGGCCCGGCTCGACCCGACGTTGTTGCGCGCCCGCATGGCGGAGGCGGAGGCATGCCAGGCGCTCGGCCAGACGGAACGGGCCATCGCGGCGCTTCGTCCGGCGCTGGCCCTGGACCCCGCGCAGGGCGGGTGTTGGGCGAGCCTGTGCCTGCTGCGCAACGAGCTGGGGAGGCGCGGCGCGGCGGTCACGGCGGGCCGGCGCGCGGCGCTGGCCGCACCCGCCGACACCGGCTTGCTGGTCCGGCTCGCCGCCGCCCAGCAGATCGCCGAGAAGCCGCGCGCGGCGGTGGCGGCGGCGCGGCGCGGCTTGTCGCTCGACCCCGCCTCGGCGGAACTGCACCTCGCCCTCGGCGCGGCGCTCGACGCGGTGCACGCCCTGGAGGCGGCCGGGCGGGCGCTGGACCGGGCCGGCCGGCTGTGTCCCGGCGATGCGGCGGTGCTGGCCGAACATGGCCGGCTGTGCGAGCGCGCCGGATTGGCGGAGCGGGCGGCGATGCTGCTGCAACGGGCGCTGGCCGCGCGCCCGGACGACGGGGACTCCTGGGTGGCGCTCGGCCGCGCCGTGCTGCGACGGGGCGATGCGGCCTGGGCCGGCCGCTGCGCGCGTTGGGCGCTGCGGCTCGCCCCCGGCCTGCCCACCGGCCTGCTGCTGGCCGGCGCGGTCCGCGAGGCGCAGGGGGCCGACCGCGAGGCGCTGGCCCTCTACGACCGCGCGATCGCCGCCGCACCGGGCATCGGCACCGGCTTCTCGCGCCGGGCAATGTTGCTGCTGCGCCGGGCCGTGGGCGACGCCCCGCCGCCGCGCCAACCGTCGGGCAGGCGGCGGCTGTCGGTGTCCACGCTCGGCCATGCCGGCCGGTTCGGCAACCAGCTCCTCCAATACGGGTGTCTGCGCGTCTGCGCGGAGCGGAATGGGATGGAGTTGGAAACGCCGGAGTGGATCGGTCGTCCTCTCTACGGCCTGGACGATCCGCTCCCCGGCCCGCCGCTGCCCAGCCTGCACGAGGAGGATTGCGGCGTTCCGGCGCTGCTGGAGGGGCGGGCGTTGGCGGGTCCGGACGGTCACGACGTGGTCGGCTACTTCTGCGGCGACACCGCGCCGCTGGCGCCGCACCGCGCGCGGTTCCGCGCCCTCTTCACGCCGGTCGGCGCGGTGGCGGAGCGGGCCGCGGCGGCGCTGGACGGGGTGCGGGTGCGCGGCCGGACCCTGGTGGCGATCCATCTGCGCCGCGGCGATTTCGGCCTCAACGACCGCTTCTGGATCGCCCCGGAGGCTTGGTATCTCGACTGGCTGGCCGGGGTGTGGCCCAGCCTGGACCGGCCGGTGCTCTATCTCGCCACCGACGCGCCGGAGCTGGCGGAGCGCTTCGCCCGCTACCGCCCCGTCCTCGCCGGCGATCTGGGGGCGCCGCTGCCTGGGGCGGAATTCTTCACCGACCACTGGATCCTGTCGCGGGCCGACGTGGTCGCCGTGTCCAACAGCTCCTTCTCGGTGACGGCGGCGATGCTGAACCCGGCGCTGCGCGCCTCCCTGCGGCCCGACCGCGAACGGGCGCGGCTGGTGCCCTTCGATCCCTGGAGCGCGCCGGTCCTGCTGCCCTGACGGGTGTCAGCCGGGACGGCGGACGTAGAGCGCGTCGCCCCAGCTGTGATGGTAGGGGCTGGTCTCGGCGACTCGGTCGAAGCCGTGGGCGAACAGGATGTCGTCCACATCGGCGGCGAGGCCCGAGCCTTCATACAGCTCGGCGTAGCTCACCTCGGTCACCACCGCGTCGAACCCGGCCAGCAGATCGCCGCAGCCGGTGAGAATGCGGCACTCCGACCCCTGCGCGTCGATCGCCAGCACGTTGAACTCCTCGGGCGCGAGGCCGTTGGACGCCAGCAGATCCGGCAGGGTCCGGGTCTCCACCTCGATGACCTCGTCGACGGTGATGTGGGGATAGACGCTCAGATGGCCGGTCGGCTCCAGCAGGGAGCTGGACTGGCGGCTCGACATGCGCGAAAAGCGCGCCCGCCCGGCCCGGTCGGACACCGCGGCGTTCAGACAGATAACATCGCCGTTGCCGACGAAACGGGCCTGAAGCGTGGCGAAGGTCGCCGGGTCCGCCTCGACGAAGAGGACGCGGTCGGCGCCGGCCTCCCGGTAGTTGGCGTACTCCTCGCCCTCATGGGCGCCGACATGGATGATGCCGCGCGGCGCGACTCCGTGGCGGGGGAACAGGTCCTTGTAGCGGAACATGCCCTGGCTGCGCGTGAACAGCCGATTCCAGTGCCGGGGGGCGACCGCCATGTGCGTGCCGCCGCGCCCGTCTTCCGGCGGCGTGGCGCGGAACTCCAGATTGCGGTCGGCGAAGCGGAACAGGGAATAGCCGTTGGCTTGCAGGCGCGCGTACAGCGCGGCCATTTGCCCACCGGCCTCAGACTCGTCGAACTGAAGGAAGTCGATGCGGCGCAGGCGCAGCAGATCTGTGGCACCGTCCAGCACCGCCAAAGCGTCGCCGCAACCGTCCAGAACCAGCCAGTTCGATCTGGCGCGGCCCGACCGGACCGCACCACGCGTCGAGTCCCGATAGGGAGGACGGCAGGGCGAAGCATCTCTTGCCGGAGGCGGCGTCGGTCCAACGCCCGGCACCGGTTCCGACCGCCACCAGAATGGCTTCGGGTGGCAGGAAGGCTTTCTGAAGCGAAAGGCCAGGAAGGGAAGATGTCTCGTGCTGCATCTCGTCACCGCAATGGGGCTGATGAACAGTCCCAAGGGATGATCGCAGCCGCTTCCCGTCGCCTTGGCACGGTGGCCATTGTGGAAGCGGACGCGGGGCGGGTCAACGGCACCGCCCCGATCGCATCGTTCAACGGCGCGTCAGGCCGCGCGGTGGAGGAAGCCCAGATGCTGCGGCGCCAGGGTGGAGGCCCACTCCTCCGCCGCGTCCTGCGCCTCGCGGCGGGTGGCGAACCAGCGGGCGTCGGGGGTCCAGCTCAGCCCCTCATGCTCCGCGTGCCAGTTCCACCAGCCGTCGGTGGCCTCGCAGACCGTCAGCATCACGCCGAACGCGGATTCCAGGGCGCGGGCGCCGGTCTTAGCCTTTTCGTTATGCCAGTCCATAAGCGTTACTCCAGATGTCCTGCCTTTCGGCATAGCATAGTTCGGTAGACGAACAAAACCAAAAACGGAGGAGGGTGCTCGGGATTGTCGATCCGGACGCTGCGTCCCCTCACTCCGGTAAGGACGCAAACGCCGCGGGCTGCGTGACTATTCCATGGCGCGCGCGGCGCGCGCGTTGGATGGCGCGATGTCCCAGCCGGACGGTCATGATTCCCAGGGCGATTCCCACGGCGTCCCCGGCCAGATCGGACAGGCTGGCCTCGCGTCCCGGAACGAAGGATTGCGCCACCTCGATGGCGGCGCCGAGCGCGAAGACCGCCAGCACCGCCAGGACGGCGGCGCGCCGGCTGGCGCTGGCCAGGATGCCGAGCAGGGTGAGGAGCCCGAAGGCCCCGGCGTGCACCAGCTTGTCGAAGCCGTAAAGGCCGCTGGGCGCCAACTGCGGTTGCAGCGCGGCCCAGAAGGCGATCCCCATGAGGCCGAGAAGGGCGCAGAGCGCGAGCCGGCGCCAGAGAAGGGGAAGTGGGCGGAACGTCATGACGGCCTCCTGCGACGAAGGCCATCCTGCGCGGAACAGTCTCAAGGGCCGGTTAACCGCCCGATGTCCGCGCTGTGACATCCGGCGGGCAAGGCCCGTTTCAGGCTCCGGTCGCCAGCCCCATGGCGATGCCGCGCGCTTCGGTGAAGGCGGCGCGCTGCTGCACCAGCGTCCCGTCGGCGTAGACGCCCCAACCGCTCTGCGAGCCGGTGGCGTGGTAACGGATTTCGATCCGGCGGTGACAGTCCTGCATCACGAAGTGACAGGGACTGATCTTCTTCCACATGGACACCATCGGCATGTCGGGCACCCATCCAAGCGATGAATTACGATGACTGTACCAATGGCCGATTATGGTTGCCGTGATATTAACGAGACGGCGTCCGATTCCCGCGCAAAATGGGTAGTGGCCTGTTCAGGCGTGGTTTTTCCGAGTTTCCAGGCATCCGGGAGCGTCCTGGACCGGCTTTCCGGGGAGGGCATATGCCCGATGGGAGGACGTGCCTCGGACTTCATTGGTTAATATTCTACTAACGGACGGGTAGCCGGCCCGCCAACGATAGGGTAGGGTTGCTCATCTCAATCACCTTCGAGAGTGACTGGACGATGCAATCGGTCTCCATCTTTCTGATCGACGCCAACAAACTTTTCCGCGAAGGCATGAAGGCCCTCTTCTCGGAAGGGGAGTTCCGCATCACGAAAGAGGCCGCCAGTTTCAGCGACGTACCGCCGCCGGGCATGATGGAGGGCGACACGCCCGAGCTGATCATGATGGACCCGGCTTCCGCCAACGGCACGGTCCAGGCCGTCACCGTCCTGCGGGAGCAGTATCCGACCGCGCGGCTCGTCCTTCTGGCCAGCCACCTCGACGCCCAGGAAATGGCCAACGCCATCCAGGCCGGCGCCGACGCTTTCCTGATGAAGGACATTTCCCCGGCCGCGCTGGCGCAGTCGCTGCGTCTGGTGATGATCGGCGAAAAGGTCTTCCCGACCCACCTCGCCGCCCTCCTCATCACCGGCAAGGCCGGCGCCAACACCAGCGCCAACGGCCCGACCGCGGCCAAGGGCTTGTCGCAGCGCGAGACGCAGATCCTGGAGCGCCTGCTGCAGGGTGACAGCAACAAGATGATCGCCAATCATCTGAACATCACCGAAGCGACGGTGAAGGTTCACCTGAAGAGCCTGCTGCGCAAGATCAACGCCTCCAACCGCACCCAGGCCGCCATCTGGGCGCTGGAGAACGGGTTCGGCGGCAAGGTCGAAAAGCCGATGGAAGCCGTCGCCTAAGGATCAGGACGCCGCGCCATCCCGGAACCCCGTGGCTTCGACGCCTGACGCGCTGGACGGGTCAGGCTGGAAAAGTCAGGACGAAGCGGGTTCCGGGGCGGCCGCCCTGATCGGGGCGGTCGATTTCCAGCCTTCCGCCGAGCTGGCGCACCAGACCGTGCACCAGCGTCATGCCCATTCCCTGCCCCGACCCGGCGGGCTTCACCATGCCGGCGCCGTCCGGCAGGCCAGCCCCGTCGTCGGTCACCGTCAGCCGGCGGTCGTCGCCGCAGGCTTCGAAGCGGACCGTTACCGTCCCCTGCTGGTGCGCGCCGAAGGCGTGCTTCAGGGCGTTCAGCACCAGCTCCGTCACGATCAGCCCCATGGACGAGGCCTGCGCGGCGGGCATCGGGATTCCGTGCGCGGCGTCGATGACCAGGGTGCAGCGGCCCGAATCGATGAAGGCGCCGGTCAGGCTTTCCCCCAGCCGTTGCAGGTAGTCGGCCGCGTCGAGCGTGGCGAGGTCGTTGCGCGTCGCCTCGAACAGGCGGCGCTGCACCAGCGCCATCGCCTGGATTCGCGAGAAGGCCTGCTCCACCGCCTTGCGCGCCGCCGGGTCGGTGACCGTGGCGGTCTGCATCGACACCAGCCCGTGCAGAAGCTGGAAGCTGTTCATGATGCGGTGGCTCATCTCATGGGCCACCAGCTCGCTGCGCCGGGCCTCGTCCAGCGCCGCGGCCAAGCCCTGCGCCGCCCGCTTTTCCGCGTCGATGTCGCTGACCACGGCGACCACGCCGGTAATTTGTCCCGCGCCGTCGCGCAGCGGGGCCGCCGACACGCGCGTCCAGTGCTCCGTCCCGTCGGCGGCGCGGTGCAGGAAATCCATGCCGGGCGCCACGATCTCGCCGCGCAGGGCGCGCGCGCCCGGAAACGCGCTGCGGTCGACCGGGCTTCCGTCGGGCTGGAAGGCGCGCCAACGCTGCGCCTCCCGGTCGTCGGCGGAGGGCAGCGAGCCGTTGGTGTAGTCGCGCATCAGCCGGTTGTTGCGGGTGGTGCGGCCCTGCGTGTCGTAGACGGCGACGCCGACCGGCAGATGCTCCAGCACGGAGGACAGCAGCGCTTCGCTGGACTGGCGCTCCCGTTCCGTCCGGTCCCGCTCGATCAGCAGGGCGGCGGTGCGGGTCAGCCGATCCATCGCGTCCAAATCCTGCGGGCCGGGCGCGCAGGGGGTGGCGTGGTAAATGGTGAAGGCGCCCAGCACCGTTCCGGTGGCGGTGCGGATCGGGGTGGACCAGCAGGCGGCGATGCCATGGTCAAGCAACGGCGCTCGGCCGGATGCCCAGCGCGGGTCCTGCGCCACATTTGCGATGACCACCCGCTCTCCGCTGTGGGCGGCCAGAGCGCAGGGAAAGTCTTGCGGACCGATGGCGGTCCCATCCACCGCCCGCCGGTAGGACTCCGGCAGGCCGGCCGCGACGCCGAAGCGCAGGGTGCGACCGTCGTCGCTCATCAGGATGATGGCGGCGCGCCCGCCGAACCGCTCGGCCGCCGCTTGCGCCAGAAGGTCCAGCGCCTCGTCAAGCCCGGCGCCGCCGATGGCTTGCTCCAGGGCGGTCGTCTGGGCCAGCAGCAGCCGTTCCGATTGCCGGACGCCACTGTCCTGTTCCGCCCCATGATCGTCCACTGTGCCGTCGCCTTTGCGCTTGATGCCGCGCCCCGCGGGGCCACGGCATGGTACGCGTCCACCCCCCGCCGCGCCAGAGAATGCGGCTATGGCTTTGGGCGAACGCAAAATCCGTGCGGACAGGTCCGCGTCGGTCGGTGTCGTCAGTTGGTGTCTTCGGGGTAGGGGGGCGAGGTGCGCCAGGAGAACAGCGTCATCGCCCGGTAGCTCTGCTCCCCCGACAGGCCGTAGGCCGGCTCCGTCGAGGCGACCAGGGCGCCGCTCTGGTTGTCGTAGGCGAAGGCGGAGAATTTCGCGACCGCCTGGTTCTCGGTGGAGCTGTAGACCGACGCCTCCGGCAGGGTGATCGCGCCGGGCAGGGTGATCGGGGGAATGCCCAGCACCGTCTTGCTCTGGTTCACCGACAGGGCGCCCAGCCGGATCTCGATGATCGTGTCGGCGGCGGCCCGGTCGGGGACAAGGCGGACGCCCTGGCGCAGCAGCGATTCCTTGATCGCGCTCGCGGCGTATTTGGCGTCGGTGCCGTCGAAGTTGCCGGTGTCGAGGAAGGCGCGCTTGTCCGCCGGCAGATCCAGCCGCAGGCGGTTGGCGGCGTTGTCCGCGGCGCTGGAGATCAGAAGCTGTTCGGTGGCGGTCCGGGACGGAAGGCTTTCCTTCACATCGGTGCATCCGGCGGCCAGGGCCGCGGTGGCCGCCAGCGCTGCAAGGATCATCGGTCTGTTGCGGGGCATTCGGGTCCTCGTGCTTTTCGTCTCCGGCTTCTCAGGTTCGCCCGGTCCGGGCAAGGGAGAGATTTGGGACCGGCCCCGCACGCCGAACAGACGAAACGCGCCGGACAAAAAAAAGCCACGCACGGGAACCGCACGTGGCCTGAGTCTAGGGAGGAAACGCCCTATAGAGCGTGCTGCCGAGGCAGCAATAGAAAGATAGGGCTGACGAGGCGTTCTGTCCAGGGGTTATGTAAACGTTTTCATCTCATCGACGCTTTCGCAGCGCTGTTACGCGG
Organism: Azospirillum sp. UENF 211521; assembly: GCF_058780535.1. Classification (NCBI taxonomy): domain Bacteria; kingdom Pseudomonadati; phylum Pseudomonadota; class Alphaproteobacteria; order Rhodospirillales; family Azospirillaceae; genus Azospirillum; species Azospirillum sp. UENF 211521. Next base: position 2,024,724 of record NZ_JBSNCF010000001.1, read on the forward strand.
TCACCACGCTACTGACCGGACGCTTCAGGAACCGCAATGCGACCGCGGTGGTGACCGTCCCGGCGACCAGCGCCACGACGTAGCCAGCCAGATGGGTTACGGCGTTGGGGATGGGCAGGACGAAGATTCCGCCGTGCGGAACCTTCAGCTCCGCCCCGATGCCCATGGAGATGGCGCCGGTCAGCGCCGCGCCGAGCACCAGCGCCGGGATGACGCGCAGCGGGTCGTGGGCGGCGAAGGGGATGGCGCCCTCGGTGATGAAGGCGATGCCCAGGATGCCCGCGGCGTTGCCGGCCTCCCGTTCCTCCCGGGTGAAGCGGTTGGCGAACAGCTTGGTGGCGAGCGCGAGGCCGAGCGGCGGCACCATGCCGGCGGCCATGGCGGCGGCCATCGGCGTGTAGACCTGGGACGCGATCAGGCCGGTGGAGAAGGCGTAGGCTGCCTTGTTGACCGGCCCGCCCATGTCGAAGGCCATCATCGCGCCGATCAGCAGGCCGAGCAGGATGGCGCTGCTGCCCTGCATGCCTTTCAGCCAGGCGCTCAGCACCGCCAGGGCCTCGGCCACCGGGGCGCCGACCACGTAGATCATGGCGAGGCCGGTGATCAGCGAGCCGAGCAACGGCAGGATCAGCACCGGCTTCAACCCCTCCAGATTCTTGTGCAGCCGGATGTTGCGGTTGAGGAAGCTGGTGGCGTAGCCGGCGATGAAGCCCGCAACGATGCCGCCGAGGAAGCCGGCGCCGAGGTTGGCGGCGAGGATGCCGCCGACCATGCCCGGCGTGATGCCCGGACGGTCGGCGATGGAGAAGGCGATGTAGCCGGCCAGCGCCGGGACCATCAGCGCGAAGGCGCCCTTGGCCCCGATCTGGAACAGCGCGTTGCCCAGCGTGCCCTGCTGGCTGTCCTCGAACACATAGATGCCGCCGAGCGCGAAGGCGATGGCGATCAGCAGGCCGCCGGTCACCACGAAGGGCAGCATGAAGGACACGCCGGTCATCAGATGCTTGTAGGGGCCGGTGCGCTGCGCCGCCGCCCGCTCCGCCTTGCCCGCCGCCACGCCGTCGGCCGGTGCCGGGGCGGCGCCGTGGGGCTGCGCCTCGGCCAGGGCGCGTTCGACCAGGGCGCGCCCGTCGTTGATGGCGGGCTTGGTGCCGCTCTTGAAGACGCGCTTGCCGGCGAAGCGGGCGAGGTCCACCTGCGTGTCGGCGGCGATCAGCACCACGTCGGCCTCGCGGATTTCCTGCTCGGTCAGCGTGTCGCGGGCGCCGACCGAGCCCTGGGTTTCCACCCGCACGGCGTGGCCCAGCGCCTGGGCGGCCTGCTGGATGCCCTCCGCCGCCATGAAGGTGTGGGCGATGCCGGTGGGGCAAGAGGTGATGGCGACGATCTTCTTCGTCCCCGTTCGCGCCGGCGCTTGGGCCGGGGCGGTCGCCAACGCCTGCTCCAGCACGGCCTGCGCGTCGCGCAGCACGGCGTCGAGCGCCGCGGCGCTGCGCTTCAGACCGGCGAAGCGCTCCTCGCCCAGATCGCCGGAACCGACGAGGATGACCCCCTGCGCGCCCTGCGCCGCCCCGGCGGGCAGCGTGTTGCGCACGCCGAGGCTGGAGCGCACCTCCACCTGGATGGTGTGGCCGAGCGCCGCCGCGGCCTTGCGCAGCGCCTCGGCGGCCAGGACGGCCTGGGTGCTGAGATCGCCCGCCGCGATCACGGCCAACATGTTCGCCATGGTTTCCTCCCGAGCGGTCACCCGCTCCCCGTTCATTAAAGCGTTGAGAGTTCGACCTGTCCGGCCAGCGCGCGGACCGCGTCCGCCCCCGGCAGGTTGGGTCCGAAGCAGCCGAGCTTCGCCGTGGCGAAGGCCACCGACAGGCGGGCGACGCCGTCCAGCGGCGCGTCCGCGCCGAAGGCGGCGATCAGCCCCGCCACCATGGCGTCGCCGGCCCCCACCGTGCTCAGCGCGTTGACCGCCGGCAGCCGGGCGTGCAGAGCCGGACCGTCGGCCACGAACAGCGCACCGTCCGCCCCCAGCGAGACCACCACGACCGCCACGCCGCTGCGGTGCAGGCCGCGCGCCGCCTCCAGCAGGTCGGCGGTGGCGGGCAGGGGGGCGCCGGCCCAGGCTTCCAGCTCGTGCCGGTTCGGCTTGATGCAGAAGGGCAGGTCCGGGGCGGCCAGCGCCGCCACCAGCGGCGGGCCGCTGCTGTCCAGCACGACGCGGGCGCCCTGGGCGCGCAGGTCCGCCGTCAGCGTCGCGTAGCTGTCCGCCGGCAGCCCGTCCGGCAGGCTTCCCGCCAGCAGGACCGGCGTGTCCGGCAGGACCAGCTCGCGCAGGGTGCGGCGGACGCGGTCGAGCGCGTCGGCATCGGCGGTCAGGCCGGGCAGGTTGAGGTCGGTGGTGTCGGCGGCGGCGAGGTCGGCGATCTTCACGTTGACGCGCGTCTCGCCGGGCAGCCGGACGAAGCGGTCGGCGATGCCCTTGGCGGCGAACAGCGCCTCGAAGGCGGCGGCGTTGCCGCTGCCCAGCAGGCCGGTGGCGACCACCGGCGTGCCCCAGTCGGCGAGGCAGCTCGCCACGTTCACGCCCTTGCCGCCGGCGTTGCGCCGCACGGCGCTGGCCCGGTGGACATGGCCGGGGCGCAGCGCCTCCACCGTGATGGTCTGGTCGATGGCCGGGTTCAGCGTGACGGTGACGACGGGCCGGATGTCGTCTTCGGGCGTGCTCATGCAGCACCTCCGTCGAGCGCGCGCACCGCGTCGGCGGTCTCGCACTCCAGCGCCCGTTGCGCGGCGTCCTTCAGGGCGGACAGGTCGCTGCCGCGCAGCCGGTCCTTCACCGCGGGGATGTCGCGCGGCGTCATCGACAGCTCGCGCACGCCGAGCCCGGTCAGCAGGGCCGCGCCGAAAGGGTCGCCGGCGATGCCGCCGCAGACGCCGACCCAGCGGCCGTGCCGCTCCGCCCCCTCCACCGTCATACGGATCAGCCGCAGGACGGCGGGGTGCAGGCTGTCGGCCTCCGCCGCCAGTTCGGGGTGCTGGCGGTCGATGGCCAGCGCGTATTGGGTCAGGTCGTTGGTGCCGATGGAGAAGAAATCGACATGGCGGGCCAGGACGTCGGCCTGGATGGCCGCCGCCGGAACCTCGACCATGATGCCCAGCGGCACGGCCGGTGCGTCCAGCTCCCCCGGATGCGCTCGCAGGCGGCGCGCAGGGCCTGGACCTCGCCCAGCGCCGTGATCATCGGGAACATGATCGACAGGGCGCCGCCGTCCTTGGCCCCACCATCTTTGGCAGCGCGGTAGAGGGCGCGAAGCTGCGTCTCCAGAAGCTCGGGCCTGCGCAGCAGCAGGCGGGCGCCGCGCACGCCGAGGAAGGGGTTCTCCTCGTGGGGAAGCTGAAGGTGCGGCACCTGCTTGTCGCCGCCGATGTCCAGCGCGCGGACGATCAGCGGACGGCCCTCCAGGGCGGTCAGCATGCCGCGGTAGGTCTCGTACTGCTCGTCCTCGCTCGGGGCGTCGCCGCGCTCCAGGAACAGGAACTCGGTGCGCATCAGCCCGACGCTCTCCGCGCCTTGCGCCAGGGCGACCGCCACCTGATCGGGACGGTTGACGTTGGCGCCGATCTCCATCGCGTGGCCGTCGCTGGTGCGGGCGGGCAGGCCGCGCCGGGCCTCCTCCTCCGCCTTGCGGGCCTCCTCCCGCGCGATCCAGGCGCGGGCGTCGGCGGTGTCGGCCTTGGCGGGGGACAGGTGCAGGCGCCCGGTCTGGCCGTCGAGGATGGCTGGGGTGCCGTTCGCCAGCTCCATCAGCGCCGCGCCGCCCGCCACCATGGCCGGAAGCCCCAGCGTGCGCGCCAGGATGGCGGTGTGGGAGGTAGGGCCGCCCTGCGCCGTCGCCAGCCCGATCACCCGCGCCATGTCCAGCGCCGCCGTGTCGGAGGGCGACAGGTCCTCGGCGATCAGGATGCAGGGGGTGTCCGGCAGGTCCGGCGCGCCGCCGGCGCGCAGCGCCGGGTCAATCCGCGCCAGCACGCGCTGGCCGACGTCGCGCAGGTCGGCGGCACGGGCCGCCAGCACCGGGTTGTCGAGCGCGGCCAGCCCGGCGGCGGTGCGCTCCACCGCCTGATGCCAGGACCAGGCGACGCCGTGCCCCTCGACCATGAGCTGGCAGGCCAGAGTCACGAGGTCGGTGTCGTTCAGGATTTCCGCCTGGGCGGTGAAGATCGCCGCTTCGGACGGCCCGAGCCGCCGGGCGGTGTCGTCGGCCAGCGCCTTCAGGGTTTGGCGGGTCAGGCTCAGCGCCTCGTGCAGGCGGTCGCCGCCCTCGATCAGCGGGACCGGCTCGTCGGGCACGGACACCGCGGCGCGCGGCAGCACATGCACCGGGCCGATGGCGAGGCCGGGGCTGGCGGCGATCCCCGGAACGGCGGGCAGCGGGTTCGGCGGCGTCCAGCCGCGCGCGGGGGCGCGGGACTTCTGCGCCGCGGCGGCGGCGTCCGCCTTCTCGCGCGCGGTCAGGCGGGTGATGGTCGCCTTCATGCGGGCGAGCGCCGCCACGGCGTCCTCGCCCTCCGCCGAGACGACCACGCTGTCGCCGGCGCGCAGGCCGAGCTGGAGCAGCGCCACCAGCGCCTTGGCGTCGGCCACCAGATCGCCGTGGCGGACCTGGATGCGGGCGGCCGACGCGCGCGCCGTCTCCACCCAGGCGGTGGCCGGCCGGGCGTGCAGACCGGTGGGGTAGTCGACCACCCAGTCGAAGCGCTCCGCCAGATCGCTGCCCGGTGTGGCCGGGGCGGCGACGGGGGCGTCCTCGCCGAGGGCGGCGGCGAGGGTGGCGGGGTCGGTGACGGTGAACAGGGCGGTCAGCCGCGCCTCGTCCTGCATCAGCCGGGTCAGGCGGCGCAGCACGGCGATGTGGGCGTCGGACTGGGCGGCGATGGCGACCACCAGATGGGCCGTCTGGCCGGGATTCCAGTCGATGCCGCCCGGCACCTGGAGGACGGCGATGCCGCTGCGGCGGACCATGCCGCGGTCCTCGACCATGCCGTGGGGGATGGCGACGCCGTGGCCGAGGAAGGTGTTCGCCACCGCTTCCCGGCGCAGCATGCTGGCGGCGTAGGCCGGATCGATGCAGCCGGCGGCGATCAGGAGCTGGGCGGCCTCGCGGATCGCCTCCTCCTTGCCGGCGGGGCTGGCGTTCAGCCGCAGCAGATCGGGCCGCAGCAGATCGGTGGGCATGATGGCGGTGTTGGCGTCGGGGGCCATGGCGGGTCCGTCTCCTCCGTTCGGTGTGGCGCCGGGCGGTCTTGGGTGTCGTCCTTGCAGCGCTGTTATTGAAAACGATTACATCTGGGTCTGTCAACGGAGTTTGCATTGAATCCACGGACTCCTTCGGGCAGACTGTGCCGTATGGGGCGGTTAAATGGCCCTAAGGGATGGAAACGATTTCAGAAACAGTTTCACGACGGATCGGTGACCGCATCATCATGAGCGACAGCGTCAAAGCCACCAGCATCAAGGCCGTCGGTATCAAGGATGTCGCCCGCGAGGCCGGGGTCTCGGTCGCCACGGTGTCGCGGGTGCTGAGCAACGGCCCGGTCAGCGACGCGCTGCGCGCGCGGGTGGAGGACGCGGTGCGGGCCACCGGCTACCGCCCGAACCTGTCGGCGCGGCGGCTGCGGTCGCAGCATTCCCAGACCATCGGGCTGATCGTCTCGGACATCCGCAACCCCTTCTTCACCGCGGTCAGCCGCGCGGTGGAGGACGCCGCCTTCCAGGCCGGCATGCGGGTGATCCTGTGCAACACCGACGAGAACCCTGAGCGGGAGGCCATGTACCTGCGGCTGATGCAGGAGGAGCGGGTGACCGGCCTGATCTTCGCGCCGACCCGCGCAACTCTTGCCCAGCTCGACCGGGCCGACCTCGATTTTCCGGTGGTGCTGATCGACCGCAGCGCGCCGGCCGGGCGGTTCGATTCGGTGGTGCTGGACAACCCGCAGGCCGCCGCCCTGCTGGTCGACCACCTGCACGGTCAGGGCTACCGCCGCATCGCCGGCCTGTTCGGCAACACCAGCACCACGGCGGTGGAGCGCCACGCCGGCTATCAGGCGGCGCTGGCCGCCCACGGGCTGCACGCGGAGGCGCGCTTCGTCCCGCCGACCGCCGAGGCGGCGGAGGCGGAGATCGCCCGCTGGCTGGCGGAGGCGCGGCGCTCCGGCGCCATGCCGGACGCGGTGATGGTCAGCAACAGCCTGCTGCTGATGGGGGTGGTGAAGGCGACGCGGACGCTGGGGCTGACGATTCCCGGCGATCTGGCGGTGGCCGGCTTCGACAACGAGCCCTGGACGGAGCTGGTCGGCCCCGGCCTGACGGTGATCGAACAGCCGGTCCACGAGATCGGGCGGGCGGCGATGACTCTGCTGTTCGAGCGGCTCGACGACCCGGAGCGGGCGACGCGCAAGGTGGTGCTGTCGGGGACCTGCGTGGCGCGGGGATCGACGGGTGGGGTGGGGTGAGTGGTTGCGGCGGAGCCCCCACCCAAACCCTCCCCCGCTGCGCAGGGGAGGGCTTAACTCCTCCCACTGCGCAGCGGGGGGAGGTCGGGAGGGGGGCACCAAGGCGACCACTCTCCAAAAATAAACCTTACCCCCGCTTCCTCCGCCCCGGCGCCCGCGCCGGTTCCGGCACCGGGGCCAGCATTCCGGCGCTGACGAAGCTGCTGATCTCCGTGATGATCTCGTCCGGGTCGCCGGGGTTGCAGATGCCCGGCGCCAGCTCCTCCAGCCGGTGGGTGTCGGAGAAGGCGTAGAGATAGGCGCCGATCATCAGCGTCATCCGCCAGTAGACGTCCCGCTCCGACAGATGCGGCAACGCCTCCTTCAGCGCGGCGGCGAAGATGCGGGTCGAGGCGTCGTAGGCCTCGTTGCGCAGCTTGTAGGAAATCTCCGGCGGCTCGGTGTGCAGCCGGGCCTGGAGCCGCATGAAGGTGCGGCCTCCCTCCGTCTCGCGCATGGCGAGCGCCGGCATCAGGAAGGCGTAGACGATGTCGCGCACCGGCGGCGGCGCGGGACCGCGGCGCAGCGCCTCCAGCCGCTCCATGCGCTCGTCGGCGATCTTCCGGCCGCGGCGCAGGAAGACCTCCTCGAACAGCCCGTGCTTGGACCCGAAATAGTAGCTGATGAGGGCCTGGGTCACCTCGGCCCGGTCGGCGACGTTGCGCAGGCTGGTGCCGGCGTAGCCGAGGTTGGCGAACTCCAGCTCCGCCGCGTCCAGGATCTGGTCGCGCACGTTGCTGGTGCCCTCCGGACGGCCCGGCCCGGCCCGGCGGCCGCGCGCGGGGCGGCCCCGCGCCGGGCCGCTCTCCGGCGCGGTGTCGGCGACGGGCGCGCTGTCCTGGACTTTGCTCATCGGTCGGCTCATCTCACTCCCGGCGGCACGCTTCGGATGGAAAGTCTAACATGGTGCAACGCCTGATCCCTCTTTCAACCCTGCTCCATCCTCATAGCGCGAGAATGCGCTCCGCCGGAACCACGTCGCCGTATTTCTGGCCGATGTCGAACAGGTTGGCCTCGTGCGGCGCCAGGGCGCGGTCGCCCACGCAATCGGCCATGACGACCGGGCGGAAGCCGTGGCACATGGCGTCCACCACGCTGGCCCGGACGCAGCCGCTCGTCGTCGCTCCGGCGATCAAAAGAGTCTCGACGCCGCGCTGTGTCAACCACGGCGCCAGCCCGGTCCCGAAAAAGGCCGACGGAACCGTCTTGCGCACCACCAGCTCCCCCGGCACCGGGGTCAGCTCCGGCACGATGGCGCTGATGGCGGCGTGCTCGGTCAGGGTCTGCATGCCCGGCACCTTGATGGAGAAGACGTTCCCGTCCGACCCGTCGTCGGCGTAGACGATCCGGCTGTGGGCGACGAACCAGCCGCGATTCCGGGCCTTCTCCAGCACCTGCGCCGTGCGGGCGATGGCCGGCGCGATGTTGCCGCCGCCGAACACCGCCGGGTCGGCGAAGCCGTTGACGAAATCGACGATCAGCAACCCGATCTGGCCCTGGATGCCCAGCGACCGGCCGAAGCCCTGCCGCTCATAGACGGCCTGTTCCGAAACACTCATGCCAGTTCCTTTCCGGCGAGCAGCTTGCCCTCGCGGACGACCTCGCGCCCGTCCAGGCGGACGGTGCAGTTCCGCATGGGAATGTCGATGTGGCAGGCGGTGGTGCGCGACCCGCCCGCCTCGTTGTTGGGGCCGAGCGAGAAGAGGAAGTTGCCGGCGAAGGCCCGTGCGTCCATGCCCAGCGTCTGTTCCCGGTCGTAGAGGCCGAGCGTCGACCAGCGCGCCCGCTTTTGCGTGCCCCAGCCGATGTGGGAGATGGCGTAGGCCTCCGGGTCGGCGAAGGCGTCCATGTAGTCGTTCAGCAGGTCGGCGTCCAAGCCGCCGGTGATGGCGGTGACGTAGCCCTTCTCCACCGTCATCTCGATCTGGGAGGTCAGGTAGGACTTCATCGGCAGCAGGATATCGCCCTTGTCGAGGATGATCCGCCCGCTCGCCTGCCCCTCGTTGGGGAAGGTGAAGCCGAAGCCGCTCGGCCAATGGTCCCAGCGCCCCGGCTCGTCGACGAAGCCGTATTCCTGCACCGTCGGAAACTCGCCGATGGGCAGGCGCAGGTCGGTGCCGGCCCGCGAGGTGACGTGCATCTCCTTCGCCGCCTTCAGCAGCGCGGTCGCCTCGCCGACGGTCGCCTTGTCCTCCAGGCTGGGCAGCAGGCGGACCAGCACCTCCGGCGGTTCGACGGCCAGCAGAATCTTGGTGCCGCTCTCCAGGATCTCCATCTGCTCCGGCGAGAAGAGCAGCGTCATCAGGTCCAGCACCAGATCGCTTTCCTTCAGCGCGGCCATGGCGGCGCGGTTTCCGGTCAGCGGGGTGGTGCCGAGATAGGCGAGGCTGTCGCGGCTGTGGGCGTGCTCCGCGTTCACCGGCGGCAGGTCCAGCCGGTTGACCCGCGCGCCCAGGTTCGAGGCGGCGATCAGGGCGGTGCGCAGGGTCTGCGGGTGGGTGCCGTCGCTGGTCAGGACGGTGACCACCTCCTGCGGCTTCAGCTTCGACAGGGTCAGAACATGGGTCCAGGCGCGGACCATATCGGCGTCACTGACGGGCATGATGCGTGTCCCTTTCCGGATGGGCGGTCAGACGGCGGTGCCGAGGACGGTGCCGAAGGCGCGGTAGAAGCCCTCTTCGTCGTCCCAGGGGATCATGTGGCCGGCCCCCTCGACGCGGGTCACGGCCAGCTCGGGCTGGAGCTTGCGGATTTCCGCCTCCTCCTCGGGCCGGATCACGTCGCCGCGCCCGGCGGCGATCAGCAGGGCCGGGCAGGGGATGCGCGGGAAGTCGGCGTGGATGTCGTCGGTCTGGAAGTCGTTGAAGGCGGTGACGATGGCCCGCTCGTCGCAGGTGTGCAGCCATTCCGCCCTCAGGCGGAGCTGGTCCTCCGTCCAGGTCGGGCAGAAGGGCCGCATCGCCTCCAAGTCGGCGCCCTCGCGCATCAAGCGGATGGAGTCCACGTACCAGGGAAGCTGTGCCGGGTAGGGGCGACGGCCCGGTCCGGAGACCGGCGGATCGACCATGACCAGCCGCGCTGGGGCGGCGCCGTGGCGGCTGACCGCGCGCAGGCCGATGCGCGCGCCCATGGAATGGCCGACCAGCGCGTAGTCGCGCAGGCCCAGCGCCGCGGCGAAGGCCGCCACGTCGGCGGCCATGGCGTCCAGCCCGTAGTCGAGCGCGTCCGACGCCTCCGACAGGCCGCGCCCGCGCACGTCGAGCACGTAGGTGTCGAAGTTGCGCCCGAAGCGCTCCGCCACGAAGCCCCAGGTGACGGCGGGGCTGGTGATTCCCGGAACGATGACGACGGGACGCCCCTGGCCGCCGTAGCGCAGGTAATGCTGGCGGATGCCGTTGGCGCGGACGTTCGCGCCGTAGCGGTAGGTGCTGCTGGTCATGGCGTACCTCCCCGCTCAGTAGGCGCCGGAGAGCAGGGCGCCGGCCCCCGGAACGCGCGTCGGCAGGCCCAATGCCTTCAGCTTGGCGTAGGTGGTGGCGACGGCGGCGCTCAGCACCGGCTTGCCGGTCATCGCCTCGACCTGCGCGATGGCGGGCAGCGACGGCATCTGGACGCAGGCCGACAGCACCACGGCGTCCACCCCGGCGGTGTCCATGCCGGCGACGATGCCCGGCAGGCGGGACGGGTCGTGGCGCCCGACCTCCAGATTGTCGGGAATCTCCAGCGCCCGCCAATCGACGACCTGCACGCCCTCATGCTCGATGTAATCGACGACGAGCTGGGCCAGCGGCTTCATGTAGGGGGCGACCAGGGCGATGCGCTTTGCGCCCAGCACATGCAGCCCGTCGACGAGCGCGCCGGCGCTGGTGATGACCGGGGCCGTCCCGCCGTTCTCCGCGGTCCGCCCGTGCAGCCGCTCCTGCGAGACGCGGTGATAGCCCTTGCCCATACTCATGATAGCGACGAGGCAGGCGTAGCCCAGCACGTCGACGCGGGCGTCCGACAGCTCCAGCGCGCAGCGGTCGGACTCGGCGTCCATGGCGGCGAGTTCTTCCTTCTTCACCGTCTTCATGCGCATGCGGCTGGAATGGAAGGTGAAGCGGGTGCCGTGCGCCAGCGCGTGGGCGGTCAGCATAGCCGGGATTTCCGTCTCCATGGTCGTGTTGGAGCTGGGGACGATCTGGCCGATGCGGTAGGTCTTGTTGGTCATGGTCGGTCCTTGAGGAAGTCTTCTGGCAGCTGGCCCCCACCCCGGCCCTCCCCCGCTCTTGCGGGAGAGGGTGCCTTCTGCGGAGCGGCGGCAGTCCCCTCCATCTCGCAGAGGGGGAGGGTTAAGGAGGGGGCATCACGCCACGAGGCGCGGCTTGTCGGAGAGGTTCGGGCGGAAGGCGCGGGCGTCGTACTGGTAGACCCAGTTGGCCTGGATGCCGGTGGCCTGCGGGTTGAAGAGCCCGCGCAGCCAGTACATGAAGTCGCGCTTCGCCTGGGCCAGCGGGGAGGGCAGGTGGTAGGTGCGCCCGCGCTCCCGCGCCTCCAGCTGGACGCGGCTGGTGCGGGGAAGCCGCTCCGCCTCGTAGTCGCGCAGCGCCGAGGCCACGTCGCCGCCGTGCCCCTTCAGGGATTCGGCCAGCACATAGGCGTCCTCGATCGCCATGGCCGCCCCTTGCGAGAGGAAGGGCAGCATGGGGTGCGCGGCGTCGCCCATCAGCGTGATGCGGCCCTTCGACCAGCTCGTCATCGGGTCGCGGTCGAACAGGCCCCATTTGTAGACCTGATCCACCTTGCTGAAGAGCGTTTCCACGTTGCGGTGCCAGCCGCGGAAGGCGCCGAGCATCTCCTCCTTGCTGCTGGGAGCGTTCCAGGACTCCTCGACCCACTCCTTGGTCTCGGCGACCGCCACGATGTTCACGGCGTTGCCGCCGCGCACGTAGTAGGTCACGACGTGGCTGTGCGGCCCGAACCAGAAGGAGGCGTCGGGGCTGACGTAGTCCACCACCCCGCCGGTCGGCACCACGGCGCGGTAGCACATGTGGCCGGTGAAGCGCGGCGCCTCCGGCCCGAACAAAGCGGAGCGCACGACGGAGCGCACGCCGTCGGCGCCGACGATCAGGTCGGCCTCGTATTCGCTGCCGTCGCTGAAGCTGGCGACCGCCGTGCTCTTGTCCTGGCGCACCCCGGTGCAGCCCACCCCGAAATTGGCGACGCTGTCCGGGACCAGCGAGGCCAGGATGGCGTGCAGGTCGGCGCGGTGGATGTGGATGAAGGGCGCGTCGTAGAGCACCGGGCAGGTCTCGATCAACGGCGTGCGGAAGCTCTCCCGCCCGCTGCGCCAGTTGCGCCCGACCAGCGATTGCGGCAGGAAGCCGGCGGCCAGCATCTTGTCCAGAAGCCCCAGCGACTTGATGACCTTCACCGCGTTCGGCGTCATCTGGATGCCGGCGCCGATCTCGCCGAAGCCCGGCGCCCGCTCGAACAGGCGGACCTCGAAGCCGCGCTGGAGCAGGCTGCCGGCCAGCGCGACGCCGCCGATGCCGCCGCCGACGATGCCAATTCGCATGTTGGTTCGCACTCTTGCCTCCTGAAGGACGGCGACCGAGAATTGTTCGGTCGTTCGTTTAATTATTCGTGACACGGCCTTTCGCCGTGTGGCGGCCTCAGCCGCCCAGATAGGCGCGCAGCAGGTCGGGATCGCCGCGCAGCTCCGCCGAAGGGCGGCTGGCGGTGATGCGGCCCGTCTTGACCACATAGGCGCGGCTGGCGACGCCCAGCGCGTTGTGGATGTTCTGCTCGACCAGCAGGACGGTCACGCCGTGGCCGTTGACGGAGCGCACCACGTCGAACACCTCGTCGGCCATCTTCGGGCTGAGGCCGAGGCTGGGCTCGTCCAGCATCAGCAGCCGCGGCTCCGACATCAGCGCGCGGGCGATGGCGAGCATCTGCTGCTCGCCGCCGCTGAGCGTGCCGGCCATCTGGCGCGACCGCTCGCGCAGGCGGGGGAAGCGGTGGAAGGCCATGCCGATGCGCCGCTGCACCTCCTCGCGCGAGCGGCAGAGATAGGCGCCGAGCGCGATGTTCTCCTGCACCGTCATGTTCGGCCAGACGTGCCGTTCCTCCGGGCAGTGGGCGATGCCGGCGGCGACGATGCGGTCGGCGGGCAGGTTCGCGATGGACTTGCCGTTCCAGGTGATGGTGCCGGAGCGCGCCTTCAGCAGGCCGGAGATGGCCCGCAGGATGGTGCTCTTGCCCGCACCGTTGGCGCCGATCAGGGCCACCGTCTCGCCGGCCCGCACGTCCAGCGACACGCCGTGCAGCGCGGCGGTGGAGCCGTAGGCGACGTGCAGCCCATCCACGGCGAGGACCGGCGCGTCGGCGGCCTGCGCGATGGCGGAGGGCGAGGGGAATTCGGAGAGCAGCGTCATGCGGCGGCCTTTCCGAGATAGGCTTCGGCGACCTGCCGGTTCTCGATGATCTCGGCGGGCCGGCCCTCGGCCAGTTTGCGGCCGAAGTTGAGGACGACGATCCGGTCGGACACCGACATGACCAGATCCATGTTGTGCTCCACGATCAGCAGCGCGTCGATGCTGCGCCCGATCAGCGTCTTCAGCACCGCGCCGAAGGTCCCGGCCTCGTGGCTGTTCAGCCCGGCGGCGGGCTCGTCGAGCATCAGCAGGCTGGGCTTGGCGGCCAGCGCCACCGCGACCTCCAGCAGGCGCAGCTCGCCGCAGGACAGCAGATGCGCCGGGGCGTTCATGCGCTGGGCCAGACCCATGGTCTCGACGATGGCGGCGGCGCTCTCCCGCGCCTCCCGCTCGGCGCGGCGCACCGCCTCGCCGGGGAAGAAGGTGGCGAGGAGGGATTGCCGGCTCGCCATGTAATGGCCGGTCAGCACATTCTCGAAGACCGTCAGCCGCTTCATGACGTTGGTCTTCTGGAAGCTGCGGACGAGGCCGAGCCGGGCGATGGCGTGGGGCTTGCGGTTGGTGATGTCCTGCCCCTTGAAGCGGACCCGCCCGTTGCTCGGCGCGTAGAAGCCGGTCAGCATGTTGAAGCAGGTCGTCTTGCCGGCGCCGTTGGGGCCGATCAGGCCGACGATCTCGCCGGGGTCGATGTGGAAGCTGAAGTCCTTCACCGCGGTGATGCCGCCGAAGGTCATGGTCAGGTCGTCGGCGCGCAGCAGCGGCTGCCGTTCGGTGGTCGGCTGGGTGGTCGCCGTCATACGGTGCGCTCCTTCGCGGCGTTGAGGGTCGGCTTGGCGGCCTGCTGCTCGCGGCGCAGGGCGATGAAGCCCATCAGGCCGTTGGGCAGGAACAGGACGATGGCCATGACGATCAGCCCGAACAGGGTGAGGCGGAGTTCCTGCACCTCGCGCAGATATTCCTCCAGCACCGTCACGATCACCGCACCGGCCAGCGGGCCGATCAGCGTGCCCTTGCCGCCCAGCAGGACCATGATGATCATCGTCGCCATGAAGGCGAAGCGGAACACCTCCGGCCCGACGAAGGAGATGTAGTGGGCGTAGAAGCCACCGGCCAAGCCGGCCAGGAAGGCGCCCAGCACGAAGGCCTGCATGGCCGTTCCGAAGGGATCGACACCGATGGACTGCGCGACGTAGCGGTTCTCGCGCACCGCCACCGCCGCCCGGCCGGCGTTGGAATAAACGAAGCGGTAGGAGAGGTAGAGCGCCACCGCGGCGATGCCCAGCACGATCAGGAAAAAGCCGGCCTTGTCGGTGACCGTGACGTCCCCGAAGAGGGTCTGGCCGACGCCCGCCAGCCCCATCGGGCCGTTGGTCACCGCGATCCAGTTGTTGGCGACGATGCGCAGCACCTCGGCGAAGGACAGGGTGACGATGACGAAGTAAGGGCCTTGCAGGCGCAGCGTGATCGCCCCGATGGCGAAGCCGAAGACGGCGGAGACCAGCCCGGCCAGCGGGATCGTCATCCACATCGGCATCCCCGCCTGGGTGGACAGCAGCGCCGCCGTGTAGGCGCCGGTGCCAAGGAAGGCGGTGTGGCCCAGCGAGAACTCGCCGACATAGCCGACCACCAGATTGAGGCTGCTCGCCAGCACCGCGTAGAACAACGCCATGATGGCGAGGTGCAGGATGTACTGGTCCGTCACCGCGAAGGGCAGAAGCGCCGCCCCCGCCAGAAAGGCCAGGAGGATGTTGCGTTCCAGGGTCATGTCAGGCCCTTTCCGTGCGGATCGAGAACAGGCCCTGGGGCCGGAACAGCAGGATCAGGATGACCAGGACGAAGCCGATCACGTCCACCATGCCCATGGAGACGTAGCCGCCCCACATCGCCTCGGCGACGCCCAGCAGCAGGCCCCCGGCGATGGCGCCGGCGAAGCTGCCCATGCCGCCGAGGATCACCACGACGAAGCTCTTCAGGCTGATCAGCCCGCCGACCGACGCCTGGGCGGAGTAGATGGAGGCCAGCAGCATCCCCGACAGCGCGGCCAGCGTGCAGCCCAGCGCGAAGGTGGCGGCGTAGACGTGGCCGGTGCGGATGCCGGCGAGGCTGGCCGCCATCGGGTCCTGGAAGGTGGCGCGCATCGCCGCCCCCAGCCGGGTCCGGCGGATCAGCAGATGGGCGCCGACGATCAGCGCGATGCCCACCGCCACGGCCAGCAGGCGCAGCTTGGTCACCGCGATCGGGCCGAAGAACAGCGGCCCTTCGGCCATCGCGCCCGCCACCTTCATGGGCGCCGGGCCGACCAGCAGAAGCGTGCCGTTGACCAGGAAGATCGACAGGCCGATGGTCAGCAGGATGCCCGGCTCCTCACCCTGGCCGCGCACCCGCTCGATCAGGAAGCGGTCGACCAGCCAGCCGACGGCGGCCATGAAGGCGGCGACCACGACCAGGCCGCTGAAGAAATCGAGGCCCAGGTAATTGGTGACGAACCAGCCGCTGACCCCGCCCAGCATGTAGAACTCGCCATGGGCGAAGTTGACCACGCGCATCAGGCCGAAAATCAGCGTCAGGCCGAGGGCGGAGAGCGCGTAGAACACGCCCATCACCAGCCCGTTGGCCAGGAACTGCGGAAAGAGATCCATGACGTTCTCGCAAAAGCAGGCCCGCACAAACGGTGCGTTGGATCGGTGTGCCCAGGGTTAATCGCATTTGAAGTCCCCTCTCCCCTCCGCTCACGCGCAAACGAAGTTTGCGCTGACGCGGCAGGCGGACCTTTGGTCCGCCGAAAGCGGGGAGAGGGTTAGGGTGAGGGGGTTGTGCTTTTGCCGGACGTATCGTCTTGCACATCCCCCTCACCGGCCCTTCGGGCCACCCTCTCCCCAGAGGGGAGAGGGCTATTTGGCCAAATGCGACGGCCCTGGCGGCGTCCGCCGGTCAGTGCGGCGCGTCCACCGGGGTGGAGGCGATCACCTTCGGTTCGCCCTTCTCAATCCGCACCAGCACCGCCTCGAAGCCGTAGGCCTGGCCCTTGTCGGTGAACTTGTAGACGCCGTTCGGCGCCTCGTAGCTGGTCTTGGCGAGCGACGCCCGGATGGCCTCGGCGTCGGTGCCGCCGGCCCGTGCGATGGCCTGCCCGGCGATGTTCAGGGCGTTGTAGCCGGCGGCGCCGTACTTGCCGGGCTTGATGCCGTACTTCGCCTGATATTTCTGGACGAACGCCTGGTTGCGTGGGGTGTCCATGCTGGAGGCGTAGGGGACAGCGGCGTGGATGCCCTCCGCGGCCTCGCCGGTCAGGTTGATGAAGTCGGCGGTGGCCCAGGAGCCGACGCCGAACACCTTGGTGTCCAGCCCCATCTCGCGGATCTGCTTGACCAGGATGGAGCCGTCCTGCGTCTCCGCGGCGACGAACACGCCGTCCGGCTTGGCGGCGCGCAGCTTGGTCAGCAGGGTGAAGAAGTCGGTGGCGCCGTGGTCGAAATACTCGGTCAGCACCGTCTTGACGCCCAGCGCCGTCAGGTCGCGGGAGAATTCCTCGACCCCGCCGCGGCCCCAATCGTCGTTGACGCCGATGTAGGCGACCTTGGTCAGCTTCAGGTCGTTGGCGAGGATCTTGGCGAAGGCCTCCGCCATCAGCGCGTCCGTCTCGGCGGCGCGGAAGAAGTAAGGGTTGCCCTGCTCTGTCAGGCTGGCCTTCGACGACACGCCGGTGATCAGCGGCAGCTTGTATTTCTGGGCCACCGGCATGATCGCCGCGGTGGCGGAGCTGCAGAAGGCGCCGACGAGCGTGACGACCTTGTCCTTCTGCACCAGCTTCTCGACGGCGTTGACCGAGTTGGCCGGGGTGCACTGGCCGTCCTCGACGATCAGTTCGATTTTCTTGCCGAGGACGCCCCCCGCGGCGTTCATCTCCTCGACGGCGAGCCGGGCGCCTTCCACCACGGACTTGCCGTTGTAGGCGACCGATCCGGTCAGCGGCTGGACCAGCCCGATCCTGACCGTGTCCTGCGCCTGCGCCGGAACCGACGCGGCGACGCCGGTCAACAGCAGGCCGCCCAGTACCACGTTTCTCATCTCTCCCTCCGCGTTCGACGGTGATGTCGCGATGACGGCGAATGACGATTCCCTGTCGGCGCCCCGCCGCTCTCGGCGTGGGCGCGTCGGCCCGTTGCGGGAACGCATGCCGTCCGATGCGGCAACCGTTCCCGTGTTTTATTATACGGCCAATTAATTATTCAGGGATGCTAACGGTCACGTCGCGGCGCTGTCAATCGCTTTTCCGACGAAGGCGGTTGGGGATTTTCCGGAGGGATTTTTCGCGGAGAGGTTTTGCGCCCGCTCGGGGCGCTCCTCAGCGGAGCGCGTCGAGCGTGTCGGCGTTGGGGCAGAGCAGCGCGTGCTCCGGCTGCGTGCAGCCCTCGGCGAGCAGATGGCGGCAGGTGCGGGCGCTGCGGCAGAGCGCGCAGACGCGCTGCAGATCGTTCATCAGGTCGGGGCGGTCCTGTTCCACCGCGGCGCCGTTGACGCCGTGCAGCGCCATCGCGGCGGGCAGCAGCGCGCCGACATGGCCGGCGCGCAGCACGGCCGGCGCGGTCAGGTCGGTCAGGCCGGCGTCGGCCAGCACGCGGTCGCGGTCGTGCGGCGCCAGTGCCTGAAGCGCGTTCAGGGACCGCGCGCCGCGCCAGCCGCGCAGGAGTTTCGCGCACAGGCCCTCATGCGGCGCGGGGGCGGGGGTGGTCATGGGAGTCTCCGAAGCGGGTTATTAATCGTTCGATTAATATTCGCCGCCAAGCCCCCCCCGGCGCCTTGATGTGGATCAGCCGCGCGCGGCTTTTATCACGGGGACGGCCGCGTCCCGACGCAGCGCACGGCGTAGCGCCGGAAGCCGAAGCCGGACTCGCCCTCGCACCGCTCGACCACGAAGGCCGCGCGCCGTGTGACGACGCGGCTTCCCATGGCGAGCGGGGTGTCGTGGGCCAGCTCCAACATCATGCGCTGCTGGCGCTGCGGGTGGGACAGCAGCAGGGCGCGGGCCTTGCCCAGCCGCCGCCCCTCGGCGTCGCGGCAACGGGCCGGGACCTCGAACATCCAGAAGGCAAGCGCGGCTTCGGACATGGGCGGAGTCCTTGTCGGATGGTGGGGTGTTCGGGTGCCGACGGTGCCCCCTCCCTAGCCCTCCCCCTCTGCGAGGTGGAGGGGACTGCCGCCGCTTCGCCGAAGGCACCCTCTCCCGCGAAGCGGGGGAGGGTTAGGGTGGGGGCGAGTCCGCCGCGTTACGCCGCCGCCGGAATCGGCTTCGGCAGCAGCGGGCTGTCGACCTCCTGCACCACGCCGTCGCGCAGCGAGAAGGCCGGAACGATCATCTCCGGCGCGGTCACCCGCTCGCCGCTGTTGTCGCTGAGCTGCCAGCGGCCGGCCTTGACCTCCAGCACCGCCACGTCCGCGGCCATGCCCGGGGTCAGCGCGCCGATCTCGTCGGCCATGCCCAGCATGGCGGCGGGGTTGCTGGTCACCGTCTTCAGCACGTCGCCCAGCGCCATGCCGAGCGTCAGAAGCTCGGTCATCGCGTGGGTCAGGCTGAAGGGGGCGACGCCGTAGAAGGGGTTGGCCTCGCGGTCGCCGCCGGCGCCCGCCGTCGGGGCCTTCACGTTGTAGCCGTGCAGGTCGGCGCCCAGCGTGTAGGGCAGGATGCCCGCCGCCAGCGTCCGCCGCGCCATCTCGAAGCTGAAATGCGAGCCGTGGCCGACGTCCACGGTCAGGCCGCGCTCCAGCGCCTTGTAGATGACCGGATGCACCTCGCCGGTGCGGGTCGAGATGAAGCCGCCGGGGTGGCGGGTGAAGGGGTGGGCCAGGATGTCGCGCGAATCCAGAAGCGGGACCAGCTCCTCCACCAGCATGTCGGGATCGACGGCCTCGCCGCCCTCGACCTCCGGCCAGAGCTGGCCGAGATGGACGTAGAGCGGCACGCCGATGCCGTCGGCGATGCGCTTGGCCTGCTTGATCACATCCAGGCCCCAGCGCGAGGCGCCGCCGACCTCCGCGTGGGCCTTGATGCCCTTGACGATGTCGCGGTTCTCGCGCCCGACGCGGATGGTGGCGTCGACATCAACGCAATCCGGGCGGTAGAGCTGCGGGTAATAGTGCCCCTCCAGCCCGCCGACCAGATAGGCCGACAGGAAGCACAGCGTGCGCGAGCGCGCCGGCTCGGCGATGAAGCGGCGGAAGGCCGGCAGGGTCATCAGGCTCGGCCCGCCCTGGTCGACCAGCGTCGACACGCCGGAGCGCACGCCCACCATGTCCGGGTTCAGCCCGAACCGCCCGGTGACCTTCTCGAAGACGTGCGCGTGGGTGTCGATCAGGCCCGGCGTCACGAGCTTTCCGGTCACGTCGAGGATGGTGTCGGCGGCATCGTCGGGCAGCCGTTCCGCCACCGCCGCGATGCGGCCCTTCGCGACCGCCAGATCGCCGACCAGATCCAGCCCGTTGGCCGGATCGAGAATCCGTCCGCCGCGGAGCACGAGGTCGAACGTGTGCGTCTCTGACATAACCCACCTTCTTGCGCTGATTTTTATCTGGCCGTTCTTTCAGCAAGCGTCATGCCAAGGCGGGATGGCGTCGCCGGGGCGCACAAAACTTCAGCACACTGACGAATGACCGCCTGTTGGGCATTCGGTGGTCAAAATACGCACAATACGGCATACCACGGCATGCGCCCGCCGCCCGTCGGCGCTCTGTTTTCCGCAGTATACTGATGATTCACGACGCGGCGGCGTGGCGTGGCACCCTGCCGCCGATTTGTGCACGAACATGGAAGCCAGGGCGAAAACCAGGGGTTTCCAGGGGCTCCGGGGGCGGTCCGCCGTCGCCGCGCCGGGGCATGCACGGGCTCTTCACGAGCATCGTCATATCGTCAGTATGCTGATGAATGCCCGTGCGGCAGGCAGAGGTTGCGCAGGAATCAAGCGGAAGGCCGATCCGCTCATAACTCACAATTATGTGTTGTTTATCAACGGGCTGGCCGCCGTTTTCCAGCGGCCGCGTGGCCCTTCCATCCATCCGTTTGCCCAACATTAGGGCGATTTCCGGCCCTGGCGCCGCGCCGCATTAGCCCTTCCGCCGAACCGAATTACGCAGTGGTCTGCCGGTTGGCACGGCGTTCGCAAAGGGATGGGAAACCAACGGAAAAAGTCGGATATCCATAAAAATGAGAGGGTTTCTGCAGATGTGGCGGGGCATCCCGTGACCGGGCTGGGGATCGCGGCGGTGCCGCAGCTTCCCATCCTCGGCGGCGGGCTGCTGCTGGCCGGCGGTTTCGCGGGGCTGGCGGCCGGCATGATGGGGGTCGGCGGCGGCATCGTGATCGTGCCGGTGCTCTATCACCTGTTCACCGTGCTGGGCGTGGACGACGCCGTGCGCATGCACGTCGCGGTCGGCACCTCGCTCGCCACCATCATCGCCACCTCGCTGACGTCGCTGCGCGCCCACCGCCGCCGCGGCGCCGTGGACGGCGAGCTGCTGCGGGCCTGGGGGCCGGCGATCTTCCTCGGCGTGCTGGCGGGAACGGCGGTGGCCGGCGTGGTGCGCGGCCCGGTGCTGACGGCGGTGTTCGCCGGGATGGCGGTCCTGGTCACGCTGCACATGCTGTTCGGCAAGCCGGAGTGGCGGATTGCCGACGGGCTGCCGAGCGGCGCGCCGCGCCAGGGGCTGGCCGGCGGCATCGGCATGATGTCGGCGATGATGGGCATCGGCGGCGGCACGCTCAGCGTCCCCATCCTGACCCTGTTCGGCTACCCGATCCACCGGGCGGTCGGCACGGCGGCGGCGCTCGGCTTCATCATCGGCGTGCCGGGAACGGTGGGCTTCGTGCTGACCGGCTGGAACGTGCCGGGTCGCCCGGATTTCAGCCTGGGCTACGTCAACCTGCTGGGGCTGGCGCTGATCCTGCCGGCCTCCATGGCGATGGCGCCGCTCGGCGCGCGGCTCGCCCACAGCCTCGACACCCGCGTCCTGCGCCGCGTCTTCGCCCTGTTCCTGGGGCTGACGGCGGCGCGGATGATCCACGGCCTTCTTCCCTGAGGTTCCCATGCTGAACACGCCGCGCAGCCGCCGGGGAATGGTCACCTCCCCGCATCATCTCGCCAGCCAGGCCGGTCTCCAGATCCTGCGCGACGGCGGCACCGCCGTCGAGGCGGCGGTCGCGGTCGCCGCGGCGCTGGCCGTCGTCTACCCGCACATGACCGGCATCGGCGGCGACGGCTTCTGGCTGATCGCCGAGCCGGGACGCGACCCCGTCGCCATCGACGCCTGCGGCGGGGCGGGCAAGGCCGTCTCGCTCGACCTCTACCGGCGCCACGGCCACGCCACCGTGCCTTGGCGCGGGCCGCTGGCGGCGAACACGGTCGCCGGCACCATCGATGGCTGGCGCGAGGCGCTGGCCGTCAGCGCCGGCTGGGCCGAGCCGCTGCCGCTCGCCCGCATCCTGGAGGAGGCCATCGCCCACGCCGAGCAGGGCATCCCGGTCACCGCCAGCCAGGAAGGGCTGACCCGCCAGAAGCTGCACGAGCTGAAGGACGTTCCCGGCTTCGCGGACACCTTCCTGCCGGGCGGCGCCGTGCCGCTGGAAGGCGCGACGCTGAAGCAGCCGGCGCTGGCCGCCACGCTGCGCCGGCTGGCGGCGGAGGGGTTGGACAGCTTCTACCGCGGGCCGCTCGCCGCCGTCATCGCGGCGGATCTGCAGCGCGCCGGCGCGCCGGTGGACGCGGCGGATCTCGCGGGTCACGCGGCGCACCGCCGCCCGGCCCTGTCGGTCGGCGTGCGCGGGGCGCGGCTGTTCAACCACCCGCCGCCGACGCAGGGGCTGGCCTCGCTGATGATCCTCGCGCTGTTCGACCGGCTGGGCGTGACGGAGGGCGAGGGTTTCGACCACATCCACGGGTTGATCGAGGCGACCAAGCAGGCCTTCCTGGTCCGCGACCGCGAGGTCGGCGACCCGGCCTATATGGGGCGGGAGGCGCAGAGCTTCCTCGACGACGCGGTGCTGGATGGGTTGGCGGCGAACATCGACCGCGCCCGCGCGCTGCCCTGGCCGCATGTCGCCAAGCCCGGCGACACGGTGTGGCTGGGCGTGATCGACGGGCAGGGCCGCGCCGTCAGCATGATCCAGAGCGTCTATTTCGAATTCGGCTCCGGCCTCGTCCTGCCGGAGACCGGGATAACCTGGCAGAACCGCGGCGCCTCCTTCCGACTGGCGGAGGACGGCTGGAACGCGCTGGCTCCGGGGCGCAAGCCCTTCCACACGCTGAACCCGGCAATGGCCCGCTTCGACGACGGGCGCGGCATGGTCTACGGCACCATGGGCGGGGAGGGGCAGCCGCAGACGCAGGCCGCCGTCTTCTCCCGCTACGCGATGTTCGGGCAGGGCCTGCAGGCCGCCGTCACGGCGCCGCGCTGGCTGCTCGGCCGCACCTGGGGCGAGGACAGCGTGACGCTGAAGCTGGAGAGCCGCTTCGACCCCGCCCTGGTCGCCGCCCTGCGCGACGCCGGGCACACGGTCGAGCTGCTCGATCCTTACACGAGCACCATGGGGCATGCGGGCGCCATCGTCCGCCATGCCGACGGAACGCTGGAGGGGGCGACCGATCCCCGCAGCGACGGCGCGGTCGCCGCCTGGTGAGTTCCATTGGGTGACCACCGCCTACTGACGGTTCAAATCAAAAAGAGGGGGCTAGACGACATGCGGACGATGAAGACCACGGCGTTGCTGCTGAGCGCCGCGCTGCTGGCGCCGGGCGTGGCCTTTGCGCAGGAGACGATCAAGATCGGCGTCACCCAGCCGCTGACCGGCGCGGTCGCCGCGTCGGGCAACTACGTCGCCAACGGCGCGCGGGTGGCGGAGGAGGTCGTGAACGCCAACGGCGGCGTTCTCGGCAAGAAGATCCAGCTGATCATCGAGGACAACAAGAGCAACCCGAAGGAGGCCGTCGCCTCCGCCGAGAAGCTGATCGTGCGCGACAAGGTCCCGGTGCTGATGGGCGCCTGGAGCTCCACCTTCACCCTGGCGGTGATGCCGAAGCTGGTGGAGTACGGCGTGCCGATGGTGGTGGAGACCTCCTCCTCGACCAAGATCACCACCTCGGGCAACCCGTGGGTCTTCCGCATCGCCCCGACCTCCGCCATGGAGGCCAAGTCCTTCGCGGAGAAGCTGGACCACTTCCAGCCGGCCATCCAGAAGGCCGATTTCCTGGCGGTGAACAACGACTTCGGCCGCGGCTCGGCGGAGGAGTTCCGCAAGATGCTCCAGGCCAAGGGCGTCAAGATCGGCGTCACCGAGACGATGGCGCCGGAGGCCACCGACCTGTCGGCCCAGCTCTCCAGCATCAAGCAGTCGGGCGGCGACACGCTGTTCGTCACCACCGGCGTCGAGCAGATCACCCTGATCCTCAAGCAGGCGGCGGAGCTGCGCCTGCCGCACCGGGTCATCACCAACGGCGGTTCCTCCTCCCCCGACCAGCTCATCGCGCAGGCGGGGGCCGCGGCGAACGGCGGCTACTTCACGCTGTTCTTCGCCCCCTGGTTTCCGGAGAAGGCGGTGCACCCGACGGTCGCCAAGACCTTCGTCGATGGCTGGAACAAGAAGGGCTACGACTTCGCCGGCCTGACCGAGGGCTACCGCGGCTATGACGGCATCATGACCATCGTGGAAGCCATCAAGACGGCCGGCAAGGCCGAGCCGCAGGCCATCCGCGACGCGCTGTGGACCGTCAAGCTGGACGGCGTGAACGGCGACATCGCCTTCAAGAAGGACGGCCCGGAGGGCAAGGAGAGCGGCCAGAACGAGGCCAACGTCTACGTCGTCCAGGTGAAGGACGGCAAGGTGACGATGCCGTAACCGGCTTCACCGCCCTCTCCCGCCCCGGGAGAGGGAAGGGGCCCGCGCCGCAGGCGTGGGAAGGGTGAGGGTCGTACGAGGATCAAGGCGCTGATCCTTGCCGGTACCCTCACCCGCCGCCTTCGGCGCCACCCTCTCCCGGGGCGGGAGAGGGGAAGTAAGGAGACACGCGGTGGAAGCGCATCTGCAGCATCTTTTGAACGCCGTGGTCCTGGGGGGGACCTACGCGCTGCTGGGAATCGGCCTGACGCTGATCTTCGGCATCATGCGCGTGGTCAACTTCACCCATGGCGAGCTTTACACCTTCGGCGCCTACATGGCCTACATGCTGGCCGGGATGATGGGGTTGAACTTCTTCATGTCCCTGGCGATGGCAGCCGTGCTGGGCATGGCGCTGGGCGCGCTGATCGAATTCACGCTGCTGCGCCCGCTGAAGGGCGCCGACATCGACACCACCATGCTGGTGATGATCGGCGCCGGCATCGCCATGCAGGCCGGCGAGCAGCTCGTCTGGGGCGGTGTCGCGAAGTCCGTGCCAAGCCCCTTCCCGACCGAGCCGGTGGTGCTGGGGTCGGTGTCGGTGGGCATGAACCGGCTGTTCGTCCTGGGCGTGGCGCTGCTGCTGCTGGGCGGCTTCTACCTGCTCATCAACCGGACCAAGCTGGGTGTGGCCATGCGCGCCACCTTCCAGGACCCGGACACGGCGGCGCTGATGGGCGTCAACCGCGGGCTGATGTACACGCTGACCTTCGCCCTCGGCTCCGGCCTCGCCGCCACGGCGGGGGCGCTGCTCGGCCCGATCTTCGTGGTCACGCCGACCATGGGCGATCTGGTGGCGCTGAAGGCCTTCGCCATCGTCATCCTGGGCGGTCTGGGCAACATCCCCGGCGCCACCATCGGCGGCTTCGTCCTGGCGCTGGCCGAGGAGTTCGGCGCCGGCTACCTGTCGTCGGGCTACCGCGACGCCATGGGCTTCATCCTCATCATCGCCGTGCTGATCGTGCGGCCCCAGGGTCTCTTCGCCATGAAGGAGCGGATCGGATGACGACGCGTCTCCTCCCCTGGCTGTTCGTCCTGGTCATGGCGGTCGGGCCGCTGTGGCTGGGCGACCAGTACATCCTCTACGTCCTGACCTCGACCGGCATCTTCATCATCGGGGCGATGAGCCTGAACCTGCTGCTCGGCTACACCGGGCAGCTCAGCCTGGGGCACATCGCCTTCTTCGGCATCGGCGCCTACACCAGCGCGCTGCTGTCGCTGGGCTTCGACCTGGACCTCGGCGGGGCGGAACCCTTCGTGCTGGGGCCGCAGCCGGTGTGGGTCGCCTTCCTCGGCGGCATCCTGGTGGCGGCGCTGTTCGGCTTCCTGATCGGCAAGCTCGCCTTCCGGGTGCGCGGGGCCTACTTCGTCATCGTCACCATCAGCTTCGCCCAGGTCATGCGCATGGTCGCGCTGAACTGGGTGGACCTGACCGAAGGGCCGATGGCGCTGAACAACATCCCGCCGCTGTCGGTCTGGCTGCCGTGGGACGGGGTGCTCCCGCTCTACAAGAAGGAATACAACTACCTTCTGGTGCTGGCGGTCGCGGTGGTCTGCTTCCTGGTGATCCAGCGGCTGGTGCAGTCGCGGGTGGGCCGGGCGCTGGTCGCGCTGCGCGAGAACGAGTCGCTGGCGCGCTCGGTCGGCATCGACGTGACGCGCTATCTGGTCGTCGCCACGGTGATCGCGGCGGGCATGGCCGGGGCCGCGGGCGGGCTCTACACCCACTACATCCGCATCGTCGACCCGGACGTCTTCATGTTCATCTACACGGTGACCATGGTCATCATGGTGGTGACGGGCGGCAAGGGCACGCTGGTCGGGCCGATCGTCGGCGGCCTCGCCTTCGGCGTCCTGCCCGAGGTGCTGCGCGAGGTGGCGCGGCCCGAGGTGCAGTGGATCATCTACGGCGTCGCCATGATCGTGGTCGTCTTCTTCCTGCCGCAGGGCATCGTCCCGGCGGTGAAGAACTGGTTCGCCGGCCGCCGCAAGCGCGTCGCCGGGACGGCGCTGGGCCTGCGCAAGGAGACCTCGGCATGAGCCTCGCGTTCGACGAATCCGCCGCCCCGATCCTTGAGGTGCGCGAGGTCGCGGTTCACTTCAGTGGCCTGATCGCCATCGCCTCGATGAGCTTCGCCGTGCCGGAGGGGGAGATCGTCAGCCTGATCGGCCCCAACGGGGCGGGCAAGACGACCGCCTTCAACGTCATCACCGGCTTCCTGAAGCCGACTGGCGGCAAGGTGCTGTTCCGCGGCACCGACCTGACGCGCCTGTCCTCCAACCGCATCGCCGGCCTGGGCGTCGTGCGCACCTTTCAGCGCACCAGCATCTTCGCCGGCTGCACTGTCTTCGACAACGTGCTGACCGGGATGCACCGGCAGGGGAAGGCGGAGACCTGGGGGGCGCTGCTGCGGCTCGCCTCGGTGCGGGCGGAGACGGAGCGGATGCGGGCGGCGGTGGCGGAGATCCTGGCCTTCGTCGGGCTGTCGCACCGCGCCGACGAGCTGGCCGGCAACCTCGCCTACGGCGAGCAGCGGCTGCTCGGCATCGCCATCGCGCTGGCCGCTGATCCGAAGCTGCTGCTGCTGGACGAGCCCGCCGCCGGGCTGAACCCGTCGGAGACGGAGGCCTTCATGGGCGTCGTCCAGCGCATCCGCGACCGCGGCGTGACCATCCTGCTGGTCGAGCACGACATGCGCATGGTGATGACCATCTCCGACCGTGTGGTGGTGCTGAACCACGGGCGCATCATCGCCGAAGGCCCGCCGGAGGTCATCCGCGCCAATCCGGACGTGATCCAGGCCTATCTGGGCCAGGGGGTGAAGCATGCTAAAGGTTGAGGGGATCACCGTCTGCTACGGCCAGATTCCGGCGCTCCGCAACGTCTCGCTGACGGTGGAGGAGGGGGAGCTGGTCACCCTGATCGGCGCCAACGGCGCCGGCAAGACCACCACGCTGCGCGCCATCAGCGGCCTGCTGCCGCTGGCGTCGGGCCGCATCACCTTCGAAGGGCGGGAGATCGGCAACGCAGCACCCCGCACGGTGCTGGCGCTCGGTGTGGCCCACTGTCCGGAGGGGCGGCGCGTCTTCCCCCACCTGACCGTGCGCGAGAATTTGGAGATGGGCGCCTATCTGCGCCGCGATCATCAGGCGGTGGCCCAGGACATGGAGCGGCTGTTCCACCGCTTCCCCCGCCTGAAGGAGCGGCTGAACCAGCCCGCCGGCACCATGTCGGGCGGCGAGCAGCAGATGCTGGCCATCGCGCGGGCGCTGATGTCGCGCCCGAAGATCGTGCTGTTCGACGAGCCGTCGCTGGGCCTCGCCCCCAACCTCGTGGAACGCACCTTCGAGATCGTGTCGGACATCCGCCGGGAAGGGACCACCGTGCTGATGGTCGAGCAGAACGCCTACGCCGCGCTCGACATGTGCGACCGCGCCTACCTGCTGGAGAGCGGGCAGGTGATGGAGCAGGGCACCGGGCAGGCCATGCTCGCCAACGACCACATCCAGCGCGCCTATCTGGGCGGTTAAGAAAAAAGAGAGGGTCAGGGAATGGGAGAGGTTAGCACCGCCGGCTCGGGCGCCGGCTCGGGCGTCGGCGCCAGGGTCCGCCGCAAGGAGGACGACCGGCTGCTGCGCGGGCGGGGCCGCTTCGTCGGCGACATCGCCCTGGTCGGCATGAAGGAATTGGCCTTCGTGCGCAGCCCGGTCGCCCACGCCACCATCACCGGCATCGAGATTCCGGAGGAGCACCGCGGCGCCGTCTTCACCTGGGCGGATCTGGCGGCGGGCGGCGTCAAGCCGATCCGCGCCGTCTCGGGCCTGCCCGGCTTCAAGGTGTCGGAGCAGCCGGCGCTGGCCGACGGCAAGGTGCGCTTCGTGGGTGAGCCGGTGGCCGTCTGCGTCGCCGCCACCCGCGCCGAGGCGGAGGACATCGCGGCCTCCGTCTTCGTCGATTACGCCGAGCTGCCGGTGAATTCCGACATGCTGGAGGCGGTGACGCCGGGCGCGCCTAAGGTGCACGACCACTGGCCGGACAACGTCTTCCTGGAGACCAACGTCGGCGGGAACATCGCGGAGATCGCGGCCACCGCCCCGGTGAAGGTGTCGCGGACCATCCGGACGGCGCGCCAGTGCATGGTGCCGCTGGAGGGCAAGGGCGTGGTCGCCCATTGGGACCGCCACGTCGAACAGCTCGTCCTGACCACCTCGACCCAGATGCCGCACATCGTGCGCGCCGGCCTGTCGGAATGCCTGGACCTCGACCAGGGGCTGATCCGCGTGGTGGCGCCGGACGTCGGCGGCGGCTTCGGCTGGAAGGGCCTGCTCCAGCCGGAGGAGATCGTGGCCGCCTGGATCGCCATGCGCCTCGACCGCCCCGTCCGCTGGACCGAGGATCGCCGGGAGCATCTGGTCGCCGCCGCCAACGCCCGCGAGCACCATTACGAGATCACCGCCTACGCCGACTCGCGCGGGCGGCTGCTGGGGATCGAGGCCGACGCCTGGGTCGATGCCGGCGCCTACTCCGTCTATCCTTTCTCGGCCTGCCTGGAGGCGGCGCAGGTCGGCAGCATCCTGCCCGGCCCCTACGACTTCGCGCATTACCGCTGCCGCACCTTCTCGGTCTGCACCAACAAGCCGCCGATCGTGCCTTATCGCGGCGTGGCGCGCACCGGCGTCTGCTTCGCCATGGAGCAGATGATCGACGCCGTGGCCGACGCCGTGGGACGGGAGCCGTGGCAGGTGCGGCTGGAAAACCTCGTCCCGCCGGAGAAGATGCCCTTCGACAACGTGACGAAGAAGCATTTCGACAGCGGCGACTATCCGGAATCCGTCCGCCGCGCCGTCGCCGCCATCGAGCTGGAGGGCTGGCGCGCCCGCCAGAAAAACGGAGAGCCGGACGGCCGGCTGATCGGCGTCGGCTTCGCCACCTATTGCGAGCAGTCGGCCCACGGCACCGCCGTCTATCACGGCTGGGGCATTCCCATGGTGCCGGGGCACGAGCAGGCGCAGGCCCGCATCACCCCGGACGGCGGGCTGGAGCTGCGCGTCGGCGTGCAGTCGCACGGCCAGAGCATGGAAACCACCTTTGCCCAGGTTGCGCACGAGGTGCTGGGCATCCCGCTGGAGAAGATCAAGCTGGTGCACGGCGACACCGGCCTGACGCCCTATTCGACGGGCACCTGGGGGTCGCGCAGCATGGTCATGGCCGGCGGCGCCGTCGCCACCGCCTGCCGCACGCTGGCCGAGCGCCTGCGCAAGATCGGCGCGCATCTGATGCAGGCCGGGCCGGAGGGCGTGCTTCTGGACGGCGGGTCGGTGAAGGCCGGGGCCGCCGCGGTGACCATCCGCGAGATCGCCCACACCTGGTACCGCGCGCCGCAGCTTCTTCCCGCCGACGTGGACCGCGGCGGGCTGGAGGTCACCGCCGGCTACAAGCCGGGCAGCGACCACGGCACCTTCTCCTACGCCACCCACGCCGTGGCGGTGGCGGTGGACCCGGAGATCGGGCAGGTCGAAATCCTCGATTACGTGGTGGTCGAGGACGCCGGGACCATGGTCAACCCGATGGTCGTCGACGGCCAGATCTACGGCGGCGTCGCCCAGGGCGTCGGCACCGCGCTCTACGAGCGGATGCCCTACGACGCGGAGGGCCAGCCGCTCGCCTCCACCTTCGCGGATTACCTGATCCCCGGTTTCACCGAGGTCCCGCACGTAAGGATCATCCACATGTTGACCCCCTCGCCCTACACCGAGTTCGGCGTGAAGGGCATCGGCGAGGGCGGCGCCATTGCCCCGCCGGCGGCGATCTGCAACGCCATCAACGACGCGCTGAAGCCGCTGGGAGTCATCGTCACGAACGCACCGATGACCCCGGAAGTGATTCTCTCCGCCATCGCGGGCAAGCGGGGTGCGGCATGAAGGCGGTCGATTTCGACTACGCGCAGCCGGCGACGCTCGACGCGGCGCTTGAGCTTCTGGCGCGCGAGGACGTGATGGTGCGGCCGGTGGCCGGCTCCCAGTCGCTCGGCCCCATGCTGAACCTGCGGCTGGCCCAGCCGGAGCTGCTGGTGGACATCACCCGCATCGCCGAGCTTCAAACGATCCGCCAGGAAGGCGACCGGTTGGTCATCGGGGCCTGCGTCACCCACGCGCGGCTGGAGGACGGCGACTACCCGGACGTGACGCGCGGCGTGCTTCCCAGCGTGGCGGCGGTGATCGCCTACCGCGCGGTGCGCAACCGCGGCACCATCGGCGGCAGCCTTGCCCACGCCGACCCGGCGGCGGACTGGGTGAACGTGCTGACCGCCCTCGGCGCCGAGGTGGTGATCGCCGGCACGGGCGGGTGGCGCAGCGTGCCGATGACCGACTTCATCCTCGGCGTGTTCGAAACGGCGCTGCAGCCGGGCGAGATCGTCGCGGAAATCCATGTCCCCGCCCTGTCCGACCGGGCGCGCTGGGGCTATTACAAGGTCTGCCGCAAGACCGGCGAGTTCTCCCACGCCACCGGGGCGGTGCTGATCGACCCGGCCCGCGGCGTCCAGCGCTGCGTCGCCGGTGCGACCTCCGGCAAGCCGGTGGTGATCGACGGCCCGGCCCTGTTCGAGGGCGGCTGCACCGAAGCGGCGATGGCCGCGCATCTCGCCGGCAGCCCCGCCGCGGACGACCCCATCGCCCTTCGGACCCACACCGTCGCGCTGAAGCGCGCCATCGCGCAGGTGATGTCATGAGCGCCCACGCCAAAACCATTTCCCTGACCGTCAACGGCACGCGGGTCGAGGCCAGCGTGCCGCCGCGCCAGCATCTCGGCGACTTCCTGCGCGAGCGGGAATTGCTGACCGGCACCCATCTGGGCTGCGAGCACGGCGTGTGCGGCGCCTGCACCATCCTGATCGACGGCGAGCCGGCGCGCTCCTGCATCACCTTCGCGGTGGCCTGCGACGGGCGGTCCGTCACCACGGTGGAGGGGCTGGACGACGACCCCGTCGCCGCGGAGCTGCGCGAAGCCTTCTCCGCCGAGCACGGGCTGCAGTGCGGCTTCTGCACGCCGGGGATGCTGGTGGCGGCGCGCGACGTCGTGCTGCGCCGCCCGGACGCCGACAATCCGGCGATCCGCACGGCGATGAGCGGCAACCTGTGCCGCTGCACCGGCTATGTCGGGATCGTCAACGCCATCCGCCGCGTCATCGACGCGCGCAACACGAACGCGGGGTAAGCCCATGCCGACCATGACCCAGACCCTTGCCGTCAACTTCCCGCGCGCCCGTGTCTGGCCGCTGCTCGGCGACGTGGAGCAGGTGATGTCCTGCATGCCCGGCGCCTCGCTGACCAAGCCGCGCGAGGGCGACCGGATCTTCGGGCAGATGCGCGTGAAGCTCGGCCCCATCGCCGCCGCCTTCGCGGGCGAGGGCACGCTGACGATGGACGAGGCGACCCACACCGGCGTCATCCATGGCCAGGGCACGGACCCCAAGAACAACTCCCGCGCCAAGGCCGACGTGACCTTCGCCGTTGTGGAGGAGGGGCCGGGGACGCGCATCGACCTGACCGTCGATTTCACGCTGACCGGCGTGCTGGCCCAGTTCAGCCGCGGCGCCATCGTGCAGGAGATCGCCAACCGCCTGACCGCCGAATTCGCCCGCAACCTGGAAGCCAAGCTCGCCGCGACCGCTCCGGTGGCGGAGGTGGCTGCGTCCTCGGATGCGGTGGCCGCTCCGGCCCCGGAGCCTGCCTCCAAGCCTGCCCCCGAGCCCGCCCCCGAGCCGGCCAAGGAATTGAACGCTGGCAATCTGCTGTGGAGCATGGTGAAGGATTGGCTGCGCAAGCTCTTCTCCAACCCTCTCCCCTCTGGGGAGAGGGTGGCCCGAAGGGCCGGTGAGGGGGATGCGCGTGGCGGTGCGTCCGGCAAAAGCGCAACCCCCTCACCCTGACCCCTCTCCCCGCTTTCGGCGGACCAAAGGTCCGCCTGCCGCGTCAGCGCAAACTTTGTTTGCGCGTGAGCGGAGGGGAGAGGGGATTCGAACCTACGTTAAGATTGACCATCCCATCATGCCGAACGACCCCCTGAACGCCTTCGTCCCCTACGGTCGGACCGAGGTCGCCGGAGCCGCAGACGGCCCGCTGGCCGGGCTGCGCTTCGCGGTGAAGGACCTGTTCCACATCGCCGGCCTGCCCACCGGGGCCGGCAACCCGGACTGGCTGCGCACCCACGAGGTCCCGCGGGAGACCGCGCCCGCAGTGCAGCGGCTGCTCGACGCCGGGGCGCGCGTCGCCGGCAAGACGCTGACCGACGAGCTGGCCTGGAGCTTGGCCGGCGAGAACGCCCATTACGGCACGCCGGAGAACCCGAAGGCGCCCGGCCGCATTCCCGGCGG
Organism: Azospirillum sp. UENF 211521; assembly: GCF_058780535.1. Classification (NCBI taxonomy): domain Bacteria; kingdom Pseudomonadati; phylum Pseudomonadota; class Alphaproteobacteria; order Rhodospirillales; family Azospirillaceae; genus Azospirillum; species Azospirillum sp. UENF 211521. Next base: position 2,056,988 of record NZ_JBSNCF010000001.1, read on the forward strand.
CTCCTCCAGCGGGTCGGCCGCCGCGGTGGCGGGCGGGGCGGTGGACTTCGCCATCGGGACGGACACCGGCGGGTCGATCCGCCTGCCGGCGAGCTATTGCGGCCTCTACGGCATCCGGCCCAGCCATGGGGCGGTTCCGCTGGACGGCTCCGTTCCCTTGGCGCCGAGCTTCGATACGGTGGGCTGGTTCGCCTGGGAGGCGGCGCTGCTCCGCCGCGTCGGGGCGGTGCTGCTGCCCCCGTCGTCCGCCCTGGGGCCGGATGCGGCCTTCCGCCGCCTGCTGGTCGCCGAGGACGCCTTCGCCATCGCCGGAGAGGCGGTGCGATCCGCCCTCGCCCCGGCCGTGGAGTGTCTGCGCGGGCGGTTCGGGGCGGCGGACGCCGTAACGCTGGCCCCGGAGGGGCTGGAGCAATGGCGTCCGGTCTTCCAGACGCTTCAGGCCGCCGAAGCCTGGGCAGCGCACGGCGCCTGGATCACAGCAACGAAACCGACCTTCGGACCGGGCGTGCGCGACCGCTTCGCCGCGGCCGCCACGCTCGACCCCGCACTGGCCCGCGCGGCGGCGCAGACGCGGGAGGGCATCCGGCGGCGGATGGACGACCTGCTGGGCATGGACGGGCTGATCGTCCTGCCCAGCGCGCCGGGCATCGCGCCGCTGCGCGGCTCCTCGGGGGCGGCGGTGGACGCGGAGCGCGGACGGGCGCTGGCGATCCTCTGCCCTGCCGGTCTGGCCGGGCTGCCGCAACTCTCCATTCCCGCGGCGCGGCTCCAGGGCTGCCCGCTCGGCCTGTCGCTCATCGGGCCGCGCGGCAGCGACTCCGCGCTACTGGCCATCGCCGAGGACCTCTTCGCATGACGCCTGAGATCAACATCCCCGAGGTGGTGGCCGAGGTCACCGCCGCCTTCGAGCGCTACGAGCGCGCGCTGACCGGCAACGACGTGGCGGTTCTCGACGAGCTGTTCTGGAACCACCCGGCGACCCTGCGCTACGGCGTGGGCGAGAACCTGTACGGCTACGAGGCCATCGCCGCCTTCCGCCAGGGCCGCCCGGCGGCGGGGCTGGACCGGGTGTTGCGCAACACCGTCATCACCACCTACGGCCGCGACATGGCGACCGCCAACACCGAGTTCACGCGCTCTTCAACCGAGCGCGTCGGGCGGCAGAGCCACACCTGGGTCCGCATGCCGGAGGGCTGGCGGATCGTCGCGGCGCATGTGTCGCTGATGGGCTAGAGGTCACGGACGTCCGGCCCGGTTGCCGATCCTCCGGCCCGCCGCCATCCTCTCTCTGTTCACCGCTTTCCCAAACCCGCTCCGACGGACCGCCCGCGATGACCTTAGACGACCCCCTGATCGAAGAGGCGTACCGCGTCCTGGCGGAGCGTCCCGGATTCCTCATCCGCCGCCTGCACCAGATCCATGTGGCCATGTTCATGGAGGAGTGCGCGGAGTTCAACATGACCCCCGTCCAGTACAGCGTGCTGACCGCCCTGGTGGACCGGCCCGACCTGGATCAGGTGACGCTGGGCGCCCAGATCGGCATCGACCGCACGACCACGGCGGGCGTTCTGGCCCGGCTGGCCGAGCGCGGTCTGATCCAGCGCCGGGCCAGTCCGGTGGACAAGCGCATGAAGCTGGCCGCCATCACCGCGGAGGGGCGGAAACTGCTGCGCCGCATGGACAAGAAGGCCCAGCGCGCCCACGACCGCACCATCGCGCCGCTGCCCAAGGAGGACCGGGCGGTCTTCCTGCGCTACCTGCTGCATCTGGTCGACGCCAGCAACGGCTACGGCCGTGCGCCCCTGCATCTGCCATGAGGTGAACCATCCCCTCTCCCGCCCCGGGAGAGGGAGGGACCCACGCGCCAGCGTGGGAGGGTGAGGGTGCCGCCAAGGATCGGCGCCTTGATCCTCGCACGACCCTCACCCGCCCGCTCTCGCGGGCACCCTCTCCCGGGACGGGAGAGGGGTTGCACGCAAAGGACACACGCGATGAAAGACGCCACCGCGCGGGCCGTAGAGCGGATGCTGGCTGCCGATCCGGTGTGGACGGCGACCGGAACCGCCGGCGAGCGGATCGGGCTTGACCGCCACACGCTGCTGCACGCCGGGCCGCCCTTCGCCGATCCGGCGGAGATCTGCCCGCCGATCCTCAACGCCGCCGCCGCCGCGCTGCTGTTCGAAGGCATGGCCGGCGGCGTGGAGGAGGCCCGCGCGATGGTGCGGAGCGGCGCCGTGACCCTGCGCCCGGCGCAGGATTTCGGCGTGGTCACCCCGCTCGCCGCGGTGGTGTCGCGGTCGATGTGGCTGCATGTGGTGGAGGATGCCGGCGGCTCCGGCGTGCGCGCCTACAGCCCGCTCAACGAGGGCGGCGGCCCCGCCCTGCGCTTCGGCATCGTCAGCGGGGCGGTGGTGGAGCGTCTGCGCCTGCTGCACGGTGCGGTCGGACCGGCGCTGGCCGGGATCGGGCCGGTGACGCTGACCGGAATCGCCCGCGAGGCGATGGAGCAGGGGGATGAGCTGCACGGGCGCGTCGGGGTGGCCTCGGCGCTGCTGACCGAAACGCTGGTGTCGCGGCTGGGCGGGACCGGCGAGGTCTGCGCCTTCCTGAAGGAGGCCGGGCAGTTCTTCCTCAACCCATGGATGGCCGCCTGCAAAACGATGCTGCTGACCGGCGACGGGGTGCCGGGGGCGGCGCTGGTCACGGCGGCGGGCGGGAACGGGGTGCGCTTCGGGCTGCGCCTGTCGGGCATGATGGGCGAGGGCTGGGCGAGCGCGCCGGTGGCCGCGCCGCAGGGGCCGGACATCGGCCCTCCCGGCGGAACTCCCCGCCCGCGCCTGCCGGCGATCGGGGACAGCGCCGTCATCGACGCGCTGGGCTTCGGCGCGCTGGCGCTCGACGCCGCGCCGCTGCTGCGGGCGGAGCTGGGGGCGGCGGCCGAGACGGCCATCGCGGCGGCGGACCGGCTGCTCTGCGCAGACCACCCCGTCCATGGGCGGCGCGTCGGGATGGACGCCCGCGCCGTGCTGTTGGGCGGCCCGGTGCCCCCGGTCTGTCTGGCCGCCCTGCACGCGGCGGGGGAGGACGGGATCGTCGGGCGCGGCCTCGCCTGGCACCCGCCCTCCTGCCACGCCGAGGCGGTGGCGGTGGTGCACCGGCTGAGCCGCGCCGATCTCCCCGCCGCCTCCGCCCCTTAGGGGTAACGTCCGCGGGGATGCGTCGGCGTCACACCCCGGCCGTCAGCTCCGGCACCGCCTTGAAGAGGTCGGCGACGAGGCCGTAGTCGGCGACCTGGAAGATCGGCGCCTCCTCGTCCTTGTTGATCGCGACGATGACCTTGCTGTCCTTCATGCCGGCGAGGTGCTGGATGGCACCGGAGATGCCGACGGCGATGTACAGCTCGGGCGCCACGATCTTGCCGGTCTGGCCGACCTGGTAGTCGTTCGGCACGAAGCCGGCGTCCACCGCCGCCCGGCTGGCGCCGACCGCCGCACCAAGCTTGTCGGCCAGCGCCTCCAGAAGCTTGAAGTTGTCGCCCGACTGCATGCCGCGGCCGCCCGACACCACGATCTTGGCCTGGGTCAGCTCCGGACGCTCCGACTTGGTCAGCTCCTGCCCGACGAACCTGGCCGAGCCGGCGTCGCCCGTCCCGGCGATCGTCTCGACCGTCGCCGAACCGCCGGTGGCGGCGGCGGCCTCGAAGGCGGTGGTGCGCACCGTGACGACCTTGATCGGGTCGGCGGACTTCACCGTGGCGATGGCGTTGCCGGCGTAGATCGGCCGCTCGAAGGTGTCGGCGGAGACCACCCCGGTGATGTCGGAGATCGCCGCGACGTCGAGCAGCGCGGCGACGCGCGGCAGCAGGTTCTTGCCCTCCGACGAGGCGGCGGCCAACACATGGCCGTAGCCCCTGGCGAGGTTGACGACCAACGGCGCGACGTTCTCCGGCAGCGGGTGGGCGTAGGCCGCGTCATCGGCCAGCAGCACCTTGGCCACGCCGGCCACCTTGGCCGCGGCCTCGGCGACGGCCTGGGCGCCCTGGCCGGCGACCAGCACATGGATGTCGCCACCGATCTTGGCGGCGGCGCTGACCGCGTTCAGCGTGGCGGCCTTCAGCGCGGCGTTGTCGTGTTCGGCAATGACGAGAATGGACATGTCAGATCACTTTCCCTTCAGGGCGCATTTGCCCCTCAGATCGCGCGGGCTTCGTTCTTCAGCTTGTCGACCAGGGCGGCGACGTCGGCGACCTTGACGCCGGCCTTGCGCTTGGCCGGCTCGGCGACCTTGAGCGTGGTCAGGCGCGGCGCCACGTCGACACCCAGCGCGTCGGGGGCCAGCGTCTCGATGGGCTTCTTCTTGGCCTTCATGATGTTGGGCAGCGAGGCGTAGCGCGGCTCGTTGAGGCGCAGGTCGGCGGTGACGACCGCCGGCAGCGTCAGCTGCACCGTCTCCAGCCCGCCGTCGATCTCGCGGGTCACGGTGACCGAGCCCTCGCCCGGCGCGACCTTGGAGGCGAAGGTGCCCTGCGGCCAGCCCAAGAGGGCGGCGAGCATCTGGCCGGTCTGGTTGCAGTCGTCGTCGATCGCCTGCTTGCCCAGGATGACCAGGGTCGGGCCTTCCTTGTCGACGAGCGCCTTGAGCACCTTGGCGACGGCCAGCGGCTGCGTCTCGGCGTCGGTCTGGACCAGGATGCCGCGGTCGGCGCCCATGGCGAGGCCGGTGCGCAGGGTCTCCTGCGCGGCCGTCGGGCCGACGGTGACCACGATGACCTCGGTCGCCTTGCCGGCTTCCTTGAGGCGGACGGCCTCCTCGACGGCGATCTCGTCGAAGGGGTTCATGCTCATCTTCACGTTGGCGGTCTCAACGCCGGAACCGTCCGCCTTGACGCGGATCTTGACGTTGTAATCGACCACCCGCTTGACCGGGACGAGGACCTTCATGAGTTTCATCCTTGACTGGCGGAACCGCGCTCAGGCGCGCAGGATCTTGCCGGGATTCATGATGTTGTGCGGATCGAAGGCGCGCTTCAGCGTTGCCATCATGTCCAGCTCGACCGCCGACTTGTAGCGCGGCATCTCGTCGATGCGCAGCCGCCCGATGCCGTGCTCGGCGGAGATGGACCCGCCCAGCTCGACGACGATGTCATGGACGATGGCGTTGACCGTCGCCAGCTTCGCCTTCCATTCGGCCGGGTCGCCGCCCTCCGCCTGGATCGGGTTGAAGTGGATGTTGCCGTCGCCGAGATGGCCGAAGGCGAAGGGGCGGATGCCCGGGCATTCCCGTTCCAGCGCCGCGTTGGCGCGGTCGAGGAAGCGCGCCACGCGGGAGATCGGCACCGACACGTCGTGCTTGAAGGACACGCCCTCGCGCTTCTGGCCCTCCGGGATGCCCTCGCGGATGCGCCACAGCGAATCGGCCTGGGCCTTGGAGGCGGCGACGACGCCGTCCAGCACCTCGCCGGCCTCCATGCCCGCTTCCAGGATGCCTTCCAGCATCTCCATCAGGCGGTTGCCGCCGTCCTGGTCGGCCAGTTCGACCAGCACGTACCACGGGTAGCGGTCGCGCAGGGGATCGGGCACGTCCGGCACATGGCGGCGGGCGACGTCGATGCAGTCGCGCTGGATCAGCTCGAAGGTGATGATGCGGTCGCCGGCCACGCCCTTGGCGCGGGTCAGCAGGTCGACGGCGTCGCTGGGCGCCGACACCGCGACCAGCGCCGTGGCGGTGGCGCGCGGCAGCGGCGACAGCTTCAGCACCGCGGCGGTGACGATGCCGAGCGTGCCCTCCGACCCGATGAAGATCTGCTTCATGTCGTAGCCGGCGTTGTCCTTGCGCAGCCCGCGCAGCCCGTCCCAGATCCGCCCGTCGGGCAGCACCACCTCCAGCCCGGCGACGAGGTTGCGCATGTTGCCGTAGCGCACCACCTGAACGCCGCCGGCGTTGGTGGCGATGTTGCCGCCGATCTGGCAGGAGCCTTCGGCGGCGAGGCTCATCGGGAACAGCCGGCCGATGTCGCGCGCCGCGTTCTGGATGTTGGCGAGGATGCAGCCGGCCTCGACCGTCATCGTGTCGTTGTCGATGTCGATCTCGCGGATGCGGTTCAGCCGGTTGGTCGAGAGGACGATCTCCGTCCCGTCGGCGTGCGGCTGGCTGGCCCCGGTCAGGCCGGTGTTGCCGCCCTGGGGCACGATGGGGGTGCGCGTCTCCGCGCAGATGCGCACCACGGCCGCCAGCGCCTCGGTGCTGTCGGGCAGCACCACGGCGGGCGAGCGGCCGACCCAGCCGTCGCGCCAGGATTCCATGAAGGGCTGCATGGTGCCGGGATCGGTGATCAGCCCGCGGTCGCCGACGATGGCGTGGATGGGGGCGAGCACGGCCGTCGCGAAGTCCGGCCGCCCGGCGGTCAGGGTGTCGTTGGACCCCGAAATGTCTTTGGACAAGGAGACTCTCCCTGGGCTTCGGTTCGGCGTCACAGCGCGCGATAGGCCGTCTTGATGATGGTGTAGAACTCGATGGCGGAGCGTCCCTGCTCGCGCGGGCCGTAGCTCGACATCTTCCGGCCGCCGAAGGGGACGTGGTAGTCGACGCCGGCCGTCGGCAGGTTCAGCATGGTCATGCCGGCCTGGATGTTGGCCTGGAAGTGGCGGGCGTGCTTCATCGAGTTGGTGATGATGCCCGACGACAGGCCATAGTCGGTGTCGTTGGCGACAGCCAGGGCCTCCTCGTAGTCCTTGACGCGGATGACGCTGGCGACCGGGCCGAAGACCTCTTCCCGGTTGATGGTCATGGCGTTGCTGGTCTCGGTGAACAGGGTCGGGGCGAGGAACCAGCCGCGCGTCGGCCGGTCCAGCCGCCCGCCGCCGGAGGCCAACTGCGCGCCTTCCTTCAGGCCGGTGTCGATGTATTGCAGGTTCTTGGTGAGCTGGAACTCGTCGATGACCGGGCCGATCTGCGTCTCCGGCAGCAGGGCATGGCCGACGCGCAGCGCCGCCATCCGTTCGGTCATCGCAGCGACGAAGGCGTCGTGGATGGAATCCTCGACGATGAAGCGGCCGGTGGCGGTGCAGCGCTGGCCAGCGTGGAAATAGGCGCTGTTGACGCCGATCTCGGCGGCGCGCTCCGGGTCGGCGTCGCCCAGCACGACCAGCGGGTTCTGGCCGCCCAGCTCCAGCTGGACGCGGATCATCCGCTCCGCGCAGCGCACGGCGATGCGCCGTCCGGTGTTGACCGAGCCGGTGAAGGACACCGCGTCCACCGCGTCGACCACGGCGGCGCCGACGTTCGGGCCGGCGCCGATCACCAGATTGAACAGGCTGCTGGGCATGCCGTGGGCTTCCAGCGCCTCCGCGATCAGGCGGGTGACGGCGATGGAGATGCCGGGGGTCTTCTCCGACGGCTTCCAGATGACTGCGTTGCCGAAGGCCAGCGCCGGGGCGATCTTCCACATCGGCGTGGCGACCGGAAAGTTCCACGGCGTGACGAGGCCGATGACGCCGACCGGCTCGCGCGTCACGTCGACCTCGACGCCGGGCCGGACCGAGCCCAGCGTCTCGCCCGGCGCCCGCAGCGCCTCGGCGGCGAAGAAGCGGGCGAGGTGGGCGGCGCGGGTGATCTCGCCCAGCGCGTCGGGGATGGTCTTGCCGCCCTCGGTCGCGGCGATGCGGGCCAGCTCGTCCTTGCGGTCGAACAGCGCGCGCGAGATGGCGTCGAGCACCAGCGAGCGCTGCTCCACCGTGGCGGCGCGCCATTGCGGCTGGGCGGCGCGGGCCGCGGCGACGGCTTCAGTCACGTCGTCGGCGCCGGCCAGCGAGTAGGAGCCGGCCAGTTCGTCCAGGTTCGACGGGTTGAAGATGTCGAGCCGGTCGCGGCCCGGACGCCAGGAGCCGGCGATGAAGTTGGTGATGCGATCGGAAGCGGGGGACATTGGTTGTCTTCTCCGGAAAACGGTTCGTTGGGAAGCGCTGCCCCCTCCCTGACCCTCCCCCGCCCTTGGCGGTGGAGGGGACTGCCGCCGCGTCGCGGAAGGCACCCTCTCCCGCAAAGCGGGGGAGGGTTGGGGAGGGGGCTGGTGGCGTCCTGCGCTCAGGCGCGCGCCACCCGCTCCTTCAGGGCGGTCAGCGCCCACAATGTTTCGATGGTCGGCACCGGCACGCCGCGGCGGCGGGCCAGCTCCAGGACGGTGGTCACGATGGGGTCGATCTCCATGCTGCGCCCCGCCTCGAAATCCTGGAGCATCGACGGCTTGTGGCCGGGCACGCCGCTGCCCCGGCTCAGCCGCTCGTCGATGTCGTCGGGCAGGGCGACGCCCCAGGCATGGGCGACGTTCAGGCATTCGCGCATCAGCCGGCCCTGGACGGCGGCCATGCCGGGGGCCTGCTCCATGGCGCCCATGGTGGCGCCGGTCAGCACGCTGGTCGGGCCGACCGCCATGTTGAGCATCAGCTTGTTCCACAGCGTCACGCGGATGTCGGCGGGCAGGCGGGCGGTGGCGCCCGCCGCGTTGAAGGAGTCGGCCAGGGCCGCCAGCTTTTCCGCGTGGTCGCCGGGCCGGGGGGCGCCGAAGGCCAGCACCGGCAGCGCAGTGTGGGCGACGACGCCCGGCTCGACGATGCGGGCGGGCAGCACCTCCATCACGCAGGCGGCGACCCGCTCCGGGCCGATGGCCGACCAGATGGCGCCGCCGGGATCGACCACCTCCAGCGGTTCCGGCGTCACGCCGTCGCCAGCGCCGTACAGGTACCACCAGGGAATGCCGTTCTGCGCCGCCACCACCAGCGTGTCCGGCCCGCACAGCGCCGGGAAGGACGCGGCCAGGGCCGGCAGCCCGTGCCCCTTCACCGTGACGATCACCACGTCCTGCGGGCCGAGGTCGGCGGAGGAATCGCTGGCCCGCGGCCGGCTGGTCAGCGTGCCCTTGGGCGTCTGCACGGTCAGCCCGTTCTCGCGGATCGCCGCGAGATGGGCGCCGCGGGCCAGCAGCGACAGCTCGTGCCGGCCCGTGGCGGCGAGATACCCGGCCAGCGCGCCGCCAACGGCTCCGGCTCCTACGACGGCGATGCGCATGTCGCTCTCCCTTTCCCGGTCTCGTTCACTTGAATTCCAGCGGCGGCAGGTCGTCGTTCAGATCGCCGCCGAGGCCCTTGAACTGCTCCTCGATCTGCTTGTCGTCGAGCTTGGTGGCGGTCGACTTGTAATGCATGACCATCTGCGGGAAGGCGATCACCAGGGCCACCATGACGAGCTGGATGACCACGAAGGGCACCGCACCCCAGTAGATCTGGCTGGTCAGGACGGGGGCCGTCTCCTTCTTCGTGATGCGGTCGATGTAGGGCAGCTTCGGCGCCACCGAGCGCAGGAAGAACAGCGAGAAGCCGAAGGGCGGGTGCATGAAGCTGGTCTGCATGTTCACCGCCAGGATGATGCCGAACCACACCAGATCGATGCCCAGGCGATCCGCCGCCGGGGCCAGCAGCGGGATGACGATGAAGGCCAGCTCGAAGAAGTCGAGGAAGAAGGCCAGCAGGAAGACCATCACGCTGACCGCGATCAGGAAGCCCATCTGCCCGCCGGGCAGGGAGACCATCAGCTCCTCGACCCAGATGTGGCCGTTGACGCCGTAGAAGGTCAGCGAGAACACCCGCGCGCCGATCAGGATGAACAGCACGAAGGAGGCCAGCTTGGCCGTCGCGTAGGTCGCCTGCCGCACCATGTCGAGATTCAGCCGCTTCTTCATGGCCGCGAGCGCCAGCGCGCCGACCGCGCCCATGGCGCCGCCCTCGGTCGGGGTGGCGAGGCCGACGAAGATGGTGCCCAGCACCAGGAAGATCAGCGCCAGCGGCGGCACCATGACGAAGGTCGCCTGTTCGGCCATGCGGGAGATTAGGCGCCGGCCGGTCGCCCGCTCCACCACCGCCACCGTCAGGGCGTAGAGCGCGCCCGCCGCGATGGAATCGCCGATCAGGGCCAGGGTGGTCCACTCGTTGACCGTCAGCCACGCCGCCACCGCGGTCAGCGCCGCCGTGGCGACGGACTGCAGGACGAGGCGCTGCGCGCCGAAGCCGCGGTTGAAGGCGGCCGCCAGGAAGGCGACCAGCACCGCCACCGACAGCAGAAGCACGACGTAGTCGGCGCCCGACTTGACATCGGTGCGGCCCATCACCCAGGTGGCGACCGCGCCCGAGAACAGGGCGAGCAGGCCGAGCTGCCAGACGCCGCGCGCGCCGTTCGGCTCGCGGTGGGCGATGGCCTCCGGCGGCAGGCCGGGGGCGGCCTTGGGCCAGATCATCGAAACGACGAAGACGTAGAGGGCGTAGAGGCCGGCGAGCAGCAGGCCGGGGACGAAGGCCGCCTCGTACATGTCGCCGACCGAGCGGCCGAGCTGGTCGGCCATGACGATCAGCACCAGCGACGGCGGGATGATCTGGGCCAGCGTGCCCGACGCTGCAATGACGCCCGACGCCAGACGGCGGTCGTAGCCGTAGCGCAGCATGATCGGCAGCGAGATCAGGCCCATCGAGATCACCGACGCGGCGACCACGCCCGTCGTCGCGGCGAGCAGGGCGCCGACGAAGATCACCGCGTAAGCCAGACCGCCGCGGATCGAGCCGAACAGCTGCCCGATGGTGTCGAGCAGGTCCTCGGCCATGCCGGACCGCTCCAGCACCAGCCCCATGAAGGTGAAGAAGGGCACGGCCAGCAGCACGTCGTTGTTCATCGTGCCGTAGACGCGTTCCGGCAGTGCCTGGAACAGGTCGGGGCGGAACAGCCCGATCTCGATGCCGATCAGGCCGAACAGCAGCCCGTTGGCGGCCAGTGCGAAGGCCACCGGATAGCCGAGCAGCAGCATGCCGACCAGCGTGGCGAACATGATCGGCGCCATGTTGTGGCCGAACCAGCCGCGCCAGCCGTCCTGTTCGGCGAGCGCCGCGGCGCCGGGCACCGGCAGCACGTAGAGCGCCACGGCGACCACCGCCAGCAGCACCAGGGAGATGACGGACAGCCGGACGGCGCGCGGCGAAAGGGAGGGAGAGGTCGTGCTCATCGCGCGGTCACCGGCTGGGGAGGGTGTCGGGGTGGGAGGTGCGCTCGCGTTCGGCCGCCAGCAGCCGTTCCGCCTCGGCCTCGGCCGCCGCCTGATGGCCGCCGGCCCGGTGGTTGTCGTCCGCCAGATGGCCGGACATGATCGCGGCGCGCTTGGCCAGCTCGGACAGGCCCTGGATGAAGAGAACGGTGAAGCCCAACGGAATCAGCATCTTCGCCGGCCATTGCGGCAGGCCGCCGGCGTTCATCGACTGCTCCTCGATCGCGTAGGATGCTAGGGCGAAGGGCCAGGAGGTGACCAGCATCACGAAGCTGAAGGGCAGCAGGAAGGTCAGATGGCCGAACAGGTCGATGGTGTCGCGGGCGCGCTTGCCGAGCTGCGCGTTCACGATGTCGATGCGGATGTGCTCGTCCTCCTTCAGCGTCCAGGGGGAGCAGAGCAGGAACACCGCGGCGAACAGCACCCATTGCAGTTCCAGCCACGAATTCGAACTGACGTCGAAGGTCTTGCGGACGACGGCGTTGACCGCCGACACCAGGATGGCCAGCACGATCAGCCAGGATATCGCCTTGCCCAGCCGCGCGGTGACCGCGTCGACCAGCCGGCAGGCCCCGACCAGGGCCGTCATGAAGGGGGAAGCGTTGGGGCTCGGCATGGTGGGCAGGCCCTCCCGAAAAAGCCGGTCGCGCGGAACGCGACGATGCCATGACCGGGGAGCGGCGGGCCCGCTCCCCGGTCATGGTTGAGGACGTGCCGGATCAGCGCCGGGCGAGGCGGAGGACGGCGCTGTCGTAGGCGTATTCCGACGCCTGGTTCCACAGGTTGGAGTCCGCCTGGAAACGGCGGTAGCTCTCGTAGAACTTCTTGAAGGTCGGGTTCTTGTCCGACAGCTCGTCGTAGAGCTCCATGGCCGCCTTGTGGCTGGCCTGCAGCACGTCCTGCGGGAAGGCGCGCAGCTTGGCACCCTTCTCCACCACGCGCTTCAGCGCCGCCGGGTTCAGCACGTCGTAGCGCGCCACGCTGTCCACGTTGGCGAGTGCCGCCGCCGAGGTCAGCGCCGCCTGATAATGCTTGGGCAGGCTGTTCCAGCGGTTCGTGTTGATGAAGAAATGCTGGAGCGAGGTGCCGTCCCACCAGCCCGGGTAGTAGTAGTTCGGCGCGATCTTGTAGAGGCCGAGCTTCTCGTCGTCGTAGGGACCGTTGAACTCGGCGGCGTCGATGGTGCCGCGCTCCAGGGCCGGGTAGATGTCGCCGCCGCTGACCTGCTGCGGCACGACGCCCAGCTTGGAGAGGATCTGGCCGCCGAGGCCGGAGATGCGGAACTTCAGACCCTTGAGGTCCTCCATGCTCTTGATTTCCTTGCGGAACCAGCCGCCCATCTGGGCGCCGGTGTTGCCGCCGGCGAGCGCCTTCAGATTGTGCCCGGCGTAGAACTCCTCCAGCAGCTTGCCGCCTTCGCCATGGTAGAACCAGGCGTTCTGCTGGCGGGTGTTCAGGCCGAAGGGCAGGCAGCAGCCGAAGGCGAAGCTCGGGTCCTTGCCGACATAGTAGTAGGAGGCGGTGTGCGCCATCTCAACCGTGTCGTTGCTGGCGGCGTCGAGCGCCTGCAGCGCCGGGACCAGCTCGCCGGCGGCGAAGACCTGGATCTGGAACTTGCCGTCGGTGGCCTCGGCGATGTTCTTCGCCATCACCTCGGCGCTGCCGTAGAGCACCTCGATGTTCTTCGGGAAGCTGGACACGCAGCGCCAGCGGATCGTCGGCTCCGACTGGGCGATGGCCGGGGCGGCGAGGGTGGAGGCGCCGGCAACGACGGCGGCACCCTTGAAGAATTGACGGCGCTTCATGTGGATCTTCCTCCCGAGATTTTTGTGGCCGAGATTTTTGTTGCCCGGACGAGGCGATGCCGGCCCGAGGCGCTTGGCCCCCGGTGGATGGCCGGGGAGAGTGTGGTGACCCTGACAGTGGATCAGGCGGCCGCACAGCGGAATGCGTATTGCCGGCATATCAGCCATAAGCGCGGCAAGCCATCAGCGACACGAACGGTTTCACCCGAAACCCGCACGATCCCGCCCCGACCGGTGCGGACGCGGACGGTTTGCTATGCCCGCAATGAATATCTGTTACAGGCACGCCGTGCGCTCCGCACCGCGCGATGGGTCGATAAGCTGGAGGCAACTGGTCTCCGACCGCCATCAAACCGACGGATGTTCAATCGCATGAACGGTGTGCGCCATGTCTAGGCCGTCCTCCCCGCTCAACGCCGCCGGAGCCGCCTATCTCGAAGCGTTGCAGGAGCGTTTCCGCGAGGACCCCGCGTCGGTGGACGTGAGCTGGCGCGCCGTCTTCCAGATCCTGGACGAGCTGGGCGCCGTTCCCGCCGGAACGCCGGCTGGCGTCTCCGCCGGCGATCCAACGGTTCCGCTGCGGCAGGAGGAGATCCGCCAGCGCGGCCACGCCACCGCCGCGCTCGACCCGCTGGGCCGCGCCGCGCCTCCCGCATCCTCCGCGTCCGAGGACGCTGAAACCGCGCGCCTGCGCCGGCTCTACCAGGGCACGCTGACGCTGGAGACCGCGCACATCGACGATCCGGCCCTGCGCTCCTGGCTGCGCGACGCCTACGAGGGGGCGGAGACCGCTCCGCCCGCCGAGGCGCGCCGCCGCGCCCTGGCGCTGCTGACCGCGGCGGAGGAGTTCGAACGGCTGCTCGGCGTCCGCTACCCGACCAAGAAGCGGTTCGGGGCGGAGGGCATGGAGACGCTGATCCCGCTGCTCGACCGCATCCTCGCGGCGGCGGCGGCGGCGGGCGTCACCGAGGTGCAGGTCGGGACCATGCACCGCGGCCGGCTCAGCCTGATGGCCAACGCGCTGGGCAAGCCGCTGGTCGAGCTGTTCGCCGGCATCAAGGGCATGCACCCCTTCCTGGCCGACCCGCCGGTTCCCGCCGACGTGCCCTATCACATGGGGGTGGAGAGCAACCTCTCGTTTGGCGAGCGGTCGCTGGCCCTGACCCTGTCGCCCAACCCGTCGCACCTGGAGGCGATCAACCCGGTCACCCTGGGCCGCGCGCGGGCCCGCCAGGACCTGGAGCGCGACCAGGGCGGCGAGGCCAGGCGGGTGCTCTGCGTGCTGCTGCACACCGACGCCAGCGTGATCGGCCAGGGCAGCGTGACCGAGGCGCTGCAACTGTCCGGCGTTCCCGGCTTCACCGTCGCCGGCACCATCCACGTCATCGTCAACAACCAGATCGGCTTCACCACCGAGCGGGAGGAGGCGCGGACCTCGCTCCACTGCACCGGCCTGTGGAAGGCGGTGGACAGCCCCATCCTGCACGTCAACGCCGACGATCCCGACGCCGCGCTGCGCGCCGCCGACCTCGCCGTGGCCTTCCGGCAGGCGCACGGGCGCGACGCGGTGATCGACCTCGTCGGCTACCGCCGCAATGGGCACAACGAGATCGACGAGCCGCGCTTCACCCAGCCGCTCGACTACAAGGCGATCGACGCCCACCCGCCGGCCCGCGCCCTCTACGCGCAGCGTCTGGCCGCCGACGGGCTGGTCGGCCCCGAGGAGGCCGAGGCGCTGGCCGCCGGGCACAAGACCCGCTTCCAGGAGGCGCTGGCCGCGGCCGCCGACCATCGGCCGAACCACGACGGCTTTCCCGGCGGGCGCTGGGCGCCCTTCGCCCCGGCCGGCGCGGCTCCCGCCGAACCGGACACCGGCATCGCCGACGACCGGCTGCGCGGGCTGCTGGCGGCGCTGGCCGCCATTCCCGAGGGGCTGGCCGTGGACCGCAAGGTGGAGCGCGTCATCCGCCGCCGCGCCGATGAGCCGCTGGACTGGGCGACCGGCGAGGCGCTGGCCTTCGCCACGCTGCTGGCCGAGGGGACGCCGGTGCGGCTGACCGGCCAGGACGTGGTGCGCGGCGCCTTCTCGCACCGCCATTTCGCGCTGACCGACACCGTCACCGGGCGCCGCCATGTCAGCCTGAATCACCTCGGTGTGGAGCAGGCGCGCTTCGACGTGGTCAACAGCCCGCTGTCGGAATACGCCGTCCTCGGCTTCGAATACGGCTACAGCCTGGAGCGGCCCGACGCGCTGGTGATCTGGGAGGCGCAGTTCGGCGATTTCGCCAACGGCGCGCAGATCATGATCGACCAGTTCATCGTCAGCGCCGAGGACAAATGGCGCCAGCCTTCCGGCCTCGTCATCTTGCTGCCGCACGGGCTGGAAGGGCAGGGGCCGGAACACTCCTCCGCCCGGCCGGAGCGCTTCCTCCAGATGGCGGCGCGCGACAACATCCGCGTCGCCCATCCCTCGACCCCGGCCAACTACTTCCACCTGCTGCGCCGGCAGATGCTGCGCCGCGACCGGAAGCCGCTGGTGGTGCTGAGCCCGAAGACGCTGCTGCGCCTGCCCGCCGCCGTGTCGACCCTGGCCGACTGCGCGCCGGGCACCGCCTTCCAGCCGGTGATCGTCACCACTGGGGCGCGGGTGGAGCGCATCCTGCTGTGCAGCGGCAAGCTGGCCTACGAGCTGGAGCGCGAGCGGGCCGAGCGCGGCGCCGAGGCCGTGGCGGTGGTCCGGCTGGAATCGCTGTACCCTCTGCCCGACGCCGCTCTGTCGGCGCTGTTCCGCCGCTGGCCGGGCGCGTCCTGCGCCTGGGTGCAGGAGGAGCCGTGCAATCTCGGCGCCTGGACCTATCTGGACCGCCGTCTGGAGGCGCTGCGCGCGGCCGCCGGCTGTGCCGAGCCGCGCGTCGCCTGCGTGGCCCGCGACGAGGCGGCGTCGCCCGCCGGCAGCTTCCACGGCGACCACGAGGCCGACCAGCGCCGGCTGGTGGAGCAGGCCTTCGCCGGGATCGCCGCGTCCCTCCCGCCCCGCGAGACCATCGCGGCGGACTGAGCAAGAACAACACCAAAACAACACGCACCGAGGAAACCCGCCATGTCGTCCACCCCAACCTCCAACGGCCCGCTTCCGCTGCCCGAGCTGCTGTCCACCACGGCGGCGGCGCTCGACGCGGTGGCGCGGCTGGCCGAGGCCGCCGAGCGCGGCGTCGCCGCGCTGGTGGCGCCGGACGGGCGCGTCGATGCGGCGGCGCTCGACCGCCATCAGGTGGCGGCGCACGGCTTCGCCTGGGTGGCGACCTATGCCGAGGCGCTGCGCCAGATGCAGGGCTGGGCGGAGCGGCTGGACCGCGCCGGCCGGCTGGGCGAGCTGGAGGCCTGCATGCTCCAGGCCGCCTTCGGCGAGTATCTGGCCCAGCTCGACGGCGGTCTGGCGATGAGCCAGGGCGAGATCGTCCGCCCCGCCGATTTCGGGCTGGACGACGCGGAGCGCGCCGCCTTCCGCACCGAGGCGGTGCGCCGGCTGATCGCCGCCGGCAACGCCTCCGCCCTGCGGCTGCGCATCGCCGAGCGGCTGGCCGACGCGCTGCACGGCGGCGGCTTCGGCGAGGCGGCGCTGGAGGACGAGGCGCTCGACATGGTGCGTGAGCAGTTCCGCCGCTTCGTCGCCGACGTGGTGGAGCCGCACGCCCATGAGTGGCACCTGAAGGACGAGCTGATCCCGATGCCGGTCGTCGAACAGATGGCCGAGATGGGCGTCTTCGGCCTGACCGTGCCGGAGGAGGACGGCGGGCTCGGCATGGGCAAGCTCGCCATGTGCGTGGTGACGGAGGAGCTGTCGCGCGGCTACATCGGCGTCGGCTCGCTCGGCACCCGCGCGGAGATCGCCGCCGAGCTGATCCGCCTGGGCGGCACCGCCGAGCAGCGGGCGCGCTGGCTGCCGCGCCTCGCGTCGGGCGAGATCCTGCCGACCGCCGTCTTCACCGAGCCCAACACCGGCTCCGACCTGGGCAGTCTGCGCACCCGCGCCGTGCTGGACGGCGACACCTACCGCGTCACCGGGGCGAAGACCTGGATCACCCACGGCAGCCGCTCCGACCTGATGACCCTGCTGGTGCGCACCGATCCGGACGCCCCCGGCTACCGCGGCCTGTCGATGCTGCTGGCCGAGAAGCCGCGCGGCACCGAGGCCGACCCCTTCCCAGCCGAGGGCATGAGCGGCGGCGAGATTCCGGTTCTCGGCTATCGGGGCATGAAGGAGTACGAGATCGGCTTCGACGGCTTCGCGGTGCCGCGCGACAACCTGCTGGGCGGCGTCGAGGGCCAGGGCTTCAAGCAGCTGATGGCGACCTTCGAATCCGCCCGCGTGCAGACCGCCGCCCGCGCCGTCGGCGTGGCGCAGAACGCGATGGAGCTTGGTCTGCGCTACGCCCAGGAGCGCCTCCAGTTCGGCCGCCCGCTCGCCGCCTTCCCGCGGGTGGCCGGCAAGATCGCCTGGATGGCCGTGGAGACGATGATCGCCCGCCAGCTCACCTACTTCGCCGCGCGCGAGAAGGACAGCGACCGCCGGTGCGACATCGAGGCCGGCATGGCCAAGCTGCTGGCCGCGCGCGTCGCCTGGTCGAACGCCGACAACGCGGTGCAGATCCACGGCGGCAACGGCTACGCGGTCGAGTATCCGATCAGCCGTGTGCTGTGCGATGCCCGTATTCTGAATATTTTCGAAGGGGCGGCGGAAATCCAGGCCCAGGTTGTGGCGCGCGGTCTGCTCACCCGGCGCAATTGATCGCCAGACACGGCGGAGGACCGGGCAGGACTGACCTGCCAGGACTCCGCTTGTGTCATACCGGCGTATTCGCTATCCGACGCGGAGGCCGAACGACGAGACCTGTCCTCCGATGGAACTTCTGGAACTGCGCTACTTTGTTCAGGTGGCCGACCTTGGCAGCTTTTCCAAGGCGTCGGTCAAGCTTGGCATCACCCAGCCGGCGCTCAGCCGGCAGGTCCAGAAGCTGGAGCATGAGCTGCGCACCAGCCTGTTCTACCGCCATGGCCGCGGCGTCTCGCTGACCCAGCAGGGGCGCAAGCTCTACGACGTGGTGCGCCATCTGCTGGGCGCGCTGTCGGAGATCAAGGAGGAGATCCAGGACCAGTCGGAACGGCTGACCGGCTCGGTCACGCTGGGACTTCCCCCGTCGATCTGCGCCACGCTGGGGGCGCCGCTGGCCCGCCGCTTCCACGAGAACTACCCCGACGCCACGCTGCGCATCCACGAGGTGTTCAGCGGCACGCTGCTGGAATGGGTCGAGGGCGGGCGGTTGGACCTCGCCGTGCTCTACGACGCCCGGCGGGGGCGCAGCATGCTGTCCTCGCCGCTGCTCGTCGAAAATCTTCTGCTCGTCCAGCCCGCCAAGGACGCGGTGGCCGGCGACGACGGGCCGGTCGAGGTGGAGACGCTGGGCGGCCTGCGCTTCGTCCTGCCGGGGCTGGAGAACGGATTGCGCCGGGTGGTCGACGCCGCGGTGCGGCGGGCCGACATCGACCTCCAGGTCGACATGGAGATCGATTCCGTCACCGCCATCAAGCAGCTGGTGGAAGAGGGCATGGGCTCGACCATCCTGCCCTTCGGCGCCGTCCACCGCGAGGTGCGCCAGGGCCGGCTGATCGCCCGCGAAATCAGCTCCAAGGACATGCACGCCATGCTCGTCACCGCGACGCCACTGCACCAGCCGGTGTCGAAGGCGACGCGCGCCCTGCTGCGGCTGATCCACGCCGAGGTGGCGAAATGCGTCGCCAACGGCGTGCTCAAGGGCAAGGTCGTCGCCCCCGGCAGCGCCGGGGAGAACAGCGCGCCCTGACGCGATGGTCATCCTGACGCGATGGTCATGACCGGCTGTGCGGGCTGATAGCAGCTATGACGGATGGTCCATAGCACGGCCGGTGCGGCGCGGATAGCCTCCCCATCACCACATAATCCCTTGGGGAGGAAACAAGAATGACGAAGCGTCTGGACGGCAAGGTCGCCCTGATCACCGGTGCGGCGCAGGGGCTGGGCCTCGCGATGGCCGAGACCTTCGTGCGCGAGGGTGGCCGCGTCGCGGTCGTGGACATCAACGGCGACGCCGCCAAGGCCGTCGCCGAACGGCTGGGCGAGTCCGCCATCGGGATCGCCGCCAACGTGACCAAGCTGGCCGACGTCGAGATGACCATCGCCGCCACCGTCGAGAAGTTCGGGCGGCTGGACATCCTGGTCAACAACGCCGGCTCCACCCACGCCAACGGCCCGTTCGAGAACGTGACGGAGGAGGAGTTCGACCGCGTCTTCGCGCTGAACGTCAAGTCGATCTACCTCTACTCCAAGGCGGTCGTCGCGACTATGCGGGCGCAGAAGTCCGGCGTGATCCTGAACCTCGGCTCCACCGCCGGCCTACGGCCGCGTCCGGGCCTGGTCTGGTACAACGCGACCAAGGGCGCCGTGCACAACATCACCAAGTCGCTGGCGCTGGAGCTGGCGCCCGACAACATCCGCGTCTGCGCGCTCGCCCCGGTCGCCACCGAGACGCCGCTGCTCGCCACCTTCATGGGCGGCGACACCCCGGAGAAGCGCGCGCGCATGATGGGCATCGTGCCGCTGGGCCGCCTCGGCCAGCCGACCGACGTCGCCAACGCCGCCCTCTACCTCGCGTCGGACGAGGCGGCCTTCCTGACCGGCGTGGTGCTGGAGATCGACGGCGGGCGCTGCGTGTAAGGCGCGTCGGCCGTTAGCCCCCACCCTAACCCTCCCCCGCTGGGCGGGGGAGGGGACTGCCGCCGCTCTCGTGAAAATCTCCCTCCCCCGCCCAGCGGGGGAGGGCCGGGGTGGGGGCACCCGTCCACTACGTTGTTTCCATCTGGATCGAGACTCCCATGTCCTCGCTTCTCTCCGATCTGCGCGTCGTCGAGGTGTCGGCCTTCATCGCCGCCCCGCTGGGCGGCATGACGCTGGCCCAGCTGGGCGCGGAGGTGATCCGCATCGACCCCATCGGCGGCAACATCGACTATCGGCGCTGGCCGGTGGCGCCGAACGGCACCAGCCTCTACTGGACCGCGCTGAACAAGGCGAAACGGTCGGTGACGCTGGCGCTCGACCGGCCGGAGGGGCGGGAGATCGCCCAGGCGATCATCACCGCCTCGGGCGAGAACGCGGGCTTCCTGCTGACCAACCTGCCGGCCAGCGGCTGGATGGGCTACGAGGCGCTGTCGGCCAAGCGCGACGACCTGATCATGCTGCGGCTGACCGGCAACCCGGACGGGTCGGCGGCGGTCGACTACACCGTCAACTGCGCCAGCGGCTTCCCGATGGCGACCGGCCGCGGCGGCGAGCCGGTGAACCATGTGCTGCCGGCCTGGGACGTCGCCGCCGGCCTCTATCTGGCGACCGGCCTGCTGGCGGCGGAGCGGCACCGCCGCCGCACCGGGCGCGGGCAGGAGGTGACCGTGGCGCTGGCCGACGTCATGCTGGCGACCGTCGGCAACCTCGGCTACCTCGCCGACGTCCGGGTCAACGGCGCGGTGCGGCCGCCGATGGGCAACGACCTCTACGGCGCCTACGGCCGCGACTTCGCCACCGCCGACGGGCGGCGGGCGATGGTCGTCGCCATCTCCAACCGCCAGTGGAAGGCGCTGGGCAAGGCGACCGGGCTGACCGAGCGGCTGGCGATGATCGGCCCGCTGATGGACGTGGACATGAACGACGAGGGCGGGCGCTTCGTGGCGCGCGACGCCATCTCCGCCGTGCTCGCCCCCTGGTTCGCCGCCCGCACCCTGGCCGAGGTGGAGAGCGCTTTCGCCGGGGCGGGAGTGCTGTGGGGGCCGTACCGGGATTTCGGCCAGCTGGTGGCGGAGGACGCGCGCTGCTCCACCGCCAACCCGCTGTTCCGCGAGGTCGAGCAGCCGGAGGTCGGGTCGCTGCTGGTCCCCGGCTCGCCCCTCGGCTTCCCCGGCCTGGGTGAGCGCACCGACCACCGGCCGGCGCCCGTGCTGGGGCAGGACACCGACGCGGTGCTGGCCGACCTGCTCGGCCTGCCGTCGGCCGAGATCGGCCGCCTGCACGACGCCGGCATCGTCGCCTGATCCTGTGAGCGGGGCGAGACGACCGGCGCGCGGGGGTGTTGCTGAGGCTTACGGCGGGCCGCAGCGGCCCGCCTCATGCCGGAGGATGACGCGATGGGCGACAACCGCAACACCGACTCCCAACCGCAAGCCGAGAACGACCGCGCGACCGGCAAGCCCGACGACCAGCCGGCGGCGAGCAAGGACGAGATGACCAAGGCCCAGGAGGACGCGGCGCGGGAGCGTGCGGACAAGGGCGGCTATCAGTGACCGGCGCCAATTGATCAGCGCCAGCTGATCGGCAACCGGCCGCGAGTTTGCCCCTGGGCAAAGACGGCGTCCGTCTCCCGCGTCATGGTCCCTTCCGGTCATCACTTCCGGAAGGACAGCGGACATGACGGAGATTTCCGCGCCGACGGCGGTCGTCGCTGCGGAGGACGCTGCGGACGGGGAGGCCGCCGATTGGGGGCCTCTCTCCAGCCTGCCCGGCAACCCCATGATGTGGATTCTCATCCTGGGGGAGCTGGCGGTCTTCGGGGCGATGTTCATCGGCTTCGCGGTGACGCGCGCGCTGGACCCGGCGACCTTTGACGCGTCGCAGGCGCAGCTGGACCGTCTGCTCGGCGGCGTGAACACCATGGTTCTGGTGACGAGCGGATGGCTGGTCGCCGTCGCCGTGCGGCGCCGGGCCTTGGGCCGCTCCCACCGGGTGGCGATGCTCGGCGCGATGGCCCTCGGCGGCGTGTTCCTCGCCATCAAGGCGGTCGAGTACGGCGACAAGATCGGCCGGGACCTGACGCTGGAGACCAACAGCTTCTTCCAGCTCTATTATCTGCTGACCGGCTTCCACGCGATGCACGTCGCCGCGGGGATCGTCATCCTGGGCATCGTCACATGGTGGGACAGTCTGGAGAACCTGGAGACCGGGGCCGCCTTCTGGCACATGGTGGACCTGATCTGGGTGCTGCTCTACCCCATCGTCTATCTGCTGAGGTGAGGCGATGGCCATCCTGACACGCACCTGGGTGATGCTGATGCTGCTCACCGCCGTCTCGATGTGGGCGGGGCATGGCACCGGCACTCTCGGCCCGCTCGGGGTCGGACTCGTCCTCGCCGCGGCCACCGTCAAGGCCGACCGGATTCTCACCCACTACCTGGACCTTCACCGCGCGGACGGCGGCTGGCGGGCGGGGTTCCGGAGTCTGCTCACCCTGCTGGGGGTGGCGCTCTTCGGGATCTACGTTCTCTATCCGATGATCGGCGCGGCTTTGCGCTGAGAGGCGGTTCGCAGCCGGGTCGCGCCGTCGGAGATCGTCGGTCGCGCCCGGCTCCGCGACGTCACTCGTAGCGGATGCTGATCGCCGAAGCGGCCTTCAGCGCGCGCTCGCGCGCGTCGTCGGTGTCGGTGCCGGCGGCGAGCGCCACGCCCATGCGGCGGTTCTTGCGGGTCGTCGGCTTGCCGAACAGGCGGACGTCCACGTCATGCTCCGCGTTGCCGACGCGCATCGCGTCGGCCAGACCCTCGATGGCGAAGCGCTCGGCCTCGCGGTCGGCCAGGATGACGGCAGAGGCGGCTGGGCCATGAACGTGGATCGCCGGGATCGGCAGGCCCAGGATGGCGCGGGCGTGCAGGTCGAACTCCGACAGGTTCTGCGACAGCAGGGTCACCATGCCGGTGTCGTGCGGGCGCGGCGACAGCTCGGAGAAGACGACCTCGTCCCTGGTGACGAAGAACTCGACGCCGAAGATGCCGTAGCCGCCGAGATTGTCCACGACCTTCGCCGCCATGTCCTTGGCGTCGTCGAGCAGCGCCGCGGGCATCGGCACCGGCTGCCAGGATTCCTGATAGTCGCCGCGCTCCTGACGGTGGCCGATCGGCTCGCAGAACAGGATGCCCTCGCGGGTGCGGACGGTCAGCAGGGTGATCTCGTACTCGAAGGGCACGAACTCCTCGACGATGACCTTCCGGCGGTCGCCGCGCATGTTGGCGACGGCGTAGGTCCAGGCGGCCTCAAGCTCCGCCGCGGTGCGGACGGTGCTCTGCCCCTTGCCGGAGGAGGACATGACCGGCTTGATGACGCAGGGCAGGCCGGTGTGCTCCGCCCCGGCGATCACCTCCTCCAGGCTTTCGGCGTAGCGGTACTTGGAGGTGCGCAGGCCCAATTCCACCGCGGCGACCTCGCGGATGCGGTCGCGGTTCATGGTCATGGTGGCGGCGCGGGCGGAGGGGACGACGGTCAGGCCGGCGTCCTCGAACTCGTGCAGCACCTCGGTGCGGATGGCCTCGACCTCCGGCACGATGAAGTCCGGCGTGTGCTTGGCGATGGTCGCGCGCAGGGCGTCCGCGTCGAGCATGGAGAAGACCTCCGCCGCGTCGGCGACCTGCATCGCCGGGGCGTTGGCGTAGCTGTCGCAGGCGATGACCTCGCAGCCGAGGCGCTTGGCGGCGATGACGAACTCCTTCCCGAGTTCGCCCGAGCCGAGAAGTAGGATTTTGGCCGTGAACATGCGCGGACTCCCGTGACGCAGACGCCCGCGGAGCTTTACCCCAACGCGGGCCGCCCGTACATGGCTGAACGCATGCGTACGCCGCATGGACCGGGCGCTATTGCAGGCTGCCCCAGCGCCGGGTGGCGGGTTCGGCCAGCGCCCAGCGCCACTGGCCGTTCTTGGCCCGGCAGATGGTGGTGACGTTGAAGTCCGGGTCGTCGTCGAGCGTGAAGACCACATCCTTACAGGGGATCGCCTCGCCGAAGCCGCGGGCCACCTGCACGGTGCCGGTCTTGCCGCTCAGCGGCAGCTTTTCCTCCACCGTCCAGGTCGCCGCCTGCCCGACGGCGAGCGGACCGGCGGCGCGGGCGACGGCGTTGTGGACGTTGTCGGTGATCCGCCGCTCCGCGTATTTCACGCCCTGGTCGATGCCGTAGCTGGCCCCGGCGCCGGCGATGATGCCCAGCACCGGGTTGCCGGTGGCCGAACCGACCGTCGCCGCCACGCCCGCCGTGGTCACTCCCGTGACCGCCGAGCCGAAGCCGGCGCAGCCGGACAGCGCGAGCAGGGCGGCGGCGGCGAGGGTGGCGCGACGAAGGGGGGATGCGGTCATCGGGCGGTACGGGCTTTGTGGGCAGAACGCGGCACCCTATCCGTTCGGATGGGGAGGCCGCCCGTGGTCAAAGCGTGACCTTCGCGGGCGGCTTGGCGTGCTTGTCCTATGGACGGTGGCGGGTGCAGACCCCATGCTTTGGAGGGGCGGTTAATCCAACCCTCTCCCCTCTGGGGAGAGGGTGGCCCGCAGGGCCGGTGAGGGGGATGCGCGTGTCGCGGCGTTCGGCAAAAGCGCACCCCCCTCACCCTAAACCCTCTCCCCGGAGGGGAGAGGGGACTTTGAACACGGGTCCATGGAGGTGGTGGCGAATGGAGGGTGGTGCGGGCAGGCGTGGATGGATGCTGGGCGTGGGCACCGGGCTGCTGCTCGCCCTGCTGGCCGGGCCGGCGGCGGCGGAGCGGGTCGTCACGGACTCGTCCGGGCGCCGCGTCGCTCTGCCGGACCGGGTGGAGCGCGTGTTCCCCGCCGGGCCGCCGGCCTCCGTCGTCGTCTACATGCTGGCGCCCGAGACACTGCTGGGCTGGACGCGGGCGATCAGCCCGCCGGAGCGGCCCTTCCTGCCCGACCGCTACGCCGACCTGCCGGAACTGGGGCGGCTGACCGGGCGAGGCAACACCGTCAACCTCGAAACCGTGGTCGCCGCGAAGCCGGACGTCGTCGTCGATGTCGGCAGCACCGCCCCGACCTTCGTCTCGCTGGCCGACCGCGTGCAGGAGCAGACACGGGTGCCGACGCTGCTGATCGACGGGCATCTCGCCGACTCCCCGCGCACCTTCCGCACGCTCGGCGCGCTGATGGGCGTGGCGGAGCGGGGGGAGGAGTTGGCCCGCTACGCCGAGACGACGCTGGCCGAGGTGCGCCGGCGCTTCGACGGCGTGCCGGAGGACCGGCGGCTGAAGGTCTACATGGCGCGCGGGCCGCGCGGCCTGCAGACCGGCATCCGCGGCTCCATCAACGTCGAGGCGCTGGACGTCGCCGGGGTGCGCAACGTCGCGGCGGAAAACCTCGGCAACGGCGGGCTGGTCAACGTGTCGATGGAGCAGGTGCTGGCCTGGCAGCCGGACGCCATCGTCACCATCGACCGCGGCTTCTACGAGAGCGTGTGGACCGACCCGCTGTGGCAGGGGGTGAAGGCGGTGCGCGACCGCCGCGTCTACCTCTCGCCGGGGCTGCCCTTCACCTGGATCGATTCCCCGCCCGCCGCCAACCGCCTGCTCGGCCTGCGCTGGCTGGGCGCCGTCCTCTATCCGGAGCTGTTTCCGGAGGATCTGCGCGAGGAGACGCGACGTTTCTATGCCCTCTTCTACCACCGGGAGCCCACCGCGCAGCAGATCGACGCCCTCCTCGCCGGCAGCCGCCCGCCGGGGTGAGGTCCCCTTCGCGCTGACGCTGGGCGGGGTGGCCGCGCTGCTGGTCGCCGCGGTCTGCGTCGCCTTCAGCACCGGCGCCTACCCCGTCCCACCGGGGGAACTGGCCGGGCTGCTCGCGGCGAAGCTGGGGCTCGGGAGCGCCGCCGTCGCCCCGGCGGTGGAGACGGTGATCTGGGACATCCGCGGCCCGCGCGTGCTGACCGCCATGCTGGTCGGGGCGGGGCTGGCCGCCTCGGGCGCCGCCTATCAGGGGCTGTTCCGCAACCCGCTGGTCTCGCCGGACATCCTCGGCGTGTCGTCGGGGGCGGCGCTGGGGGCGGTGCTGGGCATCTTCGCCTCGCTGCCGGTCCTCGCCATCCAGGGCATGGCCTTCGCGGGCGGGCTGCTGGCGGTCGGGGTGGTGCTGGCCGTCGCCTCGGCCATCCGGGGGCGCGACCCGGTGCTGGTCCTGGTGCTGGGCGGTGTGGTGATCGGGGCGCTGCTGGGCTCCGGCGTGGCGCTGCTGAAGTATCTCGCCGACCCCTACAACCAGTTGCCGGCGATCACCTTCTGGCTGCTCGGCAGCCTGTCGGCGGTCAACCGCGGCGATCTCGCGGCGCTGGTCCCACCGGTGGCGGTGGCGCTGCTGCCGCTGGTCCTGCTGCGCTGGCGGCTGGACGTCATGACACTGGGCGACGAGGAGGCGACGGCGCTCGGCGTGCCGGTGCGGGTGGTGCGGGTGGTGGTGATCGCGGCGGCGACGCTGATGACCGCCGCCGCGGTGTCGGTCAGCGGCATCGTCGGCTGGGTCGGGCTGCTGGTGCCGCACCTCGCCCGGCTGATGGTCGGCCCGGCCTTCGTCCGGCTGCTGCCCACGGCGGTGCTGCTGGGGGCGGCCTATCTGCTGGCGGTGGATACGCTGGCGCGCAGCCTGGGGCCGGTGGAGCTGCCGCTGGGCGTTCTGACCGCGGTGATCGGCACGCCGGTCTTCCTCTGGCTGCTCGCCTTCGGAAAGCGCGGCTGGTCATGAGCGCGCGGCTGTCGGTGGAGGATCTCGCCTTCGGCTACGGCGGGCGGGTGGTCGGTGCCGGGGTCGGCTTCGCCGTGGCGGCGGGGGAGGTGCTGTGCCTGCTCGGCCCCAACGGCGGCGGCAAGACGACGCTGTTCAAGACGTTGCTCGGCCTGCTGCCGCCGCGCGGGGGGCGGGTGCACGTCGATGGCGAGGACACCGCCGGCTGGTCGCCGCGCCGCCGGGCGCTGGCCTTCGGCTATGTCCCGCAGGCGGGAGCCGGGCAGTTTCCCTTCACCGTGCGCGAGATGGTGCTGATGGGCCGCACCGCCCACCGCGGCGCCTTCAGCGCCCCCGCCGCGTCCGACCACGCCGCCGCCGAGGCCGCGCTGGAGCGGCTGGGCATCGGACATCTGGCCGAGCGTGACTGGCTGCGCATCAGCGGCGGCGAGCGGCAGATGGCCCTGATCGCCCGCGCGCTGGCTCAGGCGCCGCGCGTGCTGGTGCTCGACGAGCCGACCGCCAGCCTGGATTTCGGCAATCAGGTCCGCGTGCTGGAGCAGGTGCGGCGGCTGGCGGACGGCGAGGGCGGCGAGGGGCTGACGGTGGTCTTCTCCACCCACCACCCGGAGCAGGCCTTTGCCATCGCCGACCGGGTGGCGCTGCTGCACGGCGGGCGGCTGGCCCGCTTCGGCACGCCGGAGGCGGTCATCACCGCCGCCATGATGCGCGAGGTCTACGGAACGGAGGTCGAGGTGGTGGCCGTGGGGGCGGACGGGATGCGCGTGTGTCTGCCGGTCGGGCTCAAGAGACGGGGCTGAGGCGGGCTCAGGTCCGGTAGGACGGGGAGAGCCGCCGCCCCGCCGCCGGCGACTTCGCGTAGCGCAGCGCGACCAGCCCCAGGAGGATCGCCGCGTAGACGAAGGGCGGGTACTGCCAGCCCTTGACCAGCATCACGTAATGGACGCAGCCCGCCGCCCCGGCGACGAACACCGCCTTGTGCAGCGCCTTCCAGCGCCGCCCGCCGAGCCGCCGCACCATGCCGTTGGTCGAGGTCGCGGCCAGCGCCGTCAGGATCACGAAGGCGCCCATGCCGACCGTGATGTAGGGCCGCTTCACGATGTCCTTCCACACCGCCGCCCAGTCGAAGAACTGGTCCACCCCGACGTAAACGGAGACGTGAAGCAGCGCGTAGAAGAAGGCGAACAGCCCGATCATCCGGCGAAAGCGCGCCAGCCCCGCCTGCCCCGTCAGGATGCGCAGCGGCGTGACGGCCAGCGCGACCAGCAGAAGGCGCAGCGCCCACAGCCCGCTCTGCCGCACCGCCTCGGCCACCGGCTCGGCCCCCAGCCCGCCGCTCATGCCCAGCCAGACCATCCAGCCGAGCGGGAGGAGCCCCAGGGCGAACACCGCCGGCTTCGCCCAGCGCGAGGACAACGCCTGGGCGACCGGGCCTTTCGACGTTGCGGCCATCTCAGTAGTTCTTCCGCAGATCCATGCCGGTGTAGAGGGACGCCACCTCCTCGCCATAGCCGTTGAAGGGCAGCGTCTTGCGGCGCGAGAACTCGCCGACGCGGCGCTCCGTCGCCTGGCTCCAGCGCGGGTGGTCGACCTCCGGGTTCACGTTCGAATAGAAACCGTACTCGCGCGGCTGCGAACGGTTCCAGGAGGTCGGCGGCTGATCCTGCGTCAGGGTGATGCGGACGATCGACTTGATCGACTTGAAGCCGTACTTCCACGGCACGACCAGCCGCACCGGCGCGCCGTTCTGGTTGGGCAGCGTCTCGCCGTACATGCCGACCGCCAGGATGGTCAGCGGGTGCATGGCCTCGTCCATGCGCAGCCCCTCCACGTAGGGCCATTGCAGCACGGGATACTTCAGGCCGGGCATCTGCGAGCGGTCGGCCAGCGTCTGGAAGGCGACGTACTTGGCGTTGCCGGTCGGGTCGACGCGCTTCAACAGCTCGGCCAGCGGGAAGCCGACCCAGGGGATGACCATCGACCAGCCCTCGACGCAGCGCAGGCGATAGACGCGCTCCTCCAGCGGGAAGGCCAGCAGGTCCTCGATGCCGAAGGTGGTGGGCTTCCCGACATCGCCGTCCACCGCGATCTCCCACGGACGGGTGCGCAGCGTGCCGGCGTTCTCGGACGGGTCGGTCTTGTCCGTCCCGAACTCATAGAAATTGTTGTAGCTGGTCGCCGACTTCATCGGAGTCTGGGCGTCCATCTTGGGGTCCTTCGGGCTGACCGTCAGCGGGGCCTGGAAGGGCGCGGCCAGCGCTGGGCCCGAGAGGGCACCCGTGCCGCCGAGCGCCAGGGCTGCGGCGCCGCCGGCCATGATCGAGCGCCGGGACAGGAACAGGCCGCGGGGCGTCACCTCGTTCTCGCTGGCTTGCGACGCGCTCCGGACTTTGATGAGCATGAACACTCTCCACAGGAAAGCCGACGGGAGGCGGCAGCGCCCCCCATCCCTCATCTAGCCTTGGTCGCCGCTCCCGGCAAATCAAGCGCGGGACACGAGTTCGTGAGTGTGACGTGAGGTCAGTCTTCCGGAATCGCCGTGACGGCGCCGCTTTCCGAGGATTTGAGGATCGCCTCGATCAGCCGGTGGACCTTCAGCGCCTCCCGCCCGGACACGCGCGGCTGGGTGCCGTGGTCGAGCGCGTCGAGGAAGTCGGCCAGGACGGCGCGGTGGTGGGCGTTGGAGAAGGCCATCGGGTCGGCCCCGCCGCCCAGCGTGCCCGCCGTTTCCCCCGCCTGGACCGTTTCGCCGGAGCGCAGCTGCACCTCCAGCCGGTCGCCGGTCAGCAGGGCGGAGCCGGCGGTGCCGGCGATCTCGATGCGCTCCGGGTAGCCGGGATAGGCCGCGGTGGTGGCGTCCACCGTGGCGAGCAGCCCGCCGTCGTAGCGCAGGGCGGCGCACACCACGTCCTCGGTGTCGATGGGGCGCAGGCCGCTGGTGTTGGCAAAGGCGGCGACCTCCCGCGGCAGGCCGAGCAGGCTGACATAGAGGTCGAGCGTGTGGATGGCCTGGGTCAGCAGCACGCCGCCGCCGTCGCGCGCCTTCATGCCGCGTCCCGGCTGGGCGTAGTAGGCGTCGTCGCGCCACCAGCGCACCACGACGGAGGCCGACAGCGGGCGGCCCAGCGTGCCGGTGCGCAGCAGCTCCGCCAGCCGTTCGGCGGCGGCGCGGAAGCGGTGCTGGAGCATGACGCCGAGCGTCAGCCCGGCGCGCTCCATGCTCTCCACCACGGCGCGGCAGCCGGCGGGCGTGGCGTCCAGCGGCTTTTCCAGAAGGACATGCTTGCCGGCGGCGGCGCAGCGGGCGACGAGGTCGGCGTGGGTGTCCGGCGGGGTCAGCAGCAGGACGGCGGAGACGGTGGGATCGTCGAGGATCGCCTCCGCCCGGTCCACCGCCGGCAGGCCGAAGCGCGCCGCGAAGGCGGTCCGGCGCTCGGCGGACGGGCTGAAGCAGCCCGCCACCTCCACCCGGTCCGCCAGATCCAGCAGGCTCTGGGCGTGCGGCGTCGCCGCCATGCCCAGCCCGATCACGCCGACGCGACGCCGCATCTGGCTCAGCTCTGGGCCAGGGCGGAGGCCTCGCGGGCCAGCCGCTCGATCTCGGACCAGCGGCGCTCCTTGACCGCGTCGGCCGGGGTCAGCCAGGTGCCGCCGAGCGCGAAGACGTTGGGGAGCGACAGGATCTCCTTCACATGCTCGGCCTTGAGGCCGCCGGTCGGGCAGAAGCGGATCTCCGGCATCAGCGGCGCCATGCCGCGCAGCGCCGGGGCGCCGCCGTTCAGCATCGCCGGGAAGAACTTCAGCTCGCGGAAGCCGTGCTCCATGGCGATCAGCGCCTCGGCCACCGTGGCGATGCCCGGCAGATAGGGCAAGCCGGCGGTCTTGGCGGCCTCGGCCAGACGGTCGGTCAGGCCGGGGCTGACGACGAAGCGGGCGCCGGCGTCGCGGGCCTGGGCGAACTGCTCCGGCCGGATCAGCGTGCCGAGGCCGACCAGGGCGCCTGGAACGCGGGCGGCGATGGCCTCCGCGCAGGCTAGCGCCGCGGGGGTGCGCAGCGTCACCTCCAGCGTGTTCAGGCCGCCGGCGACCAGCGCCTCGGCCAGGGCGACCGCGGTGTCCGGCTCGTCGAGGACGAGGACCGGGACGATGCGCGGGCCGGACAGGGAGGGTTCAAGACGCGGGTGGGTCATGTCAGGGCCTCGACAGGAGAGAAGTAGAGTGGGGTGGCGTGCCGCATGTCGTCGATGGTCAGCAGCAGGCCGTCGATGTGGTCGCCGAGCGCCGTCACCGCGCGGTCGGGGTCATGGTCCGCGATGGCGGCGACGATGGCCTCGTGCTCGGCGATGACGGTCGCCAGGCGGCCGGGGTAGGGAAGCGTCATGTGGCGGCAGCGGTCGATCTGCACCTTCACCTGCTGGGTGATCGGCCAGAAACCGGGGTAGCCGGCGATGTCGGCGATCAGCGCGTGGAACGCCTCGTCCGCCTGATGGAAGCCGTCGGCGCAGCCTGAGGCGTCCACCTCGCGCTGGCGCTCCAGATTGGCCTGGAGGGCGGCGACCTGGCTGCGGGTGGCGCGTTCCGCCGCGAAGCGGACGGTCGCCTGCTCCAGCGTCTTGCGGATCAGGTTGGCTTCCGGCAGGGCGGCGATGGGGATGCGGGCCACGAAGGTGCCCGATTGCGGAAAGACCTCCACCAGCCCCTCGTCGGCCAGCCGCAGGACGGCCTCGCGCACCGGGGTGCGGCTGACGCCGAAGGCTTCGGCCACCAGCTTCTCCACGATCGGGTCGCCCGGCTTGCGGGCCAGCGACACGATGTCGGCTCGCAGGTCGCGGTAGATCGCCGCCGCCGCCGTGGTCCCGCGCTGCGACGCGCGGGGCGGCTTGACGATGGCGGGAACGGTCGTGGCCGGGCCCGTAGAAGGTTGGCCTGGGGGCATGGAGGGTCCCTCCGTCAGGGGATCAGCCGTCCAGCACGGACGCCATGGCGTCGCGCGGGATGACGGCGCCGCGGTGCTGGATGACCACGGCGGCGATGCGGTGGGCGGAGCACGCCGCCTCCACCGGGCCGAGGCCCTTCAGGCGGGCGCTGAGGTAGCCGGCGCTGAAGCTGTCGCCCGCCGCGGTGGTGTCCACGACCTTGGCGACCTTTTCCGACGGCACGGTCTCCTCGAGGCCGGGGGCGGAGACGATGCAGCCCGGCTTCTCCAGCTTGAGCACGATTTCGGTCACACCGGCATCGCGCACGCGGGCCATGGCGGTGTCGGCATCGGCGTCGCCGTAGAGGCCGCGCAGGTCCTCGACGCCCGGCAGGGCGATGTCGGCGCGGCGCAGCATCGCGTCGTAGGCGCGCTGCGCCGTCTCGCGGTCGGGCCACAGGCGGGGGCGCCAGTTGGTGTCGAAGGCGACGCGGCCGCCGCGCTCGCGCAGGCGGTCGAGCATGGGGAACAGCACCTCCCGCCCGCGCTCGCCCCAGATGGCCAGGCTGATGCCCGACATGTAGAGCAGGTCGTAGTTTTCCAGATCGGCGACCAGCGCCGGGCTGTCGGGCAGCACGAACAGGTCGCGGGCCGGCGCGGAATCGCGCCAGTAGAGGAAGCGCCGTTCGCCGCTGTCGTCGGTCTCGATCATGTAGAGGCCGGGGACGCGGTTGGGGACGCGCAGCACATGGCCGGTGCCGACCCCTTCGCCTTCCCAGGTGGCGACCATGGCGTCGCTGTTGCCGTCATCGCCCAGCGCCGTCACGTAATCGGTTGCCACGCCCAGCCGCGCCATGTAGACGGCGGTGTTCAGGGTGTCGCCGCCGAAGCCCATGGTGAAGGTCCCGTCGGGACGGCGCACCAGCTCGATCATGCATTCGCCAAGGGCCGCAACCCGGCGCGCGGACTCACCCATCGCCATCCCCCGTCCGACGGACCAACCCCGCCGGTCTGTGCTAAAGAGTTCGAACAGCACGGGTTTTTAGTCCCGTGCCTCCTGGGGGCAAGTATACTAATATATCAATATCCGAGGCAAGGCTTTTCGGGCCCCGGCCGTTGCTGTGGTCATGCGGCGTTTTGCTGCTGCTTCTTGCGCAGCCGCTCGCGGTGGGCGGTGTAGAGGCCGCTGGCGATGATGATTCCGGTGCCGAGGAAGGTCCAGTGGTCGGGCAGGGCGTCGAAGATCAGGAAGCCCAGCAGCGTCGACCAGACGATCTGCACGTAGGAGCAGGGGGCCAGCACCGACGCCTCGCCGAAGCGGTAGGCCTGCACCATCAGCCATTGCCCCATGGTCGAGACCAGACCGATCAGGGCGCCAAGCGCCACCTCCGTCGCGGTCGGCATGGTGACGTTGAAGGGCAGCAGCATCGTCAGCACGGCAAGGCCGGTCAGGGCGGACCAGATCAGGGTGGTGGTGGGGTGCTCCTGCCCGGTCATCTTGCGGGTGATGACCACGCCGGTCGCCCAACTCATCGCCGACAGGATGGGGAAGATGGCCGCCGGCTGGAAGGCCGCCCCACCGGGCCGGATGACGATCAGCACGCCGAGCAGGCCGACCAGCACCGCCGCCCAGCGGCGCGGCCCGATCTTCTCGCCCAGCACCAGGATCGACAGCACCGTGACGAAGACCGGCGAGACGTAGCTGGTCGCCGCCGCCTCGGCCAGGGGCAGATAATGCATGCCCATGATGAAGAACAGCGCCGACCCCAGCATGCCCAGCCCGCGCAGGACCTGGAGGCCGGGGCTGGCGGTCTTCATCACCGGCGGGCCGCCGCGGATCATCAGAGGCAGCAGCAGCGTGGTGAAGCCGACGTACCGCATCCAGCCGATCTCGATGGAGGGCAGCGTCTGGGCCAGATACTTCGCCGTCGCGTCGGAACAGGAGAAGAAGAAGACCGCGGCGACGACCATCAAAATGCCGCGCACGGGATCGTCGCGGCGCTCGCGGCCATGGGACGGCATGGTCTGGGCGGCGGACACCCCTTCCGGGGGTCGGGAGCAGTCGGGCATGGCCGGAGGGCGCTTCCAGGCAGGAGGGCGGCAAGCGGAAGGATGGCCCGGGTCTCGGCCCGGTTGACCGTCAGGTTACTGATATATCATGCCTGGGAACAATGGTGCGGAGCGTCATGGCAGCCATACGGCCCGGCCCCGCGAATCCACAAGACGGGCCTGCGGGTCAGCCGTCGCCACGCTCCGTCGGGGCGGGCGGGCGCAGGGCCGAGGTCACGGCGGGCGCCGGGCGCAGCAGGGGCGTTGGCGGGTTGATCGGCAGATCCATCAGGCCACGGCGGGCGGCGTTGCGCTCCAACTCGTAATCGGGGTCGGGAAAGCGCTGCAAAAGCGTCTCGTAGGTGTCGCGGGCGGCGGCGGGGCAGCCCAGGATGCGAAACGCCTCGCCTTGCCGCAGCAGGGCGCCGGCCTCCGTGCCGCGGTGGTAGGAGGCGAGGCTGGCCGCCACGGCGAACCAGTGGTCGTAGGCGGTCCACAGTGCCTCCACCGTCGGCCCCTCGCACCGCCCGGCCTCCACCGCCGCCTCCAGCGCTTGGCGATAGGCGGTGTCGGGCGCCGGGCTGGTCATCGCGCAGCCGCCCGCCAGCAGGAGAGCGCCCGCAAGCGCGGTTCCGGCAAACGCCTGTCGGTTGCGGGTCGGCATCGGTTCCTCTCCCCGTTCGCATCCTGTCGCCACCAGTGAAATACAACCCGGTTAAAGCCCGGTTCAAGCCTGAGGGATGGCCTGACGGATCGCCCGTGGGATGGCTGGCACGGAGGTTCGGCGTTGCGGGCAACTCGGGAGGAAAATGCTTCGAATTTCGAGGCAAAGAGCAGCCAAGAATCTACGCCTTAACGGATATTAAAAGTCATATAAAAGCAGGCCGTAACATTATCCCTTGAGGTAAGCCGGATGGTTGACTCGCGGTACAGGAAGGCTATTACCTGAGGGTGTGAGAAAATAAAGCACTCGGAATTAAGGAAAATTTTAAGTGCCTTGTCGTCCCGCCCTCTAGTTGAAACCCCTGTTGCGGAGAATCCCATGCGCGCTGTCCTGGTTGAACCGAATCCCCTGATCGCCGACGCGCTCGGCCGTCAGCTCGGCATGGGGAAGATCCGCTACGACCGCCAGGACTGGGCCGGGCTGGAGGAGCTTCTGCAGGAGCAGGGAGCCGACGGGCTGGGCTACGACGCCATCGTGCTCGGCAGCGTCGACGACCCGGCGCGCTGCGTGGCGGCGCTGCGGGCGCATCAGGTCGGGGCGGCGATCCTCTGCCTGCTCGACCGGCGCTGCGTGACGACGACGGTGGAACTGCTGCACGCCGGGGCCGACGACGTGCTGGTCAAGCCGGTGGTCAGCGCCGAGGTGCGGGCGCGCATCGAGGTGGCGCGGCGGCGCTCGCGCGGCCTGCTGAGCAACGCGGTGCGGGTCGGGCAACTGACGGTGTTCCTCGACGGGCGCGACCCGGAGGTCGCCGGCGAGCGGCTGCGGCTGAGCCAGCGCGAGCACGCCATCCTCGGCGTGCTGGCCGCCCACCACCGCCGCGTCGTCTCCAAGGAGCACATCTACGACGAGGTCTACGGCCTGTCCGGCGCCGACCCGCTCGACAAGGTCATCGACGTCTACATCTGCAAGCTGCGCAAGAAGATCGCCGAGGCCACCGGCGGCGCCCGCTACATCGAGACCGTCTACGGCCGCGGCTACAAGTTCGAAGCCCCGCCCGAGCATGAAGAGGCCGTTCCGGCCGCCGCACCCGCCACCGCCGCCCGCCGCTTCCCGGCCATCCCCTTCGCCGCCTCCGGCCTGCATCCCGGCTGTCTGGTCGCCGCCGAGTGACAGCGCCATAATTTCAAAGTCCCGCCCTACCTTCCGCTTTCGACAATTCGCCCTTCCGACATTTTGAAAGACGCCACGGCTGCGGCCCTTCGGGGCACGGCGGCTGAGCCGCTGTGCGCGGTTGCTGCATTTTTATAAAATGCGTGATTACTTTTAAAAAACGCCAATTTTTGAAGACGTGTTCGTTCCCCTGAAAAGGCTGCGGTTTTTTTACTCCGGTTTAAACGGGGTCGGTCACAGTCGAATGGTCGGTTGCGCGCCCATAAAAACCAAGTGGGAAGGCCCGCGCACCCGGCCCCAGCGTCAGAAAGGCGCTCTGCATCTCGCGAATGGAGATACACATGGCCTCGATTATGACCAACACCTCGGCGATGACCGCGCTGCAGACGCTGCGCCGGGTGACCGACGATCTGGCAACCACCCAGGATCGCATCTCGACCGGTCTCAAGGTCAACAACGCCAAGGACAACGCCGCCTACTGGTCCATCGCCACGACCATGCGCGCCGACGTCGCCGGCTTCAAGGCGGTGAAGGAATCGCTGGAACTGGGTTCGGGCACGACCAACACCGCGTCGGTGGCGTCCAAGAACATCGTCGAGAACCTGCAGACGCTGAAGGCCCGCGTCATCGCCGGCCAGACCAACGGCGTCGACAAGTCGCTGATCCAGAACGACATCGACCAGCTCGTCAAGCTGGTGAAGGGCGCCGCCGCCGACGCCTCCTTCAACGGCGATAACCTGCTGCGCATCACCTACTCCAACGACGGCACGGCCAAGGACCAGAACGTCGACATCCTGGCGTCGCTGAGCCGCAGCGCCGGCACGGTCGATCCGAGCTACATCAGCTTCCAGCGCCAGGACATGCAGGTCACCTCGATCGTCGGCAAGGCGACGATTGAGCAGCAGGTGGACTCCACCAACGACCTGAAGGCCAGCGTCGGCATCGCCATCGGTGCGCCGGACACCACCTTCATCGACGGCCAGAACCTGGGCCTGGGCAACCTGACCCTGAACGTCACCAACGAGGCGGGCACCAAGACCGCCGTGACGGTGGACCTGTCGGGCATCGACTACACCACGGATCTGGCGACCACCCAGGGCCTGATCGAGACGGCGGTCAACACGGCCCTGACCGCGGCCGGCGGCGACTTCCAGGTGGCCTTCAACGGCGACAAGCTGGAATTCACCGACCAGGACCTGAACACCGACGGCAACTTCACCGCCAAGGTGGACAGCCTGTGGGTCGGCTCGAAGGAAAGCGACGCCTTCGGCGGCCTGGCCGACCTGACGCAGATCGACGTGACCTCCAACGCCACCAAGTCGCTCGAGGTCATCAACGGCCTGCTCGACAAGGCCATCGGCAAGGCCGCGGTGATCGGTTCCATCGAGAACCGCGTGTCGGTGCAGAACGACTTCGTGTCGAAGCTGACCGACTCGATGAACAAGGGCATCGGCTCCCTCGTGGACGCCGACATGAACGAGGAATCGAGCCGCCTGCAGGCCCTCCAGGTCCAGCAGCAGCTCGCCACCCAGGCGCTGTCGATCGCCAACCAGGGTCCGCAGAACATTCTCTCGCTGTTCCGCTAACCCGGTCCGGCCGGCGTCCCTCTCCCGAGGGGGCGCCGGCCTCTTTTTCCTTGCCCGATCCGGCTCCCTTTTCGCTGCCCCAGCCCCCTTCCGGCGCCCCCGTGCGCGTTGCATAAGGTGCGACCATGAGCATCGCCGCCTACCAGCAGACGATGGCCGAGTGCGAAGACCCGCGCCGCATCGAATATCTGGTCTTCCTCCGCATCACCCTGGATCTGGAGGCCAACCGCGACGCCGGCTGGCGGTCGGCGGCGCTGAAGGACGCGCTGTGGCGCAACCTGGAACTCTGGAACACGCTGCGCGCCGACCTGCTGGAGGACGGCAACGCGCTGCCCGAGGCGCTGCGCGCCGGGCTGGTCTCGCTGTCCTTCTCGGTGGCGCGCCAGACCACCCAGGTGCTGCGCGGCGAAGCCGACGCGAGCGTGCTGATCGACATCAACCGGTCGGTCATGCGCGGCCTGCAGGGCGTGGCCCGCACCGAGGCTCCCGCCGCGATGGAGGCGTCCTATGGCGCTTAAGCTCCGCCTCAAGCCCTGCGAGCGCGTGGTCATCAACGGCTGCGTCGTGCAGAACGAGAACCGCCGCTACACCCTGACCGTCAGCAACTTCGCGCAGATCATCCGCGGCAGCGACATCATGCAGGAGGACGAGGCCGACACCCCCGTCCGCCGCGCCTACTTCGTGATCCAGAGCATGCTGCTGGACCCCCAGGCCGCGGAACAGTACGGCAGCGTCGTCGCTGGCATGATGGCCAAGCTCTACACCGCCTTCATGCATCCGGAGATGCAGGACCGCATCATGCAGGCGATGAGCAACGTCAGCGACCGCGACTACTACAAGGCGCTGGCCTGCCTGCGGCCGGTGATGGCCTACGAGGACGGGCTGCTGAACGCGCAGCGCTCCTCGCGGGACGAGCGCATTCCCGAGACTCGCGTGCCCCAAACCCACGCGGAGGCGTGACGCCATGCCCGCACCCATCCAGGGACTGACCGGCGGCGTGTCCGGCGTCAACGGCGAGCGCGGCACCGCCAGCGCCGACCTGATCGCCGAAGCCCGCCAGCGCCAGGCCGACCGGCTGCGCGCCGCCCAGGCCGAGGCCGTCAAGGCCACCGAGGTGGTCGAGGAAAGCCGGACATCGGCGGAAGCCGACAACGGCCGCCGGCCCGATCCAATCTTGCCCGACCCCATCCCGCCCTACCGCGTCAACCTCGACCCCGGCACGGGCCGCCTGTCCACCGAGGTGCTCGACACCCACACCGGCGAGGTGATCCTGCGCATCCCGCCCTCCTACGCCGACCCGGCGGAGGACGCGGCGGAGGAGAGCGGCCGGCCGGCGACCCCGGAGGTGAAGGCATGAGCACGCTCCAGGATTATCGCCAGATCGTCCGCAACCAGGACCGCTACGACGCGATGATCCGCTCGCGCCCCGACGTGAAGCGCAACATCGCCTATTTCGAGGCCAACATCGGCAAGATCTCCAGCGCCGAGGAGCTGCTGAAGGACGACAAGCTCTACCGCTTCGTCATGGTGGCCTTCGACCTGGAAAGCCAGACCTACGCGCGCGCCCTCATCCGCAAGGTGCTGGACCAGGGGGTGAAGGACCCGGAGGCGCTGGCCAACCGCATGAACGACGCCAAGTTCAAGGAGATGGCCACCGTCCTGTCCTTCAAGGAGACGGGCGGCGCCACGCTGAAGGAGCCGGCGATCGTCAAGGCCATCGTCGACCGCTACATCGACGTGTCGCTGGAGGTGAAGGCGGAGGAGAGCAACCCGGCGGTCCGTCTGGCGCTCTACTTCGACCGCAAGGCGCCGCGCATCACCAACTGGTATCAGGTGATGGCCGACCGCGCGCTGCAGAAGGTGGTCTTCACGGCGCTCGACATTCCCGAGCAGTCGGCGCTGGGCGATCTCGACCGGCTGGTCGACAAGCTGAAGAAGCGCTTCGACATCGCCGACTTCAAGGACCCGGCCAAGCTCGGGAAGTTCCTGGACCGCTTCTCGGCCATGTACGACCTGAAGAACGGCGGTCCCGCGGGAGCCTCGACAAACCTCCCCTACATCGGGCCGATCAACAGCCGCGGACGCTCCTCGATCGTCGCCATCGACCCGTCCATCACCATGTCGCTGCTGAACTTCCCGCGCTTCTGAGCGGCGGCGTTCCGGCTGACCGAATTCCGGGAGACTGGCTGTGCAGCCGAGCCGACAGGCCAGGCCGCCGGGCGCTTGGCCGCACGTCGTGGCCCTGCTGCCCGGCCCGGACGACCGGGACGAGGACACGGCCCGCGACTCCCTTCATATCCTGCCGATGACGATCCTGCCGCTGGAGACACCCGGCCTGCGCCGGGCGCGGCTGATCAAGAACGTCCGGCTGCAGACGGTGGTGGAGCTGTTCAACGACGTTCACGCCGGCAGCGGGCAGGTCATGCCCAGCCAGTTGCCGCTGCATTTCGGCAACCGCTCGCCCGAGTTGGACCGCGACCTGCTGATGATCGGGCAGATCGCCCAGGCCGCCAGCTTCGACGTCTATTCGCTGCGCATCGAGCTGCGCCGCCTGAAGATCGCGGTGGACGAGCACGCGGCACTCCGCCTGTCGCAGCGCCGGAAGGACCAGCTCACCCGCTACATGCGCGTCTTCACCCGGCCGCTGATCGAAAGCGTCTACGGCAGCGACGACGTGCAGGTGCAGAATGTCGAGGACCTGATCCGCCTGTTCGCCGAACCCGATCTGGCGGAGGTGCGCCGCCGGCTGACCATGATGGCCGACCGGCTGGACATCGCCATGGCCGACATCCCGGCCTTCCTGGAGGAGTATGGCGACATCTTCCTGTCGCTGGCCTATTTCAAGCAGTGCCTGGACGAGATCGTCCCCGACGTGCAGGCCTTCCTGGCCTGGATGGACGCGGTGCGCGGTTTCAGCGAGGTCCGCCGCGACGCCCGGCACGCCCGGATGCTCGACGAGGTGGGGCGCGACCTGACGGAGATCGCCGCCTCGATCACCGGGCGCTTCGAGAGCTTCGACAACCGCTCCAAGGACTTCTGGCGCAACATCAACGCCCAGAGCTTCCGCAGCATCCGCGACCTGATCACCAACCACCACGTCACCATCGGCGGGGTGCTGTGCGGGCTGGCGGTGAAGATGGCCCTGTGGAAGGCCCGTTTCTCCAGCGGCGGCGGCCCGGTCCGCCGGCTGGAGTTCATCCGCTCCGAGATCCTGCCGGGCCTGTCGCACATCCGCTCCCTGGAACGCTCGGCGCGGAGCGGAGGGCGGTAGATGCGGTGCCGCCCCGCGCGCCGGGAGACCGCGCGGTGTCGCGGTCATTCCGGGGCGTA
Organism: Azospirillum sp. UENF 211521; assembly: GCF_058780535.1. Lineage (NCBI taxonomy): Bacteria > Pseudomonadati > Pseudomonadota > Alphaproteobacteria > Rhodospirillales > Azospirillaceae > Azospirillum > Azospirillum sp. UENF 211521. The sequence continues at coordinate 2,097,169 of NZ_JBSNCF010000001.1, forward strand.
GGTCGATGGCGGCCTCAGAGGGCCGGGTCGCCCTTGCTGTTCATCGCCCGGGCGATTTGGGCGCTGGCCGCGGCCATGGCCTGCTGCGCCGCCTCGTTGGCGGCGGTGACGGCCTTCTGCTGCTGCTCGCTGGCCTGCTGCATCGCCTGACCGCCGGCGCCGGCTCCGCTGGCGGCCTGGAGCGCCTGCGACATGGCCTCGTTCGCCTGGGACATCGCGCCCTGTTCGTCGGCGTGGCCGCCGGGGTGCGCGGTCAGGCCGGGAATCGCCTCCACGGCGTGGCCGGCGAGCTGGATGGCCTGCTCGACGGCGGCCAGAGCCTGCTCCGCGGCCGCGTTCACGCTTTTCACCGCGTGGTCGAGCAGCGCGCTGGCGATTTCGGCAGGCGTCTTGGTGCCTGCCTCGAACGGCGCCGTGTCGGCCGGCGGCGGTGCGTTCACCGCTGGCGCCGCAGGGGACGCCGCAAGCGACGCCGCAGCCGGCGTCTCCGGCGTCGCCGGAGCGGCCGACGGTTCAGGGTTGGGGCTGCTGGGGGGCTGGGAAACGCCCATCCTTCGATCTCCTTCGTCCGGTTCGGTTTTGCGATGCGGGCGCCGCCGGGGCTGTCCGAGCCCTCGCCGCCGTCGGCACCTCCGCCGCCGCTCCGGTTGGCCTGGAGGGTGGCGAGGGCGGTGTGGAGGGCGGCGTGGAAGGCGGTGCACAGGGAGGTGCCGATGGGGGCGCCCCGGTCACCGCCGGTCGCGGCGGGGCCTGTGGAGGCGAGTCCTGTCGCGGCGAGTCAGGCGGCGGCGGTGGTGACGGCGGCGGCGGGGGGATCGGGGCGAAAGCAGCGCAGGGAGATCACCCCCGCGGCCCCCATCTGGATTTCCGCCTGGTTGCCCTTGCCGAAGATGGGAAACAGGCAGGACGCGCCGTCCTGGCCCATGATGCCGCGTTGCGGCGGCGTCGCCGACAGCAGGGCCTGCGCGCCGGCGAGATAGCCGGCCACCAACACGCGCACCGCGTCGCCGGTCTCATCCCGGAAGGCGGTGTCGCGGACGATCTGCAGGGCGCCGTCCGACAGGCGGGCGAAGCCGATCGGCCGGCCGCGCTTCTGCCAGTTGGAAACGGCCCGCGCCACCTCCGCCGGGGCGGCCAGCGGGGGAACCTGCGGGCATTCCAGGAATCCGAAGAGCTGCGGCAGGATGGTGTCCAGCGCGCCGCCGGCCCGCTTCTTCCGGTCGTCCGGCGTCGCGGTCAGGGAGCCCAGCCGGTTCACGTAGATCAGGTAGAACTGATAGAAGTCCGCGAACTCCTGCACGGTGCGCGCCTGCTCCACCGCGAAGGCGGCCGCCTCCTTCTGAAGCTCGGGATTCGCGGTTCCCTGGCTTTCCTTGCGGTAGAGCAGCTCCTGCACCGCCAGCTGCTCGTCGAAGCCCATGAACTGGAAGACCGGAGCCCCGGAGACCCCCAGCCCGGCGAGGAAGGACGCGCTGGCGGCGAAATCGTCCTGCGTCAGGAGATTGTGGTCGGCGAGGATGCGCTTGACCTGGGCCGACACGGTGGCGCTGGTGTCGCCGGATTCGGCGTCGGCCAGCGTGCGCAGGCTGTCCACCCCCAGCGTCATCAGCTTCACCGGGCTGACCATCAGCTTCAGATTGGGCAGCAGGGCCAGCCGCGTTGCGTGAAGGCCCTGCTGGACCTGCTCCACGAGCGTGCTCTCGTCCGGGAAATCGTAGCGCGGACCGGCGTTGCTGATGGCCCAATCGAGCCACTCCGACCCGCCATCGATGAAGGCGAGCGCAAGCCGCCCCAGGTCGGTCAACCCGGCGCGGTTCTGGATCATCTTGTTGGCGACAGAGACGGTCATGGTGGGACACCTGCGTAAGGGTCAGCTCGACGGGAAGCTATTCAGGACCGTGGAGGCCGCGGTACCGATGCTGGTGAAGTCGTTGGCGGCGCTGGTCATCATTCCCTGCGCCTGGGTCAGGGCGGTGACGTATTTCGGGTCGCCGGTCGCCAGAAGCTGCGCCATCGCGACACCGATCGCCGTGGTGGCGATGGTCGAGACGTTGCGCAGCGTGTCCGTCGCGTCCTGCACGGCCATGGCCGTGGACTGGGCGACCGCCTGATAGGCTTTCCCCGCGCCGCTGGTGGTGACGACCTGCTGGCTCATGGTCGCCGTCTGCGTCTGGTTTATGACGTCAATGATCTGGGCATTGACCTTCGTGGGCTCCGACATGAAGGCTCCTCGCTCGTTGTGGCCTGGACGGCCGGCCGCTGGGGGATGGGCGCGGGGTCAATCACGACCCGCCGCTGACGGTGCTGTTTCCAGTGCCGCCACTGACGGTGCTGTTTCCAGTGCCGCCACTGACGGTGCTGTTTCCAGTGCCGCCGCTAACGGTGCTGTTCCCGGTACCGCCGCTGACGGTGCTGTTTCCGGTGCCGCCACTGACGGTGCTGTTTCCGGTGCCGCCGCTGACGGTGCTGTTCCCGGTGCCGCCATTGACGGTGCTGTTCCCACCGCCGCCGCTGACCGTGGAGGGCAGGGTGGTGAGCGAGGTCGTCAGCAGCGGGGTCAGCGGCTGCAGCGGCGACGCGCTGCTCCCGGAGGTGGGCGCGCCCGAGGGCGGAGGCGGGGGCGTGGTGGGGAAGGGCACGGACAGCATCTTGGCGCAGGCGGCGGTGACCGCGGCGGAATTGACCATGCCGGCGTTCTGCTGGCGGTGCACGGCGTTGTGCATCGCCATGCCGAGCGTCTCGACCATCACGGCGTCGAGCATGGCGAACGACTGCGCGGGGGACTGTCCCGTCAGAAGCGTGACGATGTCCGACGTCGCGTCGATCACCTGGGTGTTCACGGTGCCTTCGTCGCTCATGATTTTGCGGTTCCCTTGGTGATGATCAGCGTGAGGACCTGGGCGAGCGCGGCCTCGGTGATGACCTGGGCGCGCTGCTGGTTGGCGACGGCGTTCTGCATGGCCAGGCCGAGGCTGTTGGCCATGGCGACGTAGGTCATGTCCATCGCCAGGGATGGGGTCAGGCCAAGCGGTATCGCCGTGTTCGCCGCGACCGATCCGGCAAGACTGGAGGAGCCTCCATCCGGCATTCGCACACTCCTGCCTTCAGGCTGCTGCCACTGGCTTCTGCGGATGCGGGCTTATGCGCGACCGGGCGCTTCAACCTGCAGCGGAGGCCGCCCCCGGTGTCCCGAGGGCGGCCCGCCAGCTCTCCTTAGGAGAGGCCCAGGATCTGGGTGGTGACGACGCCGGTCGAGGCCGTGTCGACGGAGTACAGGGTCGACAGGCCCTGCGTGGTGGCCGCCTGCATCACCACGTAGGACTGCTGCTGGTTGTTCGTGGCGTTGTGGGCCGCGTTCGACAGCGCCTGGCTGGTGGCGACGAACAGGTTGCCCATCGCGACGGCCGGGGCGTCGCCCAGGACCTTGGTGTTGACCTGGGAGACCGAGTCCGTGATCTGGTTGTTCAGGGCGGTCGGGAAAGCCATCGTGTTTGCTCCTTACATCAGATGTTGCGTTGGTTCGAGGCCAAAGCGCCGGCGGCGGTGCGGCGGACGGCGGCGGGTGCCGCGTCCGCCGACCGGTCAGCCGAGGAGCTTCGACGTGGCGGCGCCGGTGGTCGCGGTGTCGATGGAGTAGAGCATCGCGACGCCCGTCGTCGTGGCGGCCTGCGCCGTGACGTACATCTGCTGCTGCGCCAGGGTCGCGTTGTGGGCCGCGTTGGCCAGCGCCTGGGCGGTGGCCTGGTACAGGTTGCCCATGGCGATCGCCGGCGAGCTGCCAACGACCTGGACGTTGCTCTGGGCTACGGAATTGGTGATCTGGCTGTTGACTGCCGTCGGGAAAGCCATCTGACGTTATTCCTTGGCGAATGGTTCGGGATGGATGGCCGGCGGCCCGTTCCGGATGCCCGCGGGCGCCCGGTCCTGGCCGGTCGGCTCATCAGCTCCCCAGGATCGACTTGGTGGCGACGCCGGTGGAGGCGGTGTCGATCGAGTAGAGCGTGGCGACGCCCATGGTCGTGGCGGCCTGCATGGTCACGTAGGACTGCTGCTGGTTGTTGGTGGCGTTGTGGGCCGCGTTGGCCAGCGCCTGGGCCGTGGCCTGGAACAGGTTGCCCATGGCGATCGCCGGGGCGTCGCCCAGGACCTTGGTGTTGGCCTGGGTGACGGAATTGGTGATCTGGTCGTTCACGGCGGTCGGGAAAGCCATTTGTTCGTCCTCTTCGGTTGTCTGCCGCCCGCCCGCGATCCCTCATGGAAGGCGGGGTGGCGCAGGTGGTTTGAAACGTCGACGGCGGCGCGGGGCCGGCTTACGAGCCGAGGCCCTTGACGCCGGTGCTGAGGATGCTCTTCGTCGCCACGCCGGTGGAGGCGGTGTCGATCGAGTAGAGCGTGGCCACGCCCTGGGTGGTGGCGGCCTGCGCGGTCACGTAGGACTGCTGCTGGGCGTTGGTGGCGTTGTGGGCCGCGTTGGCCAGCGCCTGAGCCGTGGCCTGGAACAGGTTGCCCATGGCGATCGCCGGAGCGTCGCCCAGGACCTTGGTGTTGGCCTGGGTGACGGAATCGGTGATCTGGTCGTTCACGGCGGTCGGAAATGCCATTGTCTTTCCTCACTGGTGGGGCCGGTTTCAAAGGCGGCCGCTGGTGGCGTCGATCATTCACGCACCCCCATGCGACCATGGGATGCGCGAACAGCGGACGGTGCGACTGTAGCGATGTGAGGTGTCGGCCGATTGGTCTATCCGGCGAAAGACTCCGCCGCATCGCGCGAACTTTGTGCGTCTGGGTTGCGCCATGGCCGGCAATGCGGGGAAAGCGTGTGACGCCGGCCGGACCGATTCTTGCGCGGCGGGAGCAAGAACGCTGACGGGGCCGCGCAACGCCGCGTCCCGGCGCCGCCGACCCGGTCGTTGGAGACCGGCGCCATCCGGCGGAATCGATGGCCGGGGCCCCGGCGACGGGGGATGGCGCAGCGACGCCCCGCGGATTGAGGGGGGCGCCAACGAACTCACGCCACTCTATTCTTGGTCTGGTCTTTGATGCTACTGTCAAAAGGGATCGAAGTCTGGAAGGTGCCCAGCGTGCTCAAGAAAAGTGCAGTATCCGTGGCTGCCAACACTGCCATTGCAACAAATGAAACCAAACGGGCGTCGCACAGCGCATTTGATAATGCGCAGGGGCAGCTGTTCGGCATCATCATGACCGCGTTCGGGATTTCCATCCTCCATGCCGCCGGATTGATCACCGGACAGGCGGCGGGGCTGTCCTTCGTCATCGCCTACGCCACGGGGCTGGATTTCGGCCCGGTGTTCTTCGTGGTGAACCTGCCCTTCTACGCGCTGGCGCTGGCGCGCATCGGCTGGCGCTTCACCGCCAAGTCGCTTCTGGCGGTGACGAGCATCTCGGTGCTGACCACCCTGGCCCCGCAGGCGATCCGCTACGACGCGCTGCACCCCTATGTGGCGGCGGTGCTGGCGGGCTTCTGCATCGGCATCGGGGTCATCGGCCTGTTCCGCCACGGCTCCAGCGGCGGCGGGGTGGGCATCCTCGCCTTCTACATCCAGGAGAAGACGGGCTTCCGCGCCGGCTGGCTCCAGGCCATGTTCGACGTGGTGATCTTCTCCATGGCGGTCTTCGTCATCGATGGGAAGGCGGTGCTGGCCTCGATGCTGGGGGCGGCGGTGCTGAACGCCTTCGTCGCCTTCAACCACCGGACGGACTGGTACGTGGCCCGCTGAGGGCCGCTTCCTTCGGCGGCGACCGGCGGGGCTAATCCGTAGGGGCCTTTGCCGCGGCGGCGTTATCGGTTGGATGATGACCTACCCGATCGAACGAACCCCCGGAGCCCTTCCGCCATGCCGACACCGCCGCAGGGAACGCCCGACCGTGGGCTGAAGCCGTTCATCCTCGCCATTCATCGCGAAGCGCTGGTCACCGCCGCGGCCAAGGGACTGACCGGCACCCTGGCGCAGGTCGCCGCCCTCCAGGACACCGCCAGCCTCGCCTCGGCCAGGGCCGGACGCCCCGTCACGGAGGAGGAGGTGATGCGCCTTCTGCTGCGCGAGCGCCGCGCCCGCGGGATCCTCGAGGCGGCGGAGACGGTCCCGGCCGCGCCGGTCCGCAAGCCGTCGGCCGCACCGTCGCGGTTCCGTCTGGGGCGTTGGCGGACCGTGGCGCTGGGCATGGCCCGCGTGTCGTCCGCCGGGTTGGCGGGAAAGGCCCGCCTGTAGAAATCGGTCGGCGCGCGGTGCGCCGGTACCGAGTGACTACGCCCATTGCCCTGTTGAGTGAGTTGGGAGGCGCACTGAGGCTGTGGCTTCCCCGCCGTTCGGCACGAAACACAACATTGGGAGGTCTCATGTCCGTTCGCCTGGATCGCCGCCAACTGCTGCTGTCCGCCGGCGCCGCCGCGCTGGTGCTGGCCGCGGCGCCGCGCTTCGTTTGGGCTCAAGCAGCAGGCCAGGCACCGGGCGGCAAGGGCTTCACGCTGCCGCCGCTGCCCTACGCGCCCGCCGCGCTGGAACCGCACATCGACGCGACGACGATGAGCGTGCACCACGACAAGCACCATCAGGCCTATGTCGACAACCTCAACAAGGCCCTCGCCAACCATGGCGATCTCCAAGCGATGCCGCTGGCCGACCTGCTGAAGCGCGTGCCGGAGCTTCCGGAGAGCATCCGCACCGCGGTGCGCAACAACGGCGGCGGGCACGCCAACCACAGCATGTTCTGGAGCATCATGGGGCCGAACGCCGGCGGTGCGCCGGACGGCGAGGTCGGGGCAGCCATCACGCGCGACTTCGGCGGCTTCGACGACTTCAAGACGCGCTTCAACACGGCGGGCGCCGGGCAGTTCGGCAGCGGCTGGGTCTTCGTCACCGCCGACCCGTCGTCGGGCAAGCTGGCCATCGCCGCCCGCCCGAACCAGGACTCCCCGGCCATGGAGGGGGTGCCCGTGCTGATGGGCAACGACGTGTGGGAGCACGCCTATTACCTGAAGTACCAGAACCGGCGCGCCGACTATCTGGCGGCCTGGTGGAACGTCGTCGACTGGGGCGCGGTGAACCGCCGCTACGCGGCGATCCGCAAGGGCGAGCTGGTGATCTGACCGGTCCGCTGATCGGAAACGGAAAAGGGCGGCGGGGATGTCCCCGCCGCCCTTCCTGCGAACCATCCGGTCCGAAGCGCCGGTCAGGCGCCCTGGTGCAGGCGGATGTTGAACAGCGGCCCCTGGCTCTGGCGGCGCAGCGTCTTGGCGACGGCCAGCACGGCGAGGTCGGCCAGCGGCTCGACGATGATGACGGTCATGTAGGCGGCGCCGAAGGAGGCGACTTCCGTCACGGTCTCGGCGGTGAAGCCGTGGCCGTAGAAGGCCCAGAAGGCCACCCAGGCGACGATGCCGCCCTGGTAGGCGGTGGAGAGGGCCAGCGCCTGCGAATACTTCAGGTCGACATAGGGGGTGGCGTCGGGAACGATCCGCTTCGCCAGCAGGCTGATGCCCCACAGCGGGACCAGCAGCGTGGTGACGTTCATGCCGTACTGCGGCAGGTCGAAGGGCGCGAAGAACAGGCCCTGGATCAGCAGGCCGGCGGCGAGGCCGATGGAGGCCGCACCGGCGCCGAACAGCAGGAGCAGCGTCGAGCCGAGGATCAGGTGAACCTCCGACACGCCCACGGGGTGGTGCGGGAACACCTCGAAGAAGCTGAAGACCAGCGCGGTGGCGATCAGGCTGCGCAGCACCAGCGGCGCGACCCCGCCGTTGTTGCGGACGTCGTCGCGCGCCAGCTTTCCGGCCATCGCGAAGCCGCCGGCGGCCGTCGCGTAGCTGAGAGCGATCTTGGCGCCGTCGACGACGCCGGGTTCGATGTGCATGCTCTATGCCCTTTCCGAGTCTGCCATGCGTTGGGAGGGCGTCGTTGCTGGCAGGCACCGGCATCGCAACCCCCTTGGTCCCCTGGATGGGCGCACCGGGGGACGGCTTGCGGAAGACGGGCGGCCGTCGGGCCGGACATCGGCAAGCGACCACCGGGGCACCCCGCCCGAGGACGTACGTTCGGTTACGGCAGGTCTCCTGGCTCGCGGGTCAAGGCGGCATCGTCCGGCCTTCCCGGCGCCCGTTCCCGCAGGCGGCGCCAGTGACACGGAAAGGACGAGGCCGCTCACCGCTCACAGTTGCGGGGGCAGCGCCGGATTTGCCGTTTCTCCCCGATTGGGGCGACGCACCGGCTTCCCTCTTAGCCCCGCGACCGGAGGACGCGGGGAACCATAACCGGCGCCAGGGTAGGGGCGGGGTCCCCCGCCGTCAAGAGGGGGATGGCGACCCATCGGGGGAGTCGCACGGCTTCCTTGACACCGCTCCCGCGGAACCGACAAGGTCCGGCGGACTGCGCGAGGCCGGATCAACGGGCGAAGGACGGGGTTGCGGGCATGCTACCGGTTCATTTCCTGACCATCGTCCTGAACGGCGATCCCTTCATCCGCTATCACCTGGAGGTGTTCCGCCAACTGCCCTTTCCCTGGCATTGGCACGTCGTGGAGGGGGTGGCGGAACTGGTCAACGACACCGCCTGGAGCGTGGCGCAGGGAGGGCGCGTCCCGCAGGACCTGCACCGCGACGGCCTCAGCAGCGACGGCACCTCGGCGTATCTGGACCGCATCGCCGCGGAGGAGACCGGGCGCGTGTCGGTCCACCGCAAGCCGCCGGGGGTGTTCTGGCGGGGCAAGCTGGAGATGGTGTCCGCGCCGCTGGCCGCCATGACCGAGGAATGCCTGCTCTGGCAGGTCGATGCGGACGAGCTGTGGACGGTGGAGCAGATCACCCGCGCGCGCCGCATGTTCCTCAATTCGCCGTCGCGCACCGCGGCGCTGTACCTCTGCCATTTCTTCGTCGGCCCGTCCCTGCTCCTCGACAGGCTGGACAGCTACGGCAACCACCGCTCCTACGAATGGCTGCGGACGTGGCGCTATCGGCCGGGAGACGCTTGGCAGTCGCACGAACCGCCCCGGCTGACGCGCCCGCAGCCGGACGGGTCCGCGGTCGATCTCGGCGCGGCCAACCCCTTTCTGCACGAGGAGACGGCGGCGGGCGGGCTGGTCTTCCAGCATTTCGCCTACGCGACGCGGGAGCAGGTCGCGTTCAAGGAAGTCTATTACGGCTACGACGGCGCGGTCCGGCAATGGGACGCCCTGCAGGCGGCGGGACGGTCGGTCGGCGGCGGCACCCTTGCGCTGCGCGATTTCTTCCCCTGGGTGACCGACGCGGCGACCGTCGTCCGCGCCGAGCACGCCCTGGTGGAGCCGCTGGCGCGCCCGGATGCCGAGGGGACCTGGGGTTTCGTGCCGCCGGCGCGGGGCGCCTCGACCGCCCCGGCGGTGGCGCTGCTGCGGGACTCCGGTTCCGCCGTCCGCCGCCGCACGCTCGTCCCCGGCGAGCCGCCGCCCTTTCCGACCGACCTGATCCAAAGCGTCGGCGTGTTCCTGCTCGACGGGGCCGGCGCCGTGCTGCGGGCGTCGGGTGTCCTGCGGGAATTGCGGCGCGCCTTGCCGCTGGCCCGGATCACCGTCTTCGCGACGCCGGACGCGGAGGCGGCGCTCGCCCTTTGCCCTTACGTCAACCAGCGGGTCACGCTGCCGCCGCTGAAGGGGCGGGCGCCCGACGACGCGCTGGTGAGTGCGGTCCGCCGGGAGATCGGCGAGCAGTTCCGTGGCGCCTTTGACCTCGCGGTCAACCCGATCCGCGGCGAGGATGCCGGCTTCGCCAACCGCCTGATGCAGGACACCGGCGCGCTGCTCCGCCTCGGTTGCAGGGTCGGTCGGCCGGTGCGCGGCTACTACGCCGACGCCTTCCTGACCCATGTCGCAACGACTCCCAGCGGTCTGATGGGCGCGCTCGGCGCCGGGGACGCGGAGACCGTCACGGAGGTCTGGACCTCCCCCGCCGGTGAGCGGGCCGCCGCCGCGCTTCTGACCGAGGGCGTTCCGGCGCGCTGGCGCTGCGCGGTCGGACTGTCCGCGGCCACCGGCAGCGGGACCCTGTCGGAGCTGTGCCGCCGCCTCGCCGCGCGGGGCGACACCGCCCTGGTCCTGGTCGGCGAGGAGGCGGCGAAGGGGGCCGCGGCGCGCATCGCCGGGGAAACCGGGGCCGCCTGCGTGAACGCGGTGGGGAGGCTGGGCTTCGACGGGCTGTCCGCCCTGCTGCGGCGCTGCGACCTGTTCGTCGGAACCGGCGCGCCGGCGGAGGACATCGCCGCGGCGGCCCGGCTTCCCATGGTGGCAACCGGCCCGCAGCAGGGCGATCCGACCGCCGAGGCGATGGAGGGCGCCATCGCGGCTTGGCTGGCCGACCGCGCTTATTGATGGGCGTTCCCGCCGGGTCTGTGGGATCCGCGAGGGGAAGCGTGGAAAAACGGAGGGGCAGGCGCGCAAGGCGCTTGTGTTGGCGCGTTTGCGCCGCAATGATCCGCCCCCACCGAATCCCGGACGGCCGCAAGCGGCGCGCCGCAGCGGGGCAAAACCATGGATTGAATCCGGCGGCCCGGTAAGCACACGATGCGCAGAGCAGTCATGAAACCCCGTGCGGATTGGCGTCCGGGGCTCCGCAAATACCCCTACGGCGTTCGCGCCATGAGCGCCGGCGCCTTCTGGCGCGAGGACGTGCGGTACGAGTTCTCCGCCCACCAGATCGACCTGATCGAGAGCGTCGCGGACGAGCTGCACACCATGCTGCGCGAGGCGCTGCGCGCGACGGTGGACGGTCGGGCGCTGGCCCGGCTGGGGGTGCGCGGCGGCGTGGGGCGGCTGCTGGAGGCCTCCTGGAACGACTATTGGGCGTCCGGCCGGCTGAACGAGCGGGCCGGCGCGCTGATCGGGCGGCTGACGCTGGCCTATGACGGGCGCGATTCGGTCAAGCTGGTAGCCTGCAACTACGACACGCCGGAGGGGCTGTTCGCCGCCTCGATCATCCAGCGCAACTGGCGCGAGGCCCTGATGGGCGACGCCAACCAGTTCAACGGCCTGCACGAGGGGCTGGTGGAGCGCTGGGAGGAGCTGGCGGCCGGCATGCCGGGCCGCGGACTGGTCCATCTGGCCTGCGCCACCCCCGACCCGATGCGGGAGAGCGAGCTGGTCTATCTGGCGGCCACCGCGGCGGAGGCGGGGATCGCCACGCATCTGCTGCCGCTGCAGAGCCTGGGCTGGGACGGCCGGCGTTTCGTTGACGACGAGGGGCGGACGGCCTCCTGGCTGGCGAAGATCTACCCCTGGCAGGGGCTGGCCGAAGACACCTTCCTGCAGAAGCTGCGCATGGGCGGCATGAGCATGCTGTCGCCGCTGTGGTGCTGGCCGATGTCGAACCACGGGCTGCTGGCGACGCTGTGGTCGCTCTACCCGCGCCACCCGAACCTGTGCCGCGCCGCGCTCGACCCGGATGAGCTGTCCGGCTGCGACGCGGTGACCGAGCGCAGCCTGTTCGGGCTGGACGACGCGGCCCAGCGCATGACCGCGCACGGCAGCATCGTTTCGGACACCGGCAGCGCCGAGTATCCGGGCGGACGGGTGTGGCTGGAAACCCCGCCGATCTTCGAGGAGGAGGGCGTCCACGCGCTCCTGCACTGCTGGATCATCGGGGACAAGTGCCTGGGCATGTCGGTCCGCGAGTTCGCGGACCCGCGGGTCGGCTCCGACGCGGCAATGGTGCCGCACATCTTCCGCGGCTGACGCGCCTTTCCAAAGGCGGGCGGAGCCGCCTGAGGAGCGGATTGAGCCCGCCCCGTCTGTGAAGGGCAGGGCGGGCGTGTCGATTGCGATCCGCCGGGAAGCTCAGCGGCCTCGGCCGGGGGCGAAGGGGTTGGGCAACGGCGAGCCGAAGGCCGCCCGGCGGGCGTCCCGCCACGCGACGTCGTTGCCGACGCCGCTGTGGGTGGCCGACACCGACACCACTTGGCTCTGGTGGCGCAGCCAGCCGCGCAGCTTCTCCTCGAACCGCTGGGCGTCCTGAGCGTCCGCAACCTCCAGTTCCATCGTCATCTGCAACTCGGTCTTCATGGCGTTCCTCCTGTGGACCGTTCCGTTGAGCAAACAGCCGGGCGTGTCACTGGTGCCGAAAAACAGAAAAGGGCGGGGAACTTTCCCCGCCCTGCGCCGCAGAACCGCTGATGCGATGGCCGTCGATGCGCTGCGCGCCGCCGTTCACTTCCCTTCGGGCTTCGCCGGGCGGGCCGGCTTGGCGATGCTGGCGATCTGCTTCTGCAGGTCGTCGATCTGCTTCTGCAGTTCCTCGTAGGTGTGGGCGGCCGCGACCGCACCGTTGGGCGGAGCGGCGGACGGACCGGGAGCCGCCGGGCGGGGCGGGGGGGCGGGGTGCTCGCCGGGCTGCCCGTCCTCAGCGCCGCCGAAGGGCGAGAACATGCGCATGGCCCGTTCGAACATCGCCATGTTCTGCTTGCCGACCTCTTCCAGCCGGCCGAAGGGGAACATGCCGCCCAGCGTGTTCTGGAAATAGTCGCGCATCTGCTCCTGGTTGCGCGAGAACGACTGCATCGAATATTCGAGGTAGCGTGGCACCATCCACTGCATGTTGTCGCCGTAGAAGCCGATGAGCTGGCGCAGGAAGCTGATCGGCAGCAGGTTCTGGCCCTTGCTCTCCTCCTCCACGATGATCTGCGTCAGCACCGAGCGGGTAATGTCCTCCCCGGTCTTCGCGTCATAGACCACAAAGTCGAGGCCGTCCTTGACCATCTGACAGAGATGGTCGAGCGTCACGTAGCTGCTGGTCGCCGTGTTGTAGAGCCGCCGGTTGGCGTACTTCTTGATCGTGATCGTCGCGGACTTCTGGTCTTCCTTGTCGGCCATCGCTGTTTCTTTCAAGAAGGGTCGTGCGGCGGGTATGTTCCAGATATAAGGACTACTCGAAGGAATGCACCCTGTCCAGTGCTGTGCCGCAGCGCTGCGACCCCAGGTGGACATCCTCCCGATAATTCGGGATTCGCGACATTTTTGATCGGTCCTTCGCGGCTCTGGTCAAGCGCACCGCCTCCCCCATATACTCCCGGCCATGGCCGAATCGTCCGAATCCGACATCCCGTCCCTGGAAACGCTCGCGCAACGGTACCTCGACCTGTGGCAGGAACAATGGGCGGCCTGCGCCGCCGATCCCGAGATGGCCGATGCCGCCGCCCGCCTGTTCCAGATGATGGCGCAGGGCGCCGCGGCGATGGCGCCCTTCGTCCTGGGGCCGGGCGGTTTCGCCTACAGCAGCGCGCCGGGCGCCGGCTGGAATCCGACGCCGGCCCCGTCCCAGCCAGCCTCATCCCAGCCGTCCTCCGAGGGAGAACCGCGTGACCGGGGACAACGCCACGATCCCCCCGCACCCCACACCACGGCTGGGGCCGCGGCCCCTGGCGCTGCATCTGGCGACGGTGGCGGCGACGCTGCTCAGCTCCTCCGCCGCATTGCCGCACTTGAGGAACGGCTCGCTGCCATGGAAGCCGCATCTGCGGGAACGGGCGGAGGACCTGCGCCGACGGATCGCCGCAACCGACGCGGACGCGTTCGCCCAGGCGGTTGACCGGGAGGTCCGCCGCCAGCTCTCCCTCGCCTTGACGGGGATCGAGCGCTACCGCCACCATCCCTACCGCCGCGACCTTCCCGACCCGCCCGTGCTGTGGACGGAAGGGGCGTCGCGCCTGCTCGATTACGGCGCCCTCGGCCCGGCGACCGGCGCGCCGGTGCTGTTCGTGCCGTCGCTGGTCAACCGCCATTACATCCTCGACCTGTCGGCGCGCAAAAGCCTGATGCGCTGGCTGGCCGCGCAGGGGCTGCGCCCCTTCCTGATCGACTGGGGCACGCCCGGCCCGCTGGAGCGGCGCTACAGCCTGACCGATTACATTGCCGGACGGCTGGAACGGGCCCTCGCCGCGGTGGTGGAGGCGGTGGGCCGGCCGGTTCCGGTGGTCGGCTACTGCATGGGCGGGCTGCTCGCCACCGCGCTGGCGCAGCGCCGCCCCAAGGAGGTCGCGGCGCTCGGCCTGCTCGCCACGCCCTGGGACTTCCACGCCGAGGACGCGGGCATGGCCCGCCGCGCCGCCGCCGTCTTCCAGCCTTTCGGCCCGCTGCTCGACGCCTGGGGGGAATTGCCGGTGGACGTGCTGCAGGGGCTGTTCGCCCAGCTCGACCCGCTGCTGGCGCTGAAGAAATTCTCGCAGTTCGCCCGCATGGATCCGGACAGCCGCGCCGCGCTCGCCTTCGTGTCGCTGGAGGACTGGCTGAACGACGGGGTGCCGCTGGTCGCCGGGGTCGCCCGCGACACGCTGGCCGGCTGGTACGGGCGCAACGACACGGCGCGCGGCGAATGGCTGGTCGCCGGCCTGCCGGTGGAGCCGGCGCGGCTGCGGATGCCGGTCCTGGCGCTGATCCCGGAACGCGACCGCATCGTTCCGCCGTCCTCGGCGGTGGCCCTGGCAAGATCAATCGACCGCGCGCAAATGATCAGGCCGCCGCTCGGTCATATTGGCATGGTGGTCAGCGCCGGAGCCGAAACAGGCGTCTGGCGACCCCTGGCCGAATGGCTTAGTGCGGCAGGATAACCGCAGCCAGTCAGGTGTCTTGCATTGCGGGAAATCCGCGCATAAGGTTTTTCCCACTCCGTGCGGCCCACTGACACGATAATAAAACTGACAAAATCTGAGGAGCGTCAACATGACCGAGGTTGTGATCGCCAGCGCAGCGCGTACTCCCATTGGCAGCTTCAACGGGGCGCTCAGCAGCGTGCCGGCCCATTACCTGGGTGAGATCGCCATCCGCGAAGCGCTGAGCCGCGCCAAGACCGACGCCGCGGAGGTGACCGAGGTCATCCTGGGCCAGATCCTGACCGCCGGTCAGGGCCAGAACCCGGCCCGCCAGGCCGCCGTCAACGCCGGCATCCCGGCCTCCGCCACCGCCTTCGGCATCAACCAGCTCTGCGGTTCGGGTCTGCGCTCGGTCGCGCTCGGCTACCAGGCGATCCGCAACGGCGATGCCGAGGTGATGGTCGTCGGCGGCCAGGAGAGCATGAGCCAGGCCCCGCACGTCATGCATCTGCGCAACGGCGTGAAGATGGGCGCCGCCGAGATGCTCGACACCATGCTGAAGGACGGCCTGATGGACGCCTTCAAGGGCTACCACATGGGCACGACGGCCGAGAACGTCGCCCAGAAGTGGCAGCTGACCCGCGAGGAGCAGGACGTCTTCGCCGCCGCCTCGCAGCAGAAGGCCGAATCCGCCCAGAAGTCGGGCCGCTTCAAGGACGAGATCATCCCGGTCACCATCAAGGGCCGCAAGGGCGACATCATCGTCGCCGACGACGAGTATCCGAAGCACGGCACCACCGCGGAATCGCTGGCCAAGCTGCGCCCGGCCTTCTCCAAGGAGGGCACGGTGACCGCGGGCAACGCGTCGGGCATCAACGACGGCGCCGCCGCGCTGGTCCTGATGACCGCCGAGAACGCCGCCCGCCGCGGTCTGACCCCGCTGGCCCGCATCGTCTCCTGGGCGACCGCCGGCGTCGATCCGGCGATCATGGGCACCGGCCCGATCCCGGCCTCCCGCCTCGCGCTGGAGAAGGCCGGCTGGAAGCACGAGGACCTGGACCTGATCGAGGCGAACGAGGCTTTCGCCGCGCAGGCCCTGGCCGTGAACAAGGACCTTGGCTGGGACACCTCCAAGGTCAACGTCAACGGCGGCGCCATCGCGCTCGGCCACCCGGTCGGCGCGTCCGGCGCCCGCGTCCTGACCACCCTGCTCTATGAGATGCAGAAGCGCGACGCCAAGAAGGGCCTCGCCACCTTGTGCATCGGCGGCGGCATGGGCATCGCCCTCACCGTCGAGCGGGGCTGATGACAAGCGGGCCGTTCCCTCCGGGGTGCGGCCCGTTTCGTATGTGTGCCTACAGAAACCCATAAAGAATCCAACATCAAGCTCTGGGGGAGGAGCCAATGGCTCGAGTTGCAGTCGTCACGGGCGGAACGCGCGGTATCGGCGAAGCCATCTCCGTCGCGTTGAAGAACGCCGGCTATGTCGTCGCCGCCAACTACGCCGGCAACGATGAGAAGGCGAAGGAATTCTCGGCCCGCACGGGCATCGCGGTCTACAAGTTCGACGTGTCGGACTTCGACGCCGTGAAGGATGGCATCGCGAAGATCACCGCCGAACTCGGGCCGGTGGACGTGGTGGTGAACAACGCGGGCATCACCCGCGACGGCGTGATCCACCGCATGACCCCGCAGCAGTGGAACGACGTCATCGCGACGAACCTCACCTCCTGCTTCAATCTCTGCCGCAACGTCATCGACGGCATGCGCGAGCGCGGCTTCGGCCGCATCGTCAACATCGGCTCGGTGAACGGTCAGGCCGGCCAGTACGGTCAGGTGAACTACGCCGCCGCCAAGTCGGGCATCCACGGCTTCACCAAGGCGCTGGCCCAGGAGGGTGCTGCCAAGGGTGTCACCGTCAACGCCATCGCGCCGGGCTACATCGACACCGACATGGTGCGCGCGGTGCCGCCCAACGTGCTGGAGAAGATCGTCGCCCGCATCCCGGTCGGCCGTCTCGGCAAGGCCGAGGAGATCGCTCGCGGCGTGCTGTTCCTGGTCGGCGACGACGCCGGCTTCATCACCGGCTCGACCCTGTCGATCAACGGCGGCCAGCACATGTACTGATCGGCCGGTGCCTTGACTCCCGGGTCTGCGGACCCGTTTGAAGCGACACGAAGCCTTCGCCCCTCTCCCGCCACCGCGGGGGAGGGGTTTTTCTTTTCCTCGCTCCCAAACGGCCGACTGGCCTGGGGGCGCAATTCATTTTGAGTTGCACCGCAAAAAATAGAGAACTCTTATAAACTATATACATACTCCTATATGCACGCTTTAGGTGTGGACTCAAACGACCGAAAAAATTAAAACTGAATTCGAGAAATCTTCGAGTTCATACAGGCCAAGAAATGAAAAAACGAACTGCGGGAATTGCGACCCTTCGTGTTGCCGTCTTGACGCTGGCGTTGGCTGGTTGCGCGACGGCGGACCAGCACAGGGCGGCTGTGGCGAACAATTCAAATGATCGGGTGACGGTCGGAACGGTCCAGCGCGAAATTCGCGTCGGCATGTCTTCCGCGGACGTCGTTCAGGTCCTGGGTTCGCCGAACATGGTGACCACGGACGAGCAGCGGCGTGAAAGCTGGGTCTACGACAAAATCTCGACGGAAACGGCCTACTCCACGTCCCAGGGAGGCGTTTCCGCTCTGGTCCTTGGCGGCGTCCTGGGGCCGGCCGGACTCCTGGGGGCGGGGGTTTCGCCGGGCTATGGTGAGGCCAGCGGTGCGAAGTCCGTAACGCAGCGCACTCTGACGATCATCATAAAGTTCGACAACGCTCAGCGCGTTCGGGACTTTGCCTATCGCACGTCGAGCTTCTGAGCGGGGGCCTTGTGATGAAGAAGACGATCGCGGCAACTTTGGCTGCCGCCTTTCTCATGTCCGGTTGCCAGCAGACCATTCCCAAGGAAGCCCTCCAGCTTTCCCATGAGAGCCTGCAGCAGCGGCAAATGCAGACGCGTCGCTTCGACACCAGTGAAGAAGCCAAACTGCTTCAGGCGAGCGCGGCGGTCATCCAGGACCTTGGCTTCACCATTGACGAGAGCACGGTTCCCGCCGGTCTGATCGTCGGTTCCAAAGACCGCGACGCGACCGAGGCCGGGCAGGTTGCCGGCGCGGTCGTCATGGCCGTCCTGTTCGGTGCAAACGCGATGCAGTTCGACACCAAACAGAAAATCCGCGTCAGCCTCGTGACGCGACCCATTGACGATCAGAAGACGGCCGTCCGGGTCACGTTCCAACGCATTGTCTGGAACAACCACAACGTGGTGTCGAAGATCGAAGGGCTGACCGATCCGGTGATGTATCAGCAGTTCTTTGACAAGCTCTCCCAATCCGTGTTCCTGACGGCCAACGAGATTTGATGATCATGAAGAAGTTTTTTGCTTTTCCGATGATCGCCCTGGCGATGACCGTCAGCGCCTGTCAGACGGATTCGCGCAGCCAGGTCCTCGAAACCTCCAAATCGCAGGTTCAGGTTCGGTCTTATCAGACGCGGGCCTACGACACCACCGACCAGCAGAAGATGCTGCGCACCATCATCGCGACGCTTCAGGATCTCGGCTTCGTGGTGGACAAGGCGGACGCGACGCTCGGTACGGTCAGCGCCACGAAGCTGGACGGCTATCTCCTGCGGATCACGGTGACCACGCGGGCTCGCGGCACCACGCAGACGCTCGTCCGGGCCAACGCCCAGTACAACATCATGCCCGTGGAAGATCCGGCGCCCTACCAGAGCTTTTTCGACGCCCTGTCCAAGGCGATGTTCCTGGAGGGGCATCAGGTCGACGCCTGATCACCGCCGGCGGCGGCCTTCATCATGGTGGAGGCTGCCGCACCGGGAACCCGAAAAAGCGAAACCCCCGCGCGGGGGGCGGGGGTTTCAGCGGCTGTGCCAGGACATCCGCAATGGTTGAGCCGTCTCAACGGCAATGTTCAGAAATGTGTGGCCGAACAGGTCGGCTTCCTCAAGTAAGCGCAGGTGGACTCATGATGATCACACCCTCCTGGCTACGGGAACATTTGCTGTGATGAGAAGCTGGCTTTTGGGCCAACTTGATGCGGTGTCCACCGCGTCTTCACCTCAACCAGTGTTGCTCTGAGAGATAGCCTGCTCTTCCTGGCGGGGGTTGTCAATACCCGAACTGCGGTCCTGTTGCCGCTTGATGACGGGTTTTTGACGTCACTTGAACTGGAAGCCGACCGGCCTCTTGTCGTCCAGCGAGACCACCGCGCAGCCGCCCAGCGCCGGGCCGACCGACAGCTCGCCGTAGGCGGTGACCGCCCCTTCCTCCTTCAGGCGGCCGACGAAGCCGCCGCCATCGCTGCGGGCGACCCAGGCGAAGGGGATCCAGGTCTGGCGCACCGGCTGGCCGCCGGCGCGGACCACCGCGGTGAAGGCGTCGGCGGTCGGGGTGCCCGGCGGGAAGACGGCGAGCACCGTGCCGCCGTCCTCCTCGTTGAGAGCCGCCTGCTTCAGCGCCACCCCCGTCACCGCCGCCCAGACGACCAGCGCCAGCGCGCCGAGCGCCAGCGCGAAGCCGTGGCCGAAGCCGGGAGAGGAGGCGGGCGCCGGGTTCGTCATGACCGTCAGGCCTTCGCTTCCGCCGCCAGGGCGGGGGCGGGCTTCTCGGCGATCGGCCAGTTCACCACCGCGGCGGCAAAGGCCAGGGCCACGCTGGCCCACCACACCATGTCGTAGGAGCCGATGCGCTCGTACAGCACGCCGCCCAGCCACACGCCGAGGAAGCCGCCCACCTGATGGCTGAGGAAGGCGAAGCCGTAGAGCATGCCGAGATAGCGCGTGCCGAACATCAGAACGACGAGGCCGGAGGTCGGCGGCACCGTGGACAGCCAGAGCAGGCCCATCGCCGCGGCGTAGAGGATCACCGAAACCGGGGTGACCGGCAGCAGGATGAAGAGCGCCGTGCACAAGCCGCGCAGCGTGTAGTTGGCGCAGAGCAGCAGGCGCTTGCTCATCTTGCCGCCCAGCACGCCCGACATGTAGGAGCCGACGACGTTGAACAGCCCGATCAGCGCCATCGCCCAGGAGGCGAGGCCGGGGCTGATCCCGGCGGCGGTCAGGTAGGGCGGCAGGTGCGTGGTGATGAAGGCGAGCTGGAAGCCGCAGACGAAGAAGCCGGTGACCAGCAGCACGTAGCTGCGGTGCTTGAAGGCCTGCCGGATCGTCGCGGCGAAGCCGATGTCGGCCCCGGTGACGGCCTGCGCGCTCTTCGACCCGGCCGCCCCGGCGAAGGAGGAGGCGAGCACCGGGATCATCAGCATCGAGGCGCCGAACAGGATCAGCGCCGTCTGCCAGCCGTAGGCGGCGATGAAGGCTTGGCCGGTGGGGGCGAACAGGAACTGGCCCATCGAGCCGGCGGCGGTGGCGACGCCCATCGACCAGCTCCGCTTCTCCGGCGGGACGATGCGGCTGAAGCCGGCGATGACGATGCCGAAGGACGCCCCGGCCAGACCCAGACCGATCAGCAGGCCGGAGCTGAGATGCAGCATCAGCGGCGTGTCGGCGTAGGGCATCAGCGCCAGCCCCAGCGCGTAGAGAACGCCGCTGATCCCCAGCACCAGCGCCGGGCCGTAGCGGTCGCAGAGCGCGCCGGCGAAGGGGGTGCCGATGCCCCAGACCAGATTCTGGATGGCGATCGACAGGGCGAAGACGTCGCGGCCCCAGCCGTGCGTCTCCGACAGCGGTGCAGTGAACAGGCCCATGCTGGACCGCGGGCCGAACGCCAGCATGGCGATCAGGCAGCCGCAGGCGACGACGAATCCCGGCGTCCGCCAGGAGCGGGGCGACGGCGCCCCGCCCACCCGGTTGCTGGTGTCCAAGTTATCCTCCCTCGGCGCGGGCTGTGGCCGGTGCGGCAACGCTGGCCCGCGTCTCATCAGGGTCACACGATAAGCGTGCGCCGGGCGTGCAGCAAATTCACAATGGGAAAGAAGGTTATTCGGCCGCGGAATGGCAGGGCAGGGGCAGAGGCGCCTCTTCCGCCGGGGGCAGCAGGTCCAGCAGGCTGTCCTCCAGCGCGTCGAAGACGGGGCCGATGCGCCCGGTGAAGCGGCCGCGCAGCAGCCACACCGCGACGGTCAGCGCGAAGTCCGGGCACTCCAGCGGCCGCACCTGCGTGGCGTGCAGCGTCGGGGCGATGAGCCGCAGCGGCGCCAGCCCGAACCCGACGCCGCGGGCGACCAGCGACAGCAGCAGCGACTGGTCGAATCCCTCCACCGTGACGTTCAGCGCCGGTCCGTGCTGGGCCATCGCCCGGCCCATGGCGGTCCGGTACTGGCAGCCCTCGGGCTGGAGCACCCAGCCCACCGCGTTCATCGCCGGCAGGGTCCAGTCCCGCTGCCCGGCCAGCTCGGCCGACGCGACGATCCGCACCGGCTCGCGCGAGATGCAGACGGCGTCCAGGTCGTCCGGCGGCGTCTGGGCGTCGTGGGTCAGCACCAGCGCGCCGTCCAGCGTGCCGTTGCGCACCTGTTCGACCAGCGGCGTGCTCCAGTCCGAATGCAGGCGGATGGTCAGGCCGGGGAAGGCGGCGCGCAGCCGGTCCAGCGGATGGTGCGCGGCAATGGCGCTCAGCACATGGGCCACGCCCAGCCGCAGCAGCCCCTTGGGCTGGGCGGCCCCGGCGAAGGCGTCCGACAGCTCGTCCGTCGCCTTCAGCACCCGGTGCGCGTGGGCCAGCGCCATCTCGCCGTCGCGGGTCAGGGCCAGCGGCTTGGTCTGACGGTCGAACAGGGACACGCCAAGCTCCGCCTCCAGCCGCTGGATCAGGCGCGAGACGGCGGACTGGGTCAGCCCCAGCCGGTGCGCGGCCTCCTGCACCGACTGGGCTTCGGCCACGGCGACGAAGGTGCGGATCTCGTTGAGCTTCATGGCGGCGTCCGGGGCGGCGGTTCGTTCGGCCTCTTGGCCACTGGTATCCGACTGTCCCCCTGGGTTAGCGTCGGGTCAAGCGCAACGAGGAGCAACCATGTCCAGCACACCCCCCGCCGACCGTTCCGGCCGTGAATACCCCGACCGTCCCTGGGTGGGGGTGGGCGCCGTGGTGTGGCGCGGCGACCGGGTGCTGCTGATCCGCCGGGGCCGTCCGCCGCGGATGGGGCAGTGGAGCCTGCCGGGCGGCGCCCAGTCGGTGGGCGAGACGGTGTTCGAGACGGCGGTGCGCGAGGTGCTGGAGGAAACCGGCCTGCACGTCGTGCCGACCGAGGTGGTCACGGTGGTGGACGCCATGACGCTCGACGACACCGGGGCCGTCCAGTACCACTACACCATCGTCGAGGTGGCGGCGGAGAGCCCGGAGGGCGAGGCGGTCTGCGCCGACGATGCCCTGGAGGCGCGCTGGGCCACCATTGAGGAGGCCGCGGAACTGACCGAATGGGACGAGACGGAGCGGGTCATCCGCCTGTCGGCGTCGCGGCGAGCCGCCGGATGAAGTCGGGGACCTGCGCCGCGTCCAGGGGCTTGGCCAGCAGATAGCCCTGGATGCGGTCGCAGCGGTAGGCGCGCAGATACAGAAGCTCCTCGTCGGTCTCCACCCCTTCGGCGATCGCCTGCATCCCCAGCGCATGGGCGAGGTCGATGATGGCGCGCACGATGGCGGCGGCGTCGCGGTCCTGGACCATAGCCTGGGTGAAATGCTTGTCGATCTTCAGCGCCTCCACCGGCACGCGGCGCAGCAGGGACAGCGAGGAATAGCCCGTCCCGAAATCGTCCAGCACCAGCCGCACCCCGGCGCCGCGCAACTGCGTCAGCACCTCGCGCGAGGACTCGCTGTGCTCGAACAGGGCGGTTTCGGTCAGTTCCAGCTTCAGGTTGGCGGCGGGCAGGCCGGTTTCGGCGAGGATGCCCAGGACGGTGCGGGCGAAGCCGGGGTCCTGCAACTGCCGCGCCGACAGGTTCACCGCCACCGGCACGTCGGCGATGCCGTCCTGCATCCAGCCCGCGGCGGTCTCGCAGGCGCGGCGCACCGTCCATTCGCCGAGAATGTGGATGGCGTCGCTGGTCTCCGCCATGGGAATGAAGACGTCGGGCGGGATCACCGTTCCGTCGTCGAGCCGCCAGCGCGACAGCGCCTCGAACCCGGTCAGACGGCCGCTGTGGGTGTCGGCCTGCGGCTGGAAGGCGAGGCGCAGCTCGCCATGCCGGATGGCGTCGCGGACGCGGTCGGAGAAGGTGCCGGCACCCGGCGCGATGGCACCCGGCGCGACGGTCGCGTTCTGGTTCACCGCCATATCCCCTCCGGTCCGGCCCTCGGTTGTCGCCCATCCAATGGGACTTAACAGCCGAAACGAGGCTTGTTAACCATATCTCAGGGGTATTTAAGCGGTTTTTCCAGTTTTACGAAAGGGTTAACGGATTTCTCGACGGTGATAAGATTGGGTGTTGTTAACCCCTTCTCCCTCGCAGAGGGGAAGGGGTTAACGGAATTCCAATCAGACGTTGAAGCGGAAATGGAAGATGTCGCCGTCGTTGACGACGTATTCCTTGCCTTCCTGGCGCATCTTGCCGTTGTCCTTGGCGCCCTGCTCGCCGCTCAGCGTGACGTAGCTGTCGAAGTCGATGGTCTCGGCCCGGATGAAGCCGCGCTCGAAATCGGTGTGGATGACGCCCGCCGCTTCCGGGGCCTTGGCGCCGCGGCGCACGGTCCAGGCGCGGGCCTCCTTCGGGCCGACGGTGAAGAAGGTGATGAGGTCGAGCAGCTGGAAGCCGGCGCGGATCAGCTTGTTGAGGCCGGTCTCCTCCAGACCGAGGGATTCCAGGAACTCCTGCTTCTCGGCGGCGTCGGAGAGCTGGGCGACCTCCGCCTCGATGGCGGCGGAGATGACGACCATGCCGGCGTTCTCGGCCTTGGCCTTCTCGGCGACCTTGGCGGTCAGGCTGTTGCCGGTGGCGGCGGAGGCCTCCTCGACGTTGCAGACGTAGAGGACGGGCTTGGCGGTCAGCAGCATGAACTGCTTGAAGACCGGCTTCTCCTCCTCGCTGACCTCGACGACGCGGGCCGGCTTGCCGTCCTGGAGGACCTTCAGCGCGCGCTCCATCAGATCGGCCTTGATCTTGGAGTCCTTGTCGCCGCCCTTGGCCTTCTTCTGGAGGCTGGTGAGCTGGCGCTCCAGGCTCTCCATGTCGGCGAGCATCAGCTCCGTCTCGACCACCTCGGCGTCGCGGAGGGGATCGACGTTGCCTTCCACATGGGTGACGTCGTCGTCCTCGAAGCAGCGCAGGACGTGGACGATGGCGTCCACCTCGCGGATGTTGGCGAGGAACTGGTTGCCCAGACCTTCACCCTTCGAGGCGCCGCGGATCAGGCCGGCGATGTCGACGAATTCGAGCTGGGTCGGGATGGTCTTCTGCGACTTGGCGATGGCCGCCAGCTTGTCCAGCCGCGGGTCGGGGACGCCGACGCGGCCGACGTTCGGCTCCTTGGTGCAGAAGGGGAAGTTCGCCGCCTCGGCCGCCTGGGTGGCGGTCAGCGCGTTGAACAGGGTCGACTTGCCGACGTTCGGCAGGCCGACGATGCCGCAATTGAAGCCCATGGGGGTGCTCGCCGTCGGAAATCTCGGGAATTGGGGCGCTTTATCCTACGTGGAGCCGCAAAGCGCAAACGGGAAGTGGGGGTGGGCAGGGTTGAGCGCCGCTTCCGGCGCGCCGGAGTCACCGCGGGCGGAACAGGAAGGGCACGGAGAAGACGCGATCCTCCGCCGTCAGGCCGGGCGGCGGGGTGGGGAAGGGGGATGCCTTGCGCACCGCGGCCAGGGCCGCCCGGTCCAACGCCTCGTCGCCGCTCGACGTCAGGATGGCGGCGTCGAGCACCTCGCCCGCCGTGCCGAGGGTCAGCTTGACGGTGGCCTGCCCGCCGCCGACCACCTTCTCCGGCTTGTGCCGTCCGATCCAGGCCCAGACCTGCGCTCCGTAATCCACCACCGCGCCCCGGCTCGCCGAGACCGGCTCGGACGCGGCGGCGGCGTGGCCAATTCCGGTTTCGGTGGACGGCGCCGGGGAAGGATTCGGAACAGGAGCCGCCTGCGGTTTCGTCATCGCCTTGACGGGCGGCTTCGGCGCTGGCTTTGGCAGCGGCTTGGGTGGTGGTGGAGGGATCGCTTCCGGTGCGGATTCCGGAGCCGGCTCAACCACCGGGGGCGCCGGTTCGGGAGTGGGCTCCGGCTCCGGTTCCGGTGCGGGGTCCCGCTGCGGCTCGATCTCCGGGGTGATCTCCGGCTCGGCAACCGCTGCCGGCGGCGGGCCGCTGTCCGCCTCGGACGCCACTAGCATCACCTCGATCACCGGGGTGATGGTGTCGTTGAGGCTGACGGCGCCGGTTTCCTCCGCGACGATGCCGGGGGCCGCTCCGGCGGCGGACAGGAGGACGGCCAGGACGCCGGCGTGCAGCGTCCCGGACAAGGCGAGCGCCCCCAGCGGCCGGCGGGCCGGCTGGGGACGCCCATGCAGGCGGATCGCGCGCAAGGCGGGGGACCTCGTCAGCCGGCCTCCATCAGAACGCCATGGTCAGGCCGAGGGTGAAGGACCTCCCCATGCCAGCCAGCGCGCCGATCGGCTGGCGGTTGCCGCTGGCGCGGAAATCGCCATAATCGACGCCGCCCAGCGGCAGGTCGTAGTGGGCGTCGAACAGGTTCTCGATCCCGACGTCGGCGCGCAGGTTGCCCCAGACGTAGCTGGTGCGCAGGTTGACCAGGGCGTAGCTGGGTGTTTCCGGCTCGTTCCGCCCGGAATCGACCAAAGACTTGCGCCCGACCATCTGGAACTCCAGGACGCTGCTCCAGTCGCCCAGCCGGTGGCCGAGGTCGATCGTCCCGTTCAGCGGCATGATGTGATAGAGGTCGCGCCCGGTGTCGAGGTTGCGGCCGCGGACGTAGCTGACCACGGCACCCACCGTGAACTCGCCCAGCCGCTCGTCCTGGTGGACGGTGCTGCGGCCCTCGGCGTTGATGCCGTACAGCTCCGCCGCGTGGTTGGCGAAGCGCAGCTGGACGAAGCCGTTCGACAGGGTGCCGACGCGGTCGGCGTCGATGAAGTTCTCGACGTGCGAGTAATAGGGCGTGACCTTGACCGACCAGCGCTTGGCCGCGGCGTCCTGCCAGGCGGCGGTGGCGCCGACCGTGTAGGCGGTCTCCGGCTTCAGGTCCGGGTTGCCGACATAGCCGTTGGCGTCGCCGTACCAGCCGATCATGGTGGAGGACATGCCCCCGGTGCCCCAGGCGAAGCGCTCGTACAGGTTGGGCGAGCGGGTCTTGCGGGCGAAGCCCAGCTCGTAGCGTTCCGACGCGGACGGCGCGAAGCGGAGCAGGGCGGTGGCGTCCATGTTCACGTCGGTCTTGGAGCGGTCGCCCCGGTTGAAGGCCCGCGCCGCCGCCGCGTCCGGGTTCGCCATGCCCATCATGCCCATGCCGATCGTGTTGGCCCAGGAATAGGGCTGGACCGGCCCGTTCTCCATCCACACCACGTCGTTGCGCACGCCGAGCAGCGAGGTCCAGGCCGGGGTCCAGCGCTTCTCCCACTCGGCGAAGGTGCCCAGCCGGTCGCGCCGCGCGTCGTTCAGGTTCACGAAGGTCAGCGGCGACATCATCGCCGCCCCGGCGACCGGCGGCCACCAGTCGTCGATGCGGTAGCGGACCAGCTCGTTGCCGACGCGCAGCGTGTCCTGCGCCGACAGCGGCACCTCCGCCGAGACGGCGTAGCCCATCTCGTGCGAGTCCGTGTTCATCGGCATGCCGCCGCGGTCGGCGCCGCCCTTGTCGTGCAGGAAATTCATGGCGTGGACGGTGCGCTGCCAGAAGGCGCGGCCGTCCAGCGTGCCCCAGTCGAACTCGCCCTTGTAATGGCCGTTCAGCGTGGTGCCGCGGTTCAGCGTCATGTCCATGCGCTGGTTCGCGAAGCCGGAATAGGGCGAATACTGGTAGCCGCCGGACAGGGTGATCTCGTGCCCGTCCTTGCGCGCGCTGGCCGACAGCGCGTGGTTCTGCACGTTGTAGAGGGTGGAGCGGACCTTGTCCCCGTCGCCGTCCTCGTAATCGTCCGCCCGGCTCCAGGCGCCGCTGTAGCGCAGGCTGAACCGCTCGGTCGCCGCGGTGGCGGTGCCGGACAGGGTGGTGCCGTTGCCGTTCGAGCGGTAGACGGTGGACAGGCTGCCCTCGCCGTGGATGGGCTCGCCGGGCTGGGCGTAGACGGCGGGCTTGCTGGTCACCGAGACGGTGCCGGCGATGCTGTCGCCGCCCTTGCTGACCGGGGTGACCCCGGCGATGGCCTCGATGGCGCCGATGATGGTGGGGTCGGCGTAGGACAGCGGCGCGTTCATGTGGTTGGCGCAGGCGGCGGTCATCGGCATGCCGTCGAGCTGGACGCGCACGCGGTCGTCGGCCAGACCGTTCAGCGCCGGCAGGCTGGAGAAGCCGCCCGCGCTGTAGAGCGACACGCCCGGCAGGCTGCGCAGCAGCGCCGCGGCGTCCGGGCTGGCCAGCTTACGGCTGGCGATTTCGGCGGCGTCGAGCGTGCCGGCGCCGAGCGGCCGGGACAGACCCGTCTCCGGCGCCGTGGCGGCGGGGGCGGTGTCCGTCTCGACCGGGACGGCGGGCAGGGCCTGCGGGGTCTGGGCTTGGGCCGGTGCTGCGCTCAGCGCGGCGAGGACCGCCGTCAGAAGGGCGGTGGAGGCGAGAAGGCGCTTGGACAAGCGGGGGGCGTTCGCCGCGGCGGCGGCGGTGGTCAGGCGAATCATCGGGGGCTCGTTCTCGACAGGGGACGAGTGAAAATCGGCGCAGCCTTGCCGTCCCGCCCGGTCACCGATCCGCGCGCGGGTGGCGCGCAAGGGATCGCGACCGGCGGATTGCGGTGCGAAGGCTGGCGTGACGGATGATGAGGTTGGGCACGGTCGGGAGGGCCGCGCCGCCGGGCTCAACAGCCGGGCGCGGCGATCACAGGGCGCGTGCCGAGTGCGGTCAGACGAGGGCCGGGGGCGCTCGGGCCTTCAGCCGGGACAGGAACCAGCCGGCGGCGATGTGCTGGCCGGGCAGCCCGATGGAGCTGTGGGCGACGACGGAAACCGGCAGCACCACGGTCAACGGCGGCGGCGGCGCGGTGAGGCCGGCGACCAGCCCGCAGACCGGGCAGTCCTCGCCCATGGACAGCGTGGGCTTGCTGTCCGGGATCTGGGCCGGAAGCAGGGATTGGGGCGGTGGGCCGTCGGGGAGGGTGATGGAGGCCATGCCCTGCGGTGTGCAGATCATGACCGTCTCGCCGGTCGCGGCGTTGACCACCGGGACCAGGAAGGCCCAGCCGAGAAGCTGCAGCAGCAAGGCCATGCCGCCCGCCATCACGGCGGCGCGGCCCAGCCTGCGTCCGATGCTTCCGAGCGAAACCCGCATGTCCCGGGCGAACCCCTTTATCCGAGCAAGGGGTTAGGCTAATCGGGCTAAGCCGAAGGGGCAATGGACCATTGGTCGCACCCCCGCGCCGGCACGCAACCTCAGGAGGGCAACACCTCGCCCAGCGCGCCGGCCAGATCGGCGGGCAGCACCGGCTTGTGCAGCAGGCGGCAGCCGAGCGACATCGCCTCGCGCAAGCGTTCCGGGGCGGTGTCGCCGGTGATGATGATGCCCGGCACCGGCCAGCGCTGGCGCACCAGTTCGACCACCGAGCGCCCGGAGTCGCCGCCCGGCAGACGGTAGTCGGTCAGCACCACATGGGGGCGCCGCAGGCTGGGCAGCGTCGCGGCCAGCTCCCCCGCCGAGGACACGGCGACCACGCGCAGGCCCCAGCGCTTCAGCATCATGGTCATGCTGCGGCGGACCTGCTCGTCGTCCTCGACCAGCAGCACCGTGCGCCCCTTCAGCCGCGGCTCCCGGCTGACGGCCGGCACCGCCGCGGCGCCGGTGGCCGGCTTGCGGGCGTAGGGGACCGTCACGGAGAAGACCGAACCCGACCCGACCCACGAGCGCAACGTCACCTCCGTTCCCAGCAGGTGGGCGATGCGCGACACGATGGACAGCCCCAACCCGAAGCCCTGGGTGGCGTTGCGCTCCGGGTTTTTGAGCTGGCGGAACTCCTCGAAGATGGCCTCGCGGGCGTCCTCGGGGATGCCCGGCCCGTTGTCCCACACCTGGAACTCGACCCCATCCGCCCGGCGGCGGCATCCGACCAGCACCCGGCCTCGGCCATCCATTCCTTTGCCGTCCGTTCCCTTCGGCCGGCCATGGGCGATGGCGTTGGACAGCAGATTGCGCAGCATCCGTTCCAGAAGGTGCGGATCGGTGCACACCGCAAGGCGGCTGGGCTGGCAGCGCAATTCGATGGACGAGGCCTCGGCCACGCCGCGGAATTCCTCGGTCAGACGGGTCATCAGGGCGGTGGGGGAGAAGTCTGCGACCGACACCTCGATGACGCCGGCCTCCAGCCGGGACAGGTCGAGCAGCCCGCTCAGCATGCCGTTGAGGCTGTCGATGGACGCCTTCAGCCGGTTGAGCGATTCCTGGGCGATCGGGTCGGCGCCGACCGAGCCGAGCAGGACGTGGGCGTAGAGGGCCGCCGCCTGGATCGGCTGGCGCAGGTCGTGGCTGGCCGCGGCGAGGAACTTGGTCTTGGCCCGGTTCGCCGCCTCGGCGGCTTCCTTGGCGCGCTTCAGCTGCTCCTGCGTCCGCTTGCGCTCGGTCACGTCGCGGAAGATCACGGCGATGCGGCGCTGCTCGGGGGCGCCGACCTTGAAGACGTAGAAGCTGAGCCACTTCTCCAGCGGACCGGCGTACAGCTCCGTCCGCGTTGGTTCCCCGTCACGGGCGGCGCGGCCGAACACCTCGTACCAGTGATCCTCGAAGGCCGGGCTGATCTCGCGCAGCCGCCGCCCCACGAAGTCCTCCCCCATCATGCGCTGCGCCGCGGGATTCATCTCCAGATGGAGGACATCCGCCGGCCGGTCGCCGTCGAACAGGACGTCGGCGAGGAGGAACCCCTCGTCCATCGCCTCGAACAGGGTGCGGAACCGCCGCTCGCTCTCGGCGAGCTGGGCCGTGCGCTCCTCGACCCGCTGCTCCAGATCGGCGTTGGCCTCCTCCAGTTCCTCGGTGAGGACCTGAAGCTCCTCGTAGGAGGTCTGGAGTTCCTCCGACAGATGGCTTTCGTCCCGGCGGAGCGTGTTCAAGCGCTGGTCGGAGTCCGCCAGGGCGTCGAGCAGTTCCGCCCGGCGGGTTTCCGACAGGGTGAGGCGTTCGCGCAACGCGGCGATCTCCTGCCGCTGCGCGGTCATCTCCTCTTCCATCTGAATCCGATCGGCGGCGAGAAGGCGGGCTTCCTCCTGCGCGTCCTCCGCCGTCACCAGGGCCTGTTCCAGGCTCCGGTCCAGCTCCGCGACGCGCTGGCGCAACGATTCACATTCGGACTCGCGCGCCTCGTCCCCCGCATGGATGGATGCCGATCGGTTCAAGCCCTCCCCCTTCGCTGGGAACGAATGATTGCACAGACCGCACAACAGCGCGCACGTGGAAAAGTTATAAGACCAAAGCCGGGATTTCCCGGCCGAAGCGCTGTTGGTGCTTTGCATGCAAAAACGGTTGTGCCCGACCCATGGATAAGAGGGACATCCTGGCCATCGGGGCCTCCGCCGGCGGGATCACCGCCCTGCGAAGGCTGTTTGCGGCCATGCCGCGCGACGTGACGGCTACGGTCTTCGTCGTTCAGCACATCGGTGCCACGCACAGCGTGCTGCCGGTTCTGTTGTCGCGCGCCGGCTGGCTTCCCGCCTTCCATCCCGAGGATGGCGAGCCGGTGCGGGAGGGCTGGATCCACGTCGCCCCGCCCGATCATCATCTGCTCGTCAAGGACGGCTGCGCGCTGGTGCGCCGCGGGGCGCGGGAGAACCGCTGCCGCCCGGCCATCGACCCGCTGTTCCGGTCGGTGGCGGTCGCCTATGGGGTGCGGGCGGTGGGGCTGATCCTGACCGGCACGCTGGACGATGGAACCGCCGGGCTGCGCGCGGTCAAGCGCTGCGGCGGGCTGGCGCTGGTCCAGGACCCGGACGACGCCGAATGGCCGGACATGCCGCGCAACGCCATGCGGCACATCTCCGTGGACGCCTGCGCCCCGCTGTCCGATCTGCCGGCGCTGCTGGGCCGCCTGATGAACGAGCCGCCCGGCCCCCCGGTGCCGGTGCCCGACGACGTCGCGATGGAGGCGCGCGTCCCGGAGAACGAGTTCGACGCGGTGCCGGAACTCACCGCCTCCGTCGGCAAGCCGAGCACGCTGAGCTGCCCCGATTGCGGCGGCAATCTGGTGGAGATCGAGGATGGCCCGCTGCTGCGCTTCCGCTGCAAGGTCGGCCACGCCTACGGCCCCGAGACCCTGGCGGAGGCCCACCGGGAGTCGATCGAGAAGGCCATCTGGGTTGCCCTGCGCACCCACCAGGACCGAGCCATCATGTTCCGGCGCCTGGCCGAGCGGGCCCGTGAGCACGGCCACGCCGCCGTCGAGGCCCATTGGGCCAAGTCCGCCCGGGAGGCCGAGCGCACCGTGGCGATGCTGAAGGAGGTGCTGTCCCAGCAGGGTCAGGCGTTGGCAGGCAGCATGGCCGGGGAAGGGGAGGATTGATGACAGCGCCTCCAGCCGATGCGGAACGGGCCAAGGCTGGGGCATCATGACGGACAATGCCCTGATCGTGGTCGGCGCGTCGGCGGGTGGGCTGGAGGCGCTGGAGGCCCTGGTCGGCGGCTTGCCGGGCGGGCTGCGCGCGGCGGTGTGTGTCGTCCTGCACATCGGGGATCGGCCCAGCGCCGCGCCGTCCATTCTTGACCGGGCCGGGCCGCTTCCGGCCAGCCACGCCACGGACCGGGAGGCGCTCCGATGCGGCCGCATTTACGTGGCGCCGCCGGGGTGCCATCTTGTGGTGGAACCGCCCTGGTGCCTGCGCCTGTTGCGCGGGCCGCGCGAGAACGGCACCCGGCCCGCCGCCGATCCGCTGTTCCGGTCCGCCGCGCAGGCTTGCGGACCGGCGGTCATCGGCGTGGTCCTGTCGGGGACGTTGAACGACGGCACGGCGGGCCTTGCCGAGATCAAGCGGCGGGGCGGCGTCGCCGTGGTGCAGGACCCCGTGGATGCGCGGTATCCCGGCATGCCGCGCAGCGCGCTCGACCACGTTGCGGTCGATCACTGCGTGCCGGCGGCGGCCATGGGGGCACTGCTCGTCCGGCTGGTTGCGGAACGCGATGCGGACGCCACACCGCCCGCGGCATCCAAGGAGACGCCCATGGAAGGCATATACGACTTGAACAGGCCGGCCGCCCTGACCTGCCCGGATTGCGGAGGGGCGCTCCGGGAGACCAGGGTGGACACGCTGCCCTACTTCACCTGCCACATCGGCCACCGCTACGGCGCCGACAGCATGGAGGAGGCGCAGCTTCACAGGATGGAGCAGGCGTTCGAGGTGGCGCTGCGGGCTTTGAACGAACGCGCCGCCCTGTGCCGGCGCCTTGCCGAGACGGCGCAGGGCATGGGGCAGGCGCTGTCCGCCAAGCGGTGGGACGAGGCCGGGCGCGAGGCGCACGAGCGCGCGGAGGTGCTGATCCGCTTCCTTGGCGAGGAGTGGATTCGCCCCCCTTTCCACCCCGGAAGCGGCAATGCGCCCGACCGGTTCTGACTCGTCTCCCTACCTGACCCCTTACTCCGCCTCCGCCTTCTCGCCGCCCTCCGTGCCGAGATGCTGGCGTTCGGTGGTGTCGTGCACCATGGCGACGAGGATCGGCGGCTGTTCCCCGCCGAAATGCTGAAGGCAGACCTCGACCGGATGGGGGCCGCGCTGGCTGCCCTGCATCACCGTCTCGAAGACCACCTCCTCCTTGTCGCCCGAGAGAAGAGGCGCCACGAGCGCCCGGAAGCGCTCCACCGGCACCTCGGGCATCAGATCGTGCACGGCCAACCGTTTCAGATGCTCCAGCTTGTAGCCCAGCTTGGTCTCGGCGCCGCGGTTCACCAGCAGGAAACGGAAGCTGGACGGGTCCAGGAAATAAACCTCGTTCAGGGATTCGCCGATGATCCGTCCGAGATAGCCGGCGAAGGCCTCGCTGCGCGTCTGCTCGGTCACGTCCTCGATGATCAGGACGACGCCGCGGGCCTCCCGCGCCTCGTACAGCAGCGGGGAGAGCCGGACCCGGCAGGTCACCGCGCGGCCGCGCCGGTCCACGGCGTTCAGCATGACGGGCGTCTGCGGCGCCTCGCTGTGCAGGACCCTCTCCAGGTCGAGGCGGAGCCGGTGCACCGGCAGGCCGATGTCGAGGTCGAGGAAGTCCTCGTCCTGCACCTCCTCGGCGCGCAGGCCCCACATGTTCTCGCCCCAGCGGTTCCAGGAGCGCACGCGCAAATCCTGGTCCAGGACGATGATGCCCACGTCCATGCTGCGCAGGACCGATTCCGAGTAGCGGCGGAACTCCCCGGACTCCTCGCCCTGGCGGCGCAGCTCCTCGTTGGCGACCTCCAGCTCCTCGTTCGCGGAGCGCAGCTCCTCGTTCATGGTCTCCAGCTCCTCGTTGGTGGACTGGAGTTCCTCGTTGGTGGTTTCCAACTCCTCGTTGGTGGACTGGAGCTCCTCGTTGGTCGTCTCCAGCTCCTCGTTGGAGCTTTGCAGCTCCTCGATTGTCGTCTCCAGGCTCTCCTGGGCCGCCTCCAGCTCCTGCTGCACCTGGAAATGCCGGCTGGTGTCGGTGAAGCCGAGCAGCGTCGCGAAGGGCTTGCCGTCGCGCCCGTAGAGCAGGGAGATTTCGATGGTCAGGCGCATCGGTTCGCCCGGCGGGCGGGCGAATTCCTGATGCTCGATGCGCACCACGCGCCCGGTCTTCTGCACCTCCTCGATGCGCGAGCGCAGCTCCGCCGGGCGGTAGGAGATCGACAGGTCCTGGAACGGGCGGCCGATGTCGATCTCGCCCACGTCGAGAAGGCGCCGGGCCATGGCGTTGGCGAAGACCAGGATGCCATCGCCATTGACCGACAGATAGGCAGTGGCGCTGCTGTCGACGATGCCTTCCATCAGCCGGCTCTGGAAGCTCTGCCGGTGGTTGTTGTTCTCCGGCGCGATGGTCAGGCTGCCGCCCAGGCTGCGCCGCCATTCCTGCGGCACCTTGCGGAAGATGCGGCTCTTCAGGTTCACCGGCTCGAACATTTTGGAGCGGGCGAGCTGGGTCTCCGCCTTGCCGAGGAACAGGACGCCGTCGTTGGTCAGCGCGTAGTGGAGGCGCGGCAGGACGATGTTCTGGGTGTCGCTCTCCAGATAAATCAGCAGGTTGCGGCAGACCAGCAGGTCGATGCGCGAGATCGGGGCGTCGGTCACCAGATTGTGCCGCCCGAAAATCACGCATTTGCGCAGCTCGCGCTGGAAGACATAGTGGTTGTTGGTGCGCTCGAAATACCGCTCCAGCAACGCGGGCGGCACGCTTTCCACGTCGCGCGGCGAGTAGATGGCGTGCCGCGCGGTGTTCAGCGCCGCATCGTCCAGGTCGGTGGCGTAGATCTTCACCCGGTTGATGAAGGCGTCCTTGCCCAGAGCCTCGGCGAGCAGCATGGCGAGGGAATAGGGCTCCTCCCCCGACGCGCAGCCGGCGCTCCAGATGCGGATGGGGTCGCGGTCGGACCGCTGCGCCAGGATCTGTGGGACTACGTCCTTCCGCAGCACGTCCCACGACTCGGTGTCGCGGAAGAAGGAGGTCACGTTGATCAGCACGGTGTTCAGGAGATGGATGAATTCCTGCGGGTCGGCTTCCAGCAG
The DNA here is from genome assembly GCF_058780535.1 of Azospirillum sp. UENF 211521. Taxonomy (NCBI): domain Bacteria; kingdom Pseudomonadati; phylum Pseudomonadota; class Alphaproteobacteria; order Rhodospirillales; family Azospirillaceae; genus Azospirillum; species Azospirillum sp. UENF 211521. The sequence goes on from NZ_JBSNCF010000001.1 coordinate 2,131,555, forward strand.
TCCGTGGTAGGCGGCGAAATCCTCGCAGTCGGCCTCCTCCATCCGGCGGCGGATGCGCCGTTGCAGGCTGGTGCGCTTGTAGCCGCGGAAATCGAGGCCGCGGCTTTCCTGGATGTAGCGGATCAGCGCCTCGAACTCGGGGTCGGCGGGTTCCTTGGCGCTGGCATCCTTGCCGGACATCTCAGTGCGCCTCATCCCAATTGCCGCCGATGCCGGCCTCCGCCACCAGCGGCACGCCGAGCGTCGCGGCCCCCTCCATGACCTGCCGCACCAGGGCGGCGGCGCGTTCGGCCTGATCCTCCGGCGCCTCGAACAGCAGTTCGTCGTGCACCTGGAGCAGCATGCGGACCTCGTCGAAGCCGGCCTCCGTCAGGGCGGCGGGCACGCGGGCCATGGCGCGCTTCATGATGTCGGCGGCGGTGCCCTGGATCGGCGCGTTGATCGCCTGCCGTTCCGCGAAGGCGCGGCGGGCGGCGTTCTTGTCGTGGATGCCGGGGATGTAACAGCGCCGCCCGAACAGAGTCACCACATGGCCGTTCTGGCGGGCGAAGGCCTTGGTCGCCTCCATCCACACCTTCAGCTCGTGGAAGCGCTCGAAATAGGCCTTGATGAAGGCGTTGGCCTCGCCCGGCGCGATGCCGAGCTGGCGGCCCAGCCCGAAGCCGGAAATGCCGTAGATGATGCCGAAGTTGATCGCCTTGGCCTTGCGCCGGATTTCCGAGGTCATCTGGTCCAGCGGCACGCCGAAGACCTGGCTGGCGGTGGCCGCGTGAATGTCGATGCCGTCCTGGAAGGCCTGTTTCAGCGCGGCGATGTCGGCCATCTCGGCGACCAGCCGCAGCTCGATCTGCGAATAGTCGATGGAGATCAGCTTGTGGCCGGGAGCGGCGACGAAGGCGCGGCGGATCTTGCGCCCCTCCTCGGTGCGGACCGGGATGTTCTGCAGGTTCGGGTCGGTCGAGGACAGGCGGCCGGTGTTGGTCGCCGCCATGGCGAAGGCGGTGTGGACGCGCTCCGACCCCTCGACGATCTGGGCCTGGAGCGCGTCGGTGTAGGTGTTCTTCAGCTTGGCGAGCTGCCGCCAGTCGAGCACGCGCTGGGCGATGACGTGGCCCTGCTCCGCCAGCTCCTCCAGCACGCTGGAATCGGTGGAGTAGGCGCCGGTCTTGCCCTTCTTGCCGGTGCCGAGCTTCATCTCGTCGAACAGGATCTCGCCGAGCTGCTTGGGCGAGCCGATGTTGAAGCTGCGCCCGGCGTGCCCGTGCACCTCCTTCTCGATCTCCGCCATGCGGACGGCGAGGTCCTGGGACAGGCGGGCGAGTGCGGCCCGGTCCACCCGGATGCCGCAGGATTCCATGTCGGCGATCACCGGGACCAACGGGCGTTCCAGCGTCTCGTAGACGGTGACCATCCGCTCGTCGACCAGCCGCGGCTTCAGCACCCGCCACAGGCGCAGCGTGATGTCGGCGTCCTCCGCGGCGTAGGCCAAAGCCTTGTCCAGCGGCACGCGATCGAAGGTGATCTGGTTCTTCCCGGTGCCGCAGACCTCCTTGTAGGGGATGGTCGTGTGGGCGAGGTGCAGCTCCGCCAGCTCGTCCATGCCGTGGCCGTGGGCGCCGCCCTCCAGCACGTAGGAGATCAGCATGCTGTCGTCGATTGGCGACACGCGCACGTCGTGGCGGGCGAAGAGCTGATGGTCGAACTTGAAATTGTGCCCGATCTTCAGGATGGCCGGGTCCTCCAGCACCTCCTTCAGGGCCTTCAGCGCGTCCTCCGCCGGGATCTGCTTGGGCGCTTCCGGCGTCTCGAAGGACAGCTCCCCGCTGGCCGCGGCGTTGGGGGCCTGATGCGCCAGGGGGATGTAGCAGGCCAGCCCCGGCTCGGTCGCCAGCGAGATGCCGACCAGCGTCGCCGTGGCGGGGGTCAGCGAGTTGGTCTCGGTGTCCACGGCCAGGACGCCGGTGGTGCGGGCGCGCTCCAGCCAGACGGCCAGGGCGTCGAGGTCCTGCACCAGTTCGTAGCGCTGCTCGACGTCGGTCGGCGGGGCAGGGCGGCTGCGCGGCGCGCCGATCTCCGCCGCCGGGGCGGTGCCGGTGGAAGCGGTGGCCTTGGCCGGGCCGGCGGACGGCGTGACGGATGAGGGGACGGCGCCGTCGGCGATGGTGCCGTCCTTGCGCATCTCCGCCTCGACGCGGCTGACGATGGTGCGGAAGCCCTGGGCGCGCAGGAAGTCGATCAGCTTCTGGTGGTCGGGCTCGCGGACGCGCAGCTCCTCCAGCGGCTTCGGCGGCGGGGCGTGGTCGTCCAGCAGGACGAGGCGGCGGGAGATCCGCGCCTGCTCCGCGAAGTCGATCAGCTTCTGGCGGCGGGCCGGCTGCTTGATCTCGCCGGCGCGGGCCAGCAGCGATTCCAGGTCGCCGTATTCGGTGATGAGCTGGGCGGCGGTCTTCACGCCGATGCCCGGCACGCCCGGCACGTTGTCGACGCTGTCGCCGGCCAGCGCCTGCACGTCCACCACCCGGTCGGGGGCGACGCCGAACTTCTCGAACACCTCGTCGGGGCCGATGGGCTTGTTCTTCAGCGGGTCGAGCATGCGCACGCCGGGGCGGACGAGCTGCATCATGTCCTTGTCGGACGACACGATGGTGACCTCGCGCCCGGCCTCGTTGGCCAGCCGCGCGTAGGTGGCGATCAGGTCATCGGCCTCGTAGCCCTCCAGCTCCAGGCAAGGCAGGCAGAAGGCCTCCGTCGCCTCGCGGATCAGGGCGAACTGGGGCTTCAGCTCCTCCGGCGGCTCCGGGCGGTGGGCCTTGTATTCGGGATAGAACTCGTTGCGGAAGTTCAGCCGCTTCGAATCGAAGACCACCGCCACCGCGGAGGCCTTGAGGTCAGCCAGCAGCTTCAGCAGCATGTTGGAGAAGCCCAGCACCGCGTTCACCGGCGTGCCGTCCGGGCGGTTCAGCATCGGCAGGGCATGGAAGGCCCGGAAGATGAAGCCCGACCCGTCCACGAGATACAGGCCGCTGCCTTCCCCGGCGGGCGCGGGGGCGTCGGTGACGGTCTGGAGCGTGTCGGTGGTCTTTTCGTCGGACATGATGCGGCCTCTTCCCTTCGGGGCGATACCATGGCCGAAGGCGGCCCGAGAGTCGAGCGCCCGACGCCCCCGAAAAGACCGGTCGTGAAGGGCCGTGCGGTCAGTCGCCGGTTTGGCGGTTGGGGGCGGCGACCGGCTTGGATTCGGGGGAGCCGCGCTCGCGCAGATAGATGCCGAGCACGACCAGAACCCCCATGGACAGGAACTCGCTTTGCCAGTTCTGGAAGCTCTCGTACCAGAATTCCGGATCGGCGAGGGTTTCGCCCATGGTCCGGATGGGCTGGTGATGCCACGCCGCCTCCTCGTTCGAGCGCCGCGTGCTGCCCGCCAGATGCAGGACGAAGGACATCACGAACAGCGTCACCAGCGCGACGCTGAGCGAGTGGGAGTAGAGCCGCAGCAGCAGGCCGCCCCGGTGCACCGGCCAGGGCGCGTCGGGATCGCCGCGCCGCCGCTCGGGCGCTTCGTCCTCCGGGTTGGCCTCTCCCGGCTTCTTGGATTCCGAGGAGCCCTTCTGGACCAGGATGGCGGTCAGCAGCACATAGACCGACATCTGGAGGAACTCGCTCTCCCAGTTCTCGAAGGTCGCCGACAGGAAATGGCCGGTGGTCAGGTAATCGAGGAAGCCGACGGGCGGCTGGGCGTGCAGGTGAAGCTCCTCCGCCAGGGCCCGCCACCCGGCCAGCACCTGCCCGACGATGGAGACGAGGAACAGCCCGAACAAGGCGACCGACAGTCCGTTGTCCCGCAGAAAGCGACGCATGTGCTGCACCTTGATTCCGATGCCACGCCCTGATCCGTTCAACGCTTGGCCGGGCAAGAGGTTTCGCCGGCGCCCCTGGGGCTTCGCCAGGAACCTTGAAAGGCGGGGTCCTGTTGATTGGAGGCTCACCACAACAACCTCTGGTCCCTTTCCCATGAACCACTCTGTCGCCGGAGCCATCGCCGGGCTGGCCGGCACCGTCGCCATGACGGCGGCCATGCGCGCGATGTTCCGCGCCCTGCCGGAGAAGGACCGTTACCCGTTGCCGCCGCGCCTGATTACCGACCGGGTCGTCGGCCCGACCGGTGTGATGGACGCGCTGGACGAACCGGAGCGCCGCGACCTGACGCTCGCCCTGCATTACGGCTACGGCGCCGCCGCCGGAGCCCTGTATCCGGTGGTCGCGCAGCGCGTCGGCGGACCGGCGGTGGCGACAGGGATCGGCTACGGCCTCGCGGTCTGGGGCGCCAGCTATCTCGGCTGGATTCCGGCGATGCGCATCCTGACCCCCGCAACCCGCCATCCACGTGCCCGCAACGGCCTGATGCTGGCCGCCCATGTGGTGTGGGGAGGGGTGACGGGAGTCACGGCCGCGTATTTGATGGGAGGGGGGAACCGGAGCCGGGCCGGTGAGGACCCGATGGCGGGCACCCGCGAGCATGCCCCTGTTGTCCGGGAGCTGGCGTAGCGTTCAAACAGCAATGCGGGGATACAAATAAAAAAAGGCCTAGCCCGCATTGCGGCTAAGCCTTTGAAATCGCTGGCGGACCCGAATGGATTCGAACCATCGGCCTCTGCCTTCGGAGGGCAGCGCTCTATCCAGCTGAGCTACGGGTCCATCATCAGCGGAGGCGCACCATAGCGAAAAGCCTGACCGAGTGCAAACACTCCTTTCGACATTTTTTCACCCCCCGCCGGGGCCGCCCATCCGTGCTTATTTCGCGGCCAGGAGGCTGCGGTTGCGGTCGGCGCCGCTGGCCAGGGGCTGCTTGGGGTTCTCGAGCCAGGCGGCGATGTCGTTGACCACCACCTGACCCTTCAGGTCGCGCAGCAGCATGTGCCAGCCGTCGGGATAGACCGCCACCACATGCCGCCCGCCGGACTCGAAGTCCTCGACCGCGCGGTTGACAGGGGTCTTCGGCAGCACCTCCTCGTGGGCTCCATAGAGCACCAGGGACGGCACCTTCAGATGGGCGCAGGCGGCCAGGGCGGTGCCCATCAGGTCGGTCAGCCCCTCCAGCGCATCGACGCGGGAACCCTTGATGACCAGCGGGTCGCGCCCCAGCGCGCGCAGCATCTCGATGTTGTCGGACGCCTGGATCTTCAGGTCCTTCGGTGGGTGCACCACCATCCCCGGCACCATGTTGTAGCTGAGCCAGAGCAGGGCCCGCGGGAAGAAGCCCATCGCGTCCCGGCCCCAGACGGCGGGGGCGACCAGGACCGTGCCGTTCACGTCGGGCGGAGTCGCGCTGGTCATCGCCGCCAGCACCACGGCGCCGCCCATGCTCTCGCCCATCAGATAGACCGGCAGGCCGGGATGGCGGGCGTGGATCTGCGAGACGGCGGTCTTGAGGTCGGCGACCAGCGTGTCGGTGCCCGGCCAGATGCCGGTGTTCCGCGTGGCGCCGAACCCCCGCTGGTCGTAGGCGTAGACCGCGATCCCCCGCGCGGCGAGGCTGCGACCGGCCCCGTCGAAGGCGTTGGAATAATCGTTGTAGCCGTGCAGGGCCAGAACCACCGCGTGCGGCGCCCCGCCCTCGGGCAGCCAGCGGCGCAGCGGCAGTTCGAAGCCGTCGGCGGCGACCAGGGCGCTGTCGGTCAGGGCCGGCTGGGCCACGGGGAGGCCCATCGGCTGGTAGGCCGCGGTGCAGCCGGACAGCAGAAGGCCGATCCCGACGATCAGTTTTGCCATCCGGCCGCCCGCCCTACGCCGCATCGTGCGCGATCTCCTTGCGGGCATGCGCGCCGCCGGTCAATTGCAGGAAGATGTCCTCCAGGTCCGACTCCTCGGTGCTGAGGTCGACCACCCCCAGCCCCGCCCCGGCCAGCGCGGCGAGGATGCCGTCCACCCGCTGGCGGCTCGGCTGATAGCGGACGATCAGGCGCCGCGGCTCGGCCAGTTCGGCGGTGAAGGCGGACAGCTCCGCCGGCACGGCGTCCAGGTCGCGGTCGACCAGCACGGTCAGCGCCTTGGCGTCCACCCGGCGGAGCAGCGTCGCCGTCGGCTCGCAGGCCACCACCGTGCCATGGTTGATGATGGCGATGGAGTCGCACAGCTCCTGCGCCTCCTCCAGATAGTGGGTGGTCAGCAACACCGTCGAGCCCTCGCGGTTCAGCTTGCGCACATGCTCCCACAGCTGGATGCGCAGTTCCACGTCCACGCCGGCGGTCGGCTCGTCCAGCACCAGGACGGGCGGGGTGTGCACCATCGCCTTCGCCACCATCAGCCGCCGCTTCATGCCGCCCGACAGCGACCGGGCGTAGGCGTCGGCCTTGTCGCGCAGACCCACCGCCTCCAGCAGCTCCTCGGTCCGGCGCTCGGCCTTGGGCACGCCGTAGAGGCCGGCCTGAAGCTCCAGCATTTCCCGCGGGGTGAAAAAGGGGTCCATGTTCAGTTCCTGGGGGACCACGCCGATCGACGCCCGCGCCTGGCGCGGATGGGCGTCGATGTCGGTTCCCCAGATCGACACCGTGCCGCCGGTCTTGTTGACCAGTCCGGCCATGATGTTGATGAGCGTGGACTTGCCCGCTCCGTTCGGCCCCAGCAGCCCGAACACCGCACCGCGCGGAATCGCCAGGTCGATGCCCTTAAGGGCTTGTTTCGGGCCGGCCTTTCCAGAGGCCTGGTAGGTCTTGGTGAGGCCGCGCACCTCCACGGCGTAGGCGGGGACAACGTGGGCGGGCAGGGCGGCGGCGTTCAGCGGGGCGTTCGCAACCATGGAGTCGAAAGGGCCTTTCCAGTCGTGCCCCGAGTCCGAACCCCCGGGGTCGATCACTGTCCAATCACTTGATCCGTCCGGCGCGTTGGGTATGATCCGACCCCGCGCGCGTGCCTCATTCGGTGGGCATCTTAACGATGGCGTTAACGCGCGCGTGTGTCAAAGCGGAGGATGTCTGCCATGCAGCCAATTGAAACGATCGAAGTCGAGACTCTGACCGTCGGATGCGACGGTGGTGGTGGCGCGCTCGGCCACCCGCTGGTCTATCTGACGCTGAGCGCCGAGGGGAAGGTCGAGTGCCCCTACTGCTCGCGCCACTTCGTCCTGAAGGAAGGCGCGAAGACGGGCACGCACGGGCACTAACCCCGGCGGCGCCTCTTACAGGGCGGAAATCCCGCACGCAGCGAGGGCCGGAGCGATCCGGCCCTTTTTGTTCGCCGGCGGTCCGAGCCGGTGATTCGAGGTGATTCTGTGGCCTTTCCGCCACCCGACGCTGCGACGATGCAACGTGTGGGCGGCGGCGGTCATATGCTTCTTTTGTTGCAATTGTGAAAAATATAGAACGAACCGCCTTGACGCGCGTCGCGATCCGCCCTCTACTTTTTTGCGGCGCAAAAGAGGCGTCCATCGCAATTGCCCGTTCAGGTCCTCCGCATGCTTTTTCCAGAGGCCAACGCTCTCGCGCCAGATGAGGCCCGATCCATGAGCCAAGAGACGGAAGAGCAGTACAGAAGTATTTTCGAGAACGCGGTCGAGGGCATCTACCAGACCACGGTGGACGGGCGTTACTTGCGGGTCAACCCGGCGCTGGCGCGGATCTACGGCTACCGCTCGCCGGACGACCTGATCGACAACCTGACGGACATCGCCGGCCAGCTCTACGTCGATCCCGGCAAGCGCGAGGCCTTCGCCCGCCTGATGGCCGAGCGCGACGTGGTGCAGAGCTTCGAGGCGCGGGTCTTCCGCAACGACGGCTCGATCATCTGGATTTCGGAGAACGCGCGCTGCGTGCGCGACCCGCAGGGCCGCATCCGCTATTACGAAGGCACCGTCCAGGACATCACCGAGCGCAAGCAGCACGAGGAGAAGATCCGGCTGCTCGCCACCGTCTTCGACAGCGTGGCCGACGGCATCCTGATCGTGGACCCCGACCTGTCGGTGCAGGCGGTCAACCCGGCCTACGAGGTGATGACCGATTTCCAGCGCGAGGCGCTCCTCCACCGCCCGCTGGTGATCTTCGCCCCCGGCTCGCACGAGCGCGCCTTCATCGAGGACATCTGGCGCACCGCCCGCACGGAAGGCCGCTGGCAGGGCGAGGTGACCAGCTTCCGCCATTCCGGCGACGCCTTCGCGGCCTCGCTGTCGGTCACGGCGGTGCGCGCGCCGGGCGGGGTGCTGGAGCATTACGTGCTGACGCTCGCCGACATCAGCCAGCGCAAGTACCAGGAACACCAGATCCGCTACCAGGCCAGCTTCGACCGGCTGACCGACCTGCCCAACCGCTGGCTGGTCTGCGAGCGGCTGGAGGAGGCGATCGTGCGCGCCCAGCGCATGCGCACCAAGGTCGCCGTGGCCTTCCTCGACCTCAACCGCTTCAAGCAGGTGAACGACACGCTGGGCCACCACGCCGGCGACGACCTGCTGAAGCTGGTGGCCAAGCGGCTGCGCAACTGCACCCGCGTGTCCGACACGGTGGGCCGGCTGGGCGGCGACGAGTTCCTGATCGTGGCGCCCGACGCGGTGGACCGCGCCGCCGGCGCCCGGCTGGTCGAGAAGGTGCTCTACTCGATGGGCGAGCCCTTCGCCGTCCACAATCAGGAACTCTTCTGCGGCGCCTCGATCGGCGTCGCCTTCTTCCCGGACGACGGCGAGACGGCGGACCAGCTCCTGCGCAACGCCGACCTCGCCATGTACCACGCCAAGCGCAACCCGGAGTGCAAGTTCGTCTTCTACGAGGCGGGCATGCGCGAGCGCACCGGCTTCACGCTGGGGCTGGAAAGCGACCTGCGCCGCGCCGCCGCGACCGGCGAGGAGTTCGAGCTGCATTTCCAGCCCAAGGTGGACATGCCGCGCCGCGGCTTCCACCGGGTGATCGGGGCGGAGGCGCTGATCCGCTGGCGCCATCCGGTCCGCGGCCTCGTCAGTCCGGCGGAGTTCATCCCGCTGGCCGAGGAGACGGGGCTGATCTGGGAAATCGGCGCCTGGACCCTGAGGGAGGCCTGCGGCCGGCTGGCCGGCTGGCTGGCCGCCGGGCTGGACATCGCGTCGGTGTCGGTCAACCTGTCGCCGCGCCAGTTCCAGGACGCGCGTCTGGTGAATTTCGTCCGCGACGTGGTGGACCGCAGCGGCGTGCCGCCCGAACGGCTGGAACTGGAGCTGACCGAGGGCGCCATGATCGGCGACATCGAGAAGGCGGTGACCATCCTGCACGGGCTGAAGGGGATCGGCATCCGCCTGTCCATCGACGATTTCGGGACCGGCTATTCCTCCCTGGCCTATCTGAAGCGGTTCCCGATCAACACGCTGAAGATCGACCGCAGCTTCGTCCGCGACATCGTGCAGTCCTCGACCGACCCGGCCATCGTCAACACCATCGTGAACCTCGCCGACAGCCTGGGCTTCGACACCATCGCCGAAGGGGTGGAGACGGAGGAGCAGGCGGACATGCTGCGCCGCCAGCGCTGCACGCGCATCCAGGGCTTCCTGATCAGCCGTCCGCTGGACGTGGATGCCTTCCAGCGCTTCCTGGTGGAGAACGCCGGGTAACCGGGGCCCGCGATCGCGCTTTCATCCTCGGAGCCTCCCTTGGAGGAATCCCCGGTCGACCGAGCGCCGTCCAACGGCGGCGACGGCGGGGCGGTCGCGTCATCGACGCGCCGGCAGCGGGGGCGTTTGCCTCCAAAAGCTCCCAAACGCGCCGCAACTCCGACGCGACATTCCCCCCAATTCCAAGTGCGTTCGTGAAACAGTTCGCTGAGCGAACATAATCGCTTGCGGGCTAGTGGTATCTGGTATACCGTATCACCAATCCAAGCCGCTTCCCTTCTCCGGGGCAACGAAACCGCGGCCCAAACCCCTTCAGCCGGGGGCCCTTCCAACGTGAAGGGGAAAGAAGAGTCAGGGACGGGAACAGCCATGCAGACGATGAGTTTCTCGGTCGCACCCCTCGATCAGGGGATGAGCTTCAAGGCCAAGGCCTACCAGTCGCTGCGCCAAGCCATCACCCAGATGGACATCTACGGCGGGCCGAGCGAGATCCGCCTCGACGAGCGTCAGCTCTGCGAGGCGCTGGGCGTCAGCCGCACCCCGGTGCGCGAGGCCATGGCGCTGCTGGAGCAGGAGGGCTTCATCCGCTCCATGCCCCGGCGCGGCATCTTCGTGGTGCGCAAGACCAAGGCGGAGATCATCGAGATGATCACCGTCTGCGCGGCCCTGGAGGGCATGGCCGCCCGCCTCTTCGTCGAGCGCGCCGACGAGCGCGGCATGGCCGACCTGCACGAGACCTTCGACCGCTTCGCCGAAGGCGAGCTGGCCGATCACGTGCTGGAGTATTCCGACGCCAACGTCGCCTTCCACCAGTCGATCATCCAGGCCTCGGGCTGCACGCTCATCGCCGACCTGACCGACCGCTTCTTCATCCACATGCGGGCCATCCGCCGCGTCACCATGCGCCGCGGCGGCCGGGCCGAGACGTCCATCGTCGAGCACCGCGACATCATCGACGCCCTGACCCGGCGCGACGCCGACCTGGCCGAGCGGCGGGTGCGCGAGCACACGCTGGGGCTGGCCCGCCATGTCGAACAGCACTGCGATTTTCTCGATTGACCGATCGTGAACCTAATAAGAGTTGGGGAGGAGTAACCCTTATGTCAGCCGTCACAGTCCTCAACAACCAAGCCACGGCCGCCACCGATGCGGAACCGGCGCTGACGGATGGTTTCCAGCTCGTCATCGATGCCCTCAAGCTCAACGGCATCGAGAACCTCTACGTTGTGCCGGGCATCCCGATTTCCGACCTGCTGCGCATGGCCCAGGGCGAGGGGCTGCGGGTCATCTCCTTCCGCCACGAGCAGAACGCCGGCAACGCCGCGGCGATCGCCGGCTTCCTGACCAAGAAGCCGGGCGTGTGCATGACCGTCTCGGCGCCGGGCTTCCTCAACGGCCTGACCGCGCTGGCCAACGCCACCACCAACTGCTTCCCGATGATCCTGATCTCCGGCTCGTCGGAGCGTGAGATCGTCGACCTGCAGCAGGGCGACTACGAGGAGATGGACCAGCTGGCCATCGCCAAGCCGCTGTGCAAGGCGGCCTTCCGCGTGCTGCACGCCCAGGACATCGGCATCGCCGTGGCCCGCGCGATCCGCGCCGCGGTGTCGGGCCGTCCGGGCGGCGTCTACCTCGACCTGCCGGCCAAGCTGTTCTCGCAGGTGATGGACGCCGCCGAGGGCGCCCGCTCGCTGGTCAAGGTGGTCGACGCCGCCCCGGCGCAGCTGCCCTCGCCGGACTCGGTGTCGCGCGCCCTGGAGGTGCTGAAGGGCGCCAAGCGGCCGCTGATCATCCTGGGCAAGGGCGCGGCCTACGCCCAGGCCGACGAGGCGGTGCGCGAGCTGGTCGAGAAGTCGGGCATCCCGTTCCTGCCGATGAGCATGGCCAAGGGCCTGCTGCCCGACACCCACCCGCAGTCGGCGGGGGCGGCGCGCTCGATGGTGCTGAAGGACGCCGACGTGGTGGTGCTGGTCGGCGCGCGTCTGAACTGGCTGCTGTCGCACGGCAAGGGCAAGACCTGGGGCGAGCCGGGGTCGAAGACCTTCATCCAGATCGACATCGAGCCGCGCGAGATGGACAGCAACGTGGCGATCGTGGCGCCGCTGGTCGGCGACATCGGGTCGTGCGTGTCGGCGCTGACGGCGGGCATGGCCAAGGGCTGGACGCCGCCGCCGGCGGAGTGGACGGGGGCGGTGTCGGCGCGCAAGGAGGCGAACATCGCCAAGATGGCGCCCAAGCTGATGAGCAACGCCTCGCCGATGAACTTCCACGGCGCGCTGGGCGCGCTGCGCCGGGTGGTGCAGGAGCGGCCCGACGCTCTGCTGGTGAACGAGGGGGCCAACACGCTGGACCTGGCGCGCGGGATCATCGACATGCACCAGCCGCGCAAGCGCCTGGACGTCGGGACCTGGGGCGTGATGGGCATCGGCATGGGCTTCGCGGTGGCCGCTGCGGTGGAGTCGGGCAAGCCGGTTCTGGCGGTGGAAGGCGACAGCGCCTTCGGCTTCTCGGGGATGGAGGTGGAGACGATCTGCCGCTACAACCTGCCGGTGTGCATCGTGGTGTTCAACAACAACGGCATCTACAAGGGGACGGACGTGAACCCGACGGGCGGGTCGGACCCGTCGCCGATGGTCTTCGTTCCGGACTCGCGCTACGACAAGATGATGGAGGCCTTCGGCGGCGATGGCGTCAACGTGACGACGCCGGACGAGCTGTACCGCGCGGTCAGCGCGGCGATGGACAGCGGCCGGCCGACGCTGATCAACGCGGTGATCGACCCCAACGCCGGGTCGGAGAGCGGCAACATCGGCAGCCTCAACCCCACCAGCGCCGTCCGCAAGGGGCCAAAGACCTGACGATCGAGCGGTAACCAAGGACGCCGGTTCTCCGGTTCCAGGCCGGGCGGCCCTGCCAGCGAGGGGGGGCCGCCCTTTTCAGACACAGAGCACCACCGGGAGGAACGACGATGGGAAAAGCTCTTGAAGGCGTGCGGGTTCTGGACTTTACCCACGTTCAGTCGGGTCCGACCTGCACGCAGCTTCTGGCGTGGTTCGGCGCCGACGTCATCAAGGTCGAGCGTCCGGGCGAGGGCGACATCACGCGCGGCCAGCTGCGTGACGTGCCCGAGGCCGACAGCCTCTACTTCACCATGCTCAACCACAACAAGCGGTCCATCACGCTGGACACCAAGAACCCGGACGGCAAGCGCGTCCTGGAGGATCTGGTGCGCATCTGCGACGTGATGGTCGAGAATTTCGCCCCCGGCGTTCTCGAGCGCATGGGCCTGACCTGGGAGCGCATCCAGGAGCTGAACCCCCGCATCATCGTCGCCTCGGTCAAGGGCTTCGGCCCCGGCCCGTACGAGGACTGCAAGGTCTATGAGAACGTCGCGCAGTGCGCCGGCGGCTCGGCCTCGACGACCGGCTTCGACGACGGCCCGCCGATGGTCACCGGCGCCCAGATCGGCGACAGCGGCACCGGCCTGCATCTGGCGCTGGGCATCGTGACGGCGCTCTACCAGCGCACCCAGACCGGGCGCGGCCAGAAGGTGCTGGCGGCCATGCAGGACGCCGTGCTGAACCTCTGCCGCGTCAAGCTGCGCGACCAGCAGCGGCTGGAGCGCGGCCCGCTGAAAGAGTACCCGCAGTACCCGAACGGCGAGTTCGGCGACACCGTGCCGCGCGCCGGCAACGCCTCGGGCGGCGGCCAGCCGGGCTGGATCCTGAAGTGCAAGGGCTGGGAGACCGATCCCAACGCCTACATCTACTTCATCACCCAGGCGCCGGTCTGGGCGAAGATCTGCGACGTCATCGGCAAGCCGGAGTGGGTCACCGATCCGGATTACGCGACGCCCGCCGCGCGCCTGCCGCGCCTGAAGGACATCTTCGCGACCGTCGAAGAATGGACCATGACCAAGACGAAGTTCGAGGTCATGGAGATCCTGAACAAGTACGACATCCCCTGCGGCCCCATCCTGTCGATGAAGGAGCTGGCGGAGGACCAGTCGCTGCGCGAGACCGGCACCATCGTCGAGGTCGATCACCCGACGCGCGGCAAGTACCTGACGGTCGGCAACCCGATCAAGCTGTCGGACAGCCCGACCGAGGTCACCCGCTCCCCGCTGCTGGGCGAGCACACCGACGAGATCCTGCGCGAGGTGCTCGGCTTCGACGAACGCCGCATCGGCGAGGTCCGCGACAGCGGCGCGCTGGGGCTGGTCGTTCCCCGCATGGCCGCCGAGTAAAGACAGCCGTGGCAGGGGCGTCCCGACGGGACGCCCGCTCCATGCAGCACGGATAACAGGCGCACGCAGTCCCGAAGAGCGGGGGCGTTGACGCACACATCCGGTGAGCCGCAGGCTCACACCGTTATTCTTCCACGGATTCAGCACAGGACGCAGGGTGCCGGCGCGGAAAGCGTCAGCGCCGATGCCGGCCTGCGCCCCGCACCCTTCCATTTTAAACACCCGAAGACAGCCATGAACATCCATGAGTATCAGGCCAAGGGCCTGCTGAAGACGTACGGCGTCGCGGTGCCCCGCGGCGGCGTCGCGTTCTCTCCCGAGGAGGCCGAGACCGTCGCCCGCGAGCTGGGTGGCCCGGTGTGGGTCGTGAAGTCGCAGATCCACGCGGGCGGCCGCGGCGCCGGCCGCTTCAAGGACAACCCCGAGGGCAAGGGCGGCGTCCGCGTCGTCAAGTCCATCGAGGAGGTCGGCAAGAACGCCGCCGAGATGCTGGGCCATGTGCTGGTCACCAAGCAGACCGGCCCGGACGGCCGCGAGGTCAAGCGCCTCTACGTCGAGGAGGGCGCCGACATCAAGCGCGAGCTGTATCTCGGCATGCTCGTCGACCGCGCCACCGGCCGCGTCACCATCATGGCGTCCACCGAGGGCGGCATGGAGATCGAGGAGGTCGCCCACAACACGCCGGAGAAGATCGTCAAGGTCGCCGTCGATCCGGCCACCGGCATCCAGGGCTACCACACCCGCAAGGTTGCCTTCGCCCTCGGCCTCGAAGGCAAGCAGGTCGGGGCGGCGGCGAAGTTCCTGACCGCCATGTACCGCGCCTTCACCGAGCTGGACTGCGCGATCGTCGAGATCAACCCGCTGATCGTCACCGGTTCGGGCGAGATCCTGGCGCTCGACGCCAAGATGGCCTTCGACGACAACGCCCTGTTCCGCCACAAGAACGTGGCCGAGCTGCGCGACGTCGCCGAGGAGGACCCGGCCGAGGTCGAAGCCGCCAAGCATGACCTTAACTACGTCAAGCTGGACGGCAACATCGGCTGCATGGTCAACGGCGCCGGCCTGGCGATGGGCACCATGGACATCATCAAGCTGTACGGCGGCGAGCCGGCCAACTTCCTCGATGTCGGCGGCGGCGCCACCAAGGAGCGCGTCACCGCGGCTTTCAAGCTGATCCTCTCCGATCCCAATGTGAGCGGAATCCTGGTCAACATCTTCGGCGGCATCATGCGCTGCGACGTCATCGCCGAAGGCGTGGTCACGGCGGCCCGCGACGTGAAGCTGCATGTGCCTCTGGTCGTCCGCCTGGAAGGCACGAACGTCGAGCTGGGCAAGAAGATCCTTGCCGAGTCCGGATTGCCGATCCTCTCGGCCGACAACCTCGCCGACGCCGCCGAGAAGGTGGTCAAGGCCGTGAAGGAGGCCGCGTAAGATGGCTGTTCTCGTCGATAAGAACACGAAGGTGATCTGCCAGGGCTTCACCGGAGCCCAGGGCACCTTCCATTCCGAGCAGGCGATCGCCTACGGCACCAAGATGGTCGGCGGCGTCACCCCGGGCAAGGGCGGCACCAAGCACCTCGACCTGCCGGTCTTCGACACGGTGGCCGACGCGGTCGAGAAGACCGGCGCCAACGCCAGCGTCATCTATGTGCCGCCGCCCTTCGCGGCCGACGCCATCCTGGAGGCGATCGACGCCGAGATCCCGCTGGTGGTGTGCATCACCGAGGGCATCCCGGTGCTCGACATGGTGCGCGTCAAGCGGGCGCTGGGCAACTCCAAGACCCGCCTGATCGGGCCGAACTGCCCGGGCATCATCACGCCCGACGAGTGCAAGATCGGCATCATGCCGGGCCACATCCACAAGCGCGGCAAGATCGGCATCGTCTCGCGCTCGGGCACGCTGACCTACGAGGCGGTGGCGCAGACCACCGCGGCGGGTCTGGGCCAGACGACCTGCATCGGCATCGGCGGCGACCCGGTGAACGGGACGAACTTCGTGGACAGCCTGGAGCTGTTCCTGAAGGACCCGGAGACTGAGGGCATCATCATGATCGGCGAGATCGGCGGCGACGCCGAGGTCAAGGGCGCGGAGTTCATCCGCGACTCCGGGACCAAGAAGCCGGTCGTCGGCTTCATCGCCGGACGCACCGCGCCTCCGGGCCGCCGCATGGGCCACGCCGGCGCGGTGATCTCCGGCGGCAACGACACCGCGGATTTCAAGATCGAGTTCATGAAGTCCGTCGGCATCGCCGTTGCCGACAGCCCCGCGAGCCTGGGTTCCACCATGCTCAAGGTCTTCAAGGGCTGATCTGTTTTCTTCGCAGTGGTGTTTCCCCGAAGTGACTGGCCGCGCCGGCAACGGCGCGGTCTTCTTTGTTGTGTATTCGGGCAGGGAAGGGGGCTGTTTCCGCAATGTGGAAAGCTAAAAATGAGGGATTGCGGCGAGTGGTCTGACCAGTCATCTTGGTCTTGCACAGGGTGCTTCACCCTTTGTATCGGGCGGGTTGTTGCTCTGCATTTATGCGAGCCTCTCGAAATCACTGGCCGTGCTGGAAACAGCACGGCCATTTTTTGCTCACTTGCTTATTGATCCGGTGCCCGCGCGAGGGCAAGGAAGCCGGCGATGTAATCCACGCTCTCCTCGCCGCGGCGGACGCCGAGATGAATGCTCTTGCCGATCCCTTCGTTCCCCAGCCGCACGCAGCGGACGGGCAGGCCGGCGCCGTCCTCCCGCACCAGCCAGTCCGGCAGGACGGTGACCCCGCGCCGGGCGGCGACGAGCTGGAGCATCAGGTCGGTCGTCTCCGCCGTCTTGTGGCGGAGTGGCCGGCAATGCGCCGGGACGAGGAAGCGGGTGTAGACGTCCAGCCGCTCCAGGCCGACCGGGACGGTGATCAGCTCCTCCGCGCGCAGGTCCTCGGGCCGCGCCACGCCGCGCGCGGCAAGCGGATGCGTCTCATGGACCACGAGGACCAGCTCATAGTCGAAGACCGGCGTGAACAGCACGTCGGGGGTTTCGATGGGGTCGGGTGTGATCAGCAGATCGATCTCGTTGTCGAGCAACGCGCCCAGGCCATCGAAGCGGAAGGCGGTGCGGACCTCGAATTCCACATCCGGCCATTGCGTGAGGTAGCGGGCGGTCATCCGCATCAGCCAAGCCTGGCAGGGATGGCATTCCATGCCCACCCGGAAGGCCCCGCGGCGCCCCGACGCGAAGTCGGCAAGAGCCCGTTCGGCGTGCTCGAACTGCGGCAACAGGCGCTGCGCCAGCGACAAAAGATGCTGCCCGGCCTGGGTGAAACGGAGGCTGCGCCCCTTCTTCATCCAAATCTCCACGCCGCAGCGCTCCTCGAACTTGCGCACCGTGTGGCTCAGCGCCGACTGGCTGAGGTTCAGGCGTTCGGCGGCGGCGGTGACGCTGCCCGCCCGATCCACCTCCCGCAGGATCGCGAGAATCTGGCGGTCAAGCATTCATGATCCCCATTCATCCAATCATGAGAAAATACCATTTTCATTCATGATGGCGGGTCAGTAGGTGTGGGGCAACCGTCACCGAACGATTCCCGGACACCGATATGAGCCAAGCCGACCCCACCCCTCATGCACAGGGCCTTTACCCTCACGGGACGGCGAACGTTCTGCGGCTGGCGACCGCGCAGGCGCTGGCCGGCGCCAACGCGGTGGTCGTCTACGCGACGGGGGCCATCGTCGGGAACACGCTGGCGCCGAGCCCGGCACTCGCCACGCTGCCGCTCTCCATCTTCGTCGTGGGCATGGCGGTCTGCACCATTCCCGCCGGGGCCATCGCGCGGCGGCACGGGCGGCGCGCCGCCTTCCTGGTGGGGACCGGCTGCGGCGTGCTCGTCGGTCTGCTGTCCGCCCTGGCGGTGCTTTTGGGGTCTTTCTGGCTGTTCTGCGCGTCGATGATTCCCGGCGGCGCCTACGCCGCCGTGGTCCTGTCCTTCCGCTTTGCCGCGACCGATTGCGT
Source organism: Azospirillum sp. UENF 211521 (assembly GCF_058780535.1). Taxonomy (NCBI): domain Bacteria; kingdom Pseudomonadati; phylum Pseudomonadota; class Alphaproteobacteria; order Rhodospirillales; family Azospirillaceae; genus Azospirillum; species Azospirillum sp. UENF 211521. The sequence goes on from NZ_JBSNCF010000001.1 coordinate 2,149,351, forward strand.
CGAACCGGAACGGCGCCCGCGGGCCATGTCGGCGGTGATGGCTGGGGGGGTGTTCGCCGGGGTCATCGGGCCGCAGCTCGTCACTTTCACGATGGATGTCTGGCCGCCGTACCTGTTCCTGGCGACCTTCCTCGCCCAGGCCGCCGTGGCGGCGCTGTCCGCGCTGGTGCTGGCCGGCGTGCGGCTGCCTATGCCAACCGCCGCCGAGGCCGCCGGAGGCCGCCCGCTCGGCGTCATCGTGCGCCAGCCGCGATTCATCACCGCCGCGCTGTGCGGAGTCGTCTCCTATCTTCTGATGAACTTCATCATGACGGCCGCCCCGCTGGCGATGCGGCTGTGCGGCCTGTCGCAGGAGGCGTCCAACCTCGGCCTGCAATGGCACGTCATCGCCATGTACGCCCCGAGCTTCGTCACCGGGCGTCTGGTCGAGCGGTTCGGCGCGTCGCGCATCGTGTTCGCCGGACTGGGCCTGATCGCCGCCTCCGCCGTGGTGGGGCTGGGCGGCGTCGACGTGACGCATTTCTGGGTCAGCCTGATCCTGCTGGGTGTCGGCTGGAACTTCGGCTTCCTCGGAGCCTCCGCCCTCGTTCTGGAGTGCCATCGGCCGGAGGAGAAGACCCAGGTGCAGTCGCTCAACGACTTCATCGTGTTCGGCACGATGGCGGTGGGGTCCTTCGCGTCGGGCGGGCTGCTGGCCGCCTTCGGTTGGGATTCGGTGCTGTGGGTGTCCTTCGTGCCGCTGGCGGCGGCCATTGCGGCGCTCGCCGTCACCGCCTCGTCCCGCGCCGCCTCCGCGGCCGCCTGAGGCCGTTCGCCCCCTCCCTTCCGCGATTGCGCAGAGTGCCGACGGGTCCCGCCTTTCGGGCGGGGCCACCCCTGCCGACGATCCGGTTTTCGAAAGCCCGAAAAATTTTTGGATGAAAAGCGCAACACGCCAAAAGTTCGTGTTGCCAACAATCGTGTCTCTGGCATACCATATGCCGTATCTGGAGCGCCACGAACGCAGGGACGGCGAGACCGGCTCTCCAGCTCATCATTGAACCATGACTCACATCGGCACGGAACAAGGCCGCCCATGACGCGGCGATGCGGACGCTCGCTCGGACACCGCCTCGCCGGCTCAAGGGGACCCTCATGCCCGGTATCAAAGCGTCGCAATCCCACGGGAGGGAATGATGGTTGGATCGACAGAATCCCAGAGGCCAGCTTTTAACAGTTCCGGCGGCTCGCAGGCGCCCATCTCCGACGGCGCGCGCTGGATGCAGATTGTCGTCGGCATCGTCTGCATGGTGGCCGCGGCCAACATCCAGTACGCCTGGACGCTGTTCGTGCCGGAAATCCAGGCCACCCATGGCTGGACCCGCGCTTCGATCCAGACCGCCTTCACCGTCTTCGTCGTCGTCCAGACCTGGCTGACCCCCATCGAAGGCTACTTCATCGACCGTTACGGCCCCCGCGCCATCGTCGCCTTCGGCGGCGTGATGACCGGCCTCTCCTGGATCGTCGACAGCTACGCCGGCTCGCTCGGCATGCTCTATGTCGGTTCGGCCATCGGCGGCATCGGCGTCGGCTGCGTCTACGCCACCTGCGTCAACAGCGCCCTGAAGTGGTTCCCGGACAAGCGCGGCCTCGCCGTCGGCCTGACCGCGGGCGGCTACGGCGCCGGTTCGGCCGTGACCATCCTGCCGATCGCCAACATGATCCACTCCTCGGGCTATCAGGCGACCTTCTTCTGGTTCGGCCTGCTGCAGGGCACGATCATCCTCATCGCCGCCTACTTCCTGCGCGCCCCGCAGAAGGATCAGGTCAAGGCCTCGACCAAGGTCCTGCAGTCCCGCCGCGACTACACGCTGAAGGAAGCGCTGCAGACGCCGGTGTTCTGGGTCATGATGCTGATGTTCATCTGCACCGTCTCCGGCGGTCTGATGGCGGTGGCCCAGCTCGGCGTGATCGCCCACGATCTGGGCGTGAAGGAAGCCCCGATCAGCCTGTTCGGCATCACCATGGCGGCTCTGCCCTTCGCGCTGATGCTCGACCGCGTGATGAACGGCATCTCCCGTCCGCTGTTCGGCTTCGTCTCCGACCACATCGGCCGTGAAGCGACGATGTTCATCGCCTTCACCTTCGAAGGCCTCGGCATCCTGATGCTCAGCCGCTTCGGCCACGACCCGATCATGTTCCTGATCCTGTCGGGTCTGGTGTTCCTGGCCTGGGGCGAAGTGTACAGCCTGTTCAGCGCCACCTCGGCGGACACCTTCGGCACCAAGCATGCGGCGAAGATCTACGGCGTGCTGTACTGCGCCAAGGGCGTCGCGGCGCTGCTGGTCCCGCTGGGCAACCTGCTGATGGAGGCCACCGGCACCTGGGCGACCGTGCTCTACATCTGCGCCACCATGGACCTCATCGCGGCCTTCTGCGCCATCGCGGTCCTGCGGCCCATGTTGCGCAAGCACCATGCCCGAAACGCCGAACTCGCCGCCCAGCAGGGCACGGGTGGGCTGGCGGTGCAGCCCGGCCACTGATCGGCCCGCGAAGCTCCAGGTTTCGTATCTCGGACGACTTTATCTCGGATGACGGCCGCCGCGCGCACCCCGCGCGGCGGCCTTTTTTCATTCCAGGAAGAAGGGACGGTTGTGGCCCTCGCCGGACTGGTTGAAGCGGTCCGACGACCAGAGGCCATCCGGCTGCTCGTCCTGCGGATCGGCATTCCACTCGTCGTCCTCCCGCATCAGCAGGGTCAGGCCGTGGCCCATCAGGCCGGCCAGAGCGACGAAGGCGATCAATTGGGATTCGAGCATGGGATGGGCTCCGGGCTCTCGGGAGGGGGCGTTGCTTTTTGTTGTTGTGATGCATCGTAGCGGCCCGGCTCAGGCTGCGCAATAGGATTTTGTATACCAGATAATGGATACCAGAATCGCGTCGCTTGCATTGATCGGGTGGGATTCGCCGTGAATCGCGACTTAAATCGCATTGACGTGGGTGGGGCGGATGGTTCAGCATGGCGACGTTCCAAGGGGAGCCCCATAGCACGGGGCTGAGATGATGCCGTAAGGCGCCGAACCCTTTGAACCTGATCCGGGTCGTACCGGCGTAGGGACAGGAACAAACGGGCCACGGTCACGCGCACCCCATCGCGCACCCCTTTATGGGGACCGCTCCGGTCGTCCGTTCTGCCGCTCCGTCACACCCGGGTCTCCAACGATCCTATGTGCGATGGAGATCCACAGCAGATGCCCGACACTCTTCCCCCCGCTTCCCAGAAAGCCGCGCCGTCCGACCATTTTTCGGTGACGACCGGCCCGCTGCCCTCGTCCAGCAAGGTTCATGTGGCCGGGGAGCGCTTCCCCGACCTGCGCGTGGCGATGCGCGACATCCATGTGGGCGGCGGCGAGCCGCCGGTGCGCGTCTACGACACCTCTGGCCCCTACAGCGATCCCGCCGTGCAGACCGACATCCGCCGCGGCCTGGCGGAGCTGCGCCGCTCCTGGATCGAGGCCCGCGGCGACGTCGAGGCCTATGAGGGCCGCGAGGTCCGTCCGGAGGACGACGGGCTTCGCGTCGGCGAGACGCGCGCCGTGCCCGTCTTCGACCGCGCAGGGCGCCGTCCGCTGCGCGGCAAGCCGGGCCGGACGGTCACGCAGATGGCCTACGCCCGCGCCGGCATCGTCACGCCGGAGATGGAGTACATCGCCGTCCGCGAGAATCTGGGCCGCCAGCGGCTGGCCGAAGCGGCGGCGCGGGACGGCGACGACTTCGGCGCCTCCATCCCCGACCATGTGACCCCGGAGTTCGTCCGCGACGAGGTGGCGCGCGGGCGGGCGATCATCCCGTCCAACATCAACCACCCCGAATCGGAGCCGATGATCATCGGCCGCAACTTCCTCACCAAGATCAACGCGAACATCGGCAACTCCGCCGTCGCGTCCTCGGTGGGGGAGGAGGTCGACAAGATGGTCTGGTCGATCCGCTGGGGCGCCGACACCGTGATGGACCTGTCCACCGGCCGCAACATCCACACCACCCGCGAATGGATCCTGCGCAACAGCCCGGTCCCCATCGGCACCGTGCCGATCTATCAGGCGCTGGAGAAGGTGGGCGGCAAGGCCGAGGACTTGACCTGGGAGATCTTCCGCGACACGCTGATCGAGCAGGCGGAGCAGGGGGTGGACTATTTCACCATCCACGCCGGCATCCGTCTGGCGCACATCCCGCTGACCGCGAAGCGCACCACCGGCATCGTGTCGCGCGGCGGCTCGATCATGGCGAAATGGTGCCTGTCCCACCACCGCGAGAGCTTCCTCTACGAGCGGTTCGAGGAGATCTGCGAGATCATGAAGGCGTACGACGTCGCCTTCTCGCTGGGCGACGGGCTGCGTCCCGGCTCCATCGCCGACGCCAACGACGCCGCCCAGTTCGCCGAGCTGGAGACGCTGGGCGAGCTGACCAAGATCGCCTGGAAGCACGACGTGCAGGTGATGATCGAGGGGCCGGGCCATGTGCCCATGCACAAGATCAAGGCCAACGTCGACAAGCAGCTGGCGCTGTGCGGCGAGGCGCCCTTCTACACGCTCGGGCCGCTGACCACGGACATCGCGCCGGGCTACGACCACATCACCAGCGCCATCGGCGCCGCCATGATCGGCTGGTTCGGCACGGCGATGCTCTGCTACGTCACGCCGAAGGAGCATCTCGGGCTGCCGGACCGCGACGACGTCAAGGTGGGCGTGGTAACCTACAAGATCGCCGCCCACGCCGCCGACCTCGCCAAGGGCCATCCCGGCGCCCAGGAACGCGACGACGCCCTGTCGCGCGCCCGCTTCGAGTTCCGCTGGCGCGACCAGTTCCACCTGTCGCTCGACCCGGAGACGGCGGAGCGCTTCCATGACCAGACCCTGCCGGCGGAGGGGGCGAAGGTCGCGCATTTCTGTTCGATGTGCGGGCCGAAATTCTGCTCGATGAAGATCACGCAGGAGGTGCGGGACTACGCCAACTCCGGCATGGCCGAGATGTCGGAGAGCTTCCGCGCCAAGGGTGGGGAGATCTATCTGGAGGAGGGGCAGGCGGCGGACTGACCCCCGAATCGAAAAGGGGACGCCCTCGCGGGCGCCCCCTCGCTTCGGCTCCTTCCCCAAGCGGGGGGAAAGGGGAAAAGAGCGTCAAGGTGTTGCCGTCACGCTCCGGCCGCTGCGCGCGTCCAGCGACCCGGCGGCCATGCGGTTGCGCATCGGGCGCAGGACGAACAGCGCCAGCACGGCGGCCAGCGCGTTGACCGCGGCGGCCAGCAGGAAGACCGCGTGCCAGCTTCCCGTCGCGTCGGCGATGATGTTGGCGAAGGGGATCAGCAGCGCCGCCGTGCCTTTGGCGGTGTAGAGCAGCCCGGCGTTGCTGGCGGCGAACTTCGACCCGAAGGTGTCGGCGCAGCAGGCGGGGAACAGGCTGTAGATTTCGCCCCAGGCGAAGAAGACAAGACCGGTCAGCAGCACGAAGGCCACCGGGTCGCGGCCGTAGAGGCTGAGCGCGACGATGCCCACCGCCTCGATCGCGAAGGCGATGAACATGGTGTTCTCGCGCCCGATGTGGTCGGACACCCAGCCGAAGAAGGGGCGGGTCAGCCCGTTCAGCACCCGGTCGATCGACAGGGCGAAGGTCAAAGCGGGCAGGGTCAGGCCGAGGATGCTGACCGGCGCGTGGGCCAGCCCAAAATCCTGGGCGATCGGGCCGAGCTGGGCCGTCGCCATCAGCCCGCCGCCGGCCACCATGACGAACATGGCGTACATGACCCAGAAGACCGGGGTGCGGACCATCTGGCTCGGCGTGTACTGCCGCTGTGCGGGCGGGGCGGCGAAGCCGCCGCGGGCGAGGGGAGCGGAGGGCGGGGCGACCAGCAGCCAGGCGAGCGCGAAGACCACCAGACCCTGGCCCAGCCCGAAGGCCATGAAGGTCGCCTCGTAGCCCGAGGTCTCGATCATCGTGGCGATGGGCACCACCGTCAGGGCGGAACCCGCTCCGAAGCCCGCCGCGGTGATGCCGGCGGCCAGACCGCGCCGGTCGGGGAACCATTTCAGCGCGTTGCCCACGCAGGTGCCGTAGACGGCGCCCGCCCCGATGCCGCCGATGGCCGCCGCGACGTAGAGCACGAGCAGCGAGTCCGCCACCGCGTTCAGCGCCCAGGAGGCGGCGCAGAGCAGCGAGCCGAACAGCACGACGATCCGCGGGCCGAAGCGGTCGACGAACCAGCCCTCGACGGGCACCAGCCATGTTTCGGTGACGATGAAGATGGTGAAGGCCACCTGGATGGCCGCACGGCCCCAGCCGTGCTTGTCGTCGATGGGTTCGACGAAGAGGGTCCACCCGTACTGGAGATTGGCGATCATCGACATGCAGATGACGCCGGCAAGCAACTGCATCCAACGCCCGCCGACAGGCAGGGCGCTTTGCGCACCGGTTTGGCGCATATGGTTCCTCCCGGATGGTCCGCGATCTCGTTCTTGTCCTGGCGCGCGCGGGGTGCGTTGGGTGCCCGACCGCTTCGCTTTATCCTTCGAACGGGGCTGTCCGGTTGGATGCCTGTGGCATGCCAGACGCCATATTCGTGATGCCTTGACGGTGAGTGTGGCGGATAATCCGTGAAGTCATCAACAAATTTTCGTGAGCGGGCGCCGCTCTGGCCGTAAGTGATATATCAAATCGGCCGGCGGCGCCTCACCGCTTACACGACCAGAACCGCGCGGAAGTCGTTGACGTTGGTCAGGGTCGGTCCGGTCACCAGCAGGTCGCCGAGCGCGCTGAAGAAGCTGTAGCCGTCGTTGTCGGCCAGCCGTTCCTTGGCGTTGACGCCGGCCTCGGCGGCGCGGGCCAGCGTGTCGGGAGTGAGCAGGGCGCCGGCGTTGTCCTCCGTGCCGTCGATGCCGTCGGTGTCCGCAGCCAGGGCGTGGACGCCCTTCATGCCGTCCAGCGCCACGGTCAGGGCCAGCAGGAATTCGGCGTTGCGGCCGCCGCGGCCCTTGCCGCGCACGGTCACCGTGGTCTCGCCGCCGGACAGCAGGACGCAGGGCTTGGCCGCCGGCTGGTCGTGCTCGACGATCTGGCGGGCGATGCCGGCATGGACGAGCGCCACCTCGCGCGACTCGCCCTCCAGCGCGTTGCCGAGGATGACCGGGGTGACGCCGGCCTTGCGGGCGACCTCCGCCGCGCGCTCCAGCGCCATCTGCGGGGTGGCGACGAGGATCGTGCTGACGCGCTCCAGCCGCGGGTCGCCCGGCTTCGGGCTCTCGTCGCGGCCGGCCAGCAGATGGTCCATGACCGGCTGCGGCGGGGTGATCCCGTACTTCTCCAGCACGGCCAGAGCGTCGGCGTAGCTGGTCGGGTCGGGCACGGTGGGGCCGGAGGCGATCACCGACAGGTCGTCGCCCGGCACGTCGGAGATGACCAGCGAGACCACCCGCGCCTTGGTCGCGGCGGCCAGCCGCCCGCCCTTGATCGCGGACAGGTGCTTGCGCACGCAGTTCATCTCGGTGATGTTCGCGCCGGAACGGAGCAGCGCCTTGGACACCGCCTGCTTGTCGGCCATCGAGATGCCCGGTGCCGGCAGGGCGAGCAGGGCGGAGCCGCCGCCGGAGATCAGGCAGAGCATCAGGTCGTCGGGGCCGAGCGAGGCGGCGATGTCGAGGATGCGCTTCGCCGCCTGCTGGCCGGCCTCGTCGGGGACGGGGTGCGACGCCTCGACCACCTCGATCCGCTCGCAGGGCACGTTGTGGCCATAGCGGGTGACGACCAGACCGGACAGCGGACCCTTCCAGTGATCCTCCACCGCCTTCGCCATCGAGGCCGCGGCCTTGCCAGCGCCGACGACGACCGTGCGGCCCTTCGGCGGTTCCGGAAGGTGCGGCGGCACGCACAGCGCCGGCTGCGCCGAGGCGACGGCGGCGCGGAACATGTCGGTCAGAAGCGCGCGGGGATCGGTGGTCGTCATGGTCTGGTTGTGTCCCTTCCCTGAGCCGCGCCATTCACCGGCGCCGGTCCTCATGTGCTGGGAATGCTAACGAATTTGGCGCGGGGGGCAATGTTTACCCTCTCCCCTCTGGGGAGAGGGGAGGGTGAGGGGGATGTCCGTGGCGGCACGTCCGGCAGCAGCGCAACCCCCTCACCCCAACCCTCTCCCCCCTTTCGGCGGACCGGAGGTCCGCCTGTCGCGTCAGCGCAGACTTCGTCTGCGCGTGAGCAGAGGGGAGAAGGGGCTAGTACTCCAGCCTCACTCCGCGGGTTCGGTCACGCGGTGGTTCTGGCCGATCTCGTGGTTGGCGAGCAGCTCCAGCGCGCGGACCATGCCGGAGTGGTCCCACGCCTTGCCGCCCTGGGCGGCGCAGGCGTTGAACAGCTCCTGGCAGGTCGCCGTGTTGGGCAGCGACACGCCGAGCGCACGGGCGCCGGCCAGGGCGAGGTTCAGGTCCTTCTGGTGCAGCTCGATGCGGAAGCCCGGATCGAAGGTGCGCTTGACCATGCGCTCGCCATGCACCTCGAGGATGCGCGAGGAGGCGAATCCGCCCATCAGGGCCTGACGGACCTTCGCCGGATCGGCGCCGGCCTTGGACGCGAACAGCAGGGCTTCGCCCACCGCCTCGATGGTCAGGGCGACGACGATCTGGTTGGCGACCTTCGTCGTCTGACCGTCGCCGTTGCCGCCGACCAGCGTGATGTTCTTGCCCATCTTCTCGAACAGCGGCTTCACCGTCTCGAAGGCCTTGTCCGGACCGCCGACCATGATGGTCAGCGAGGCGGCCTTGGCGCCGACCTCACCGCCGGACACCGGGGCGTCGAGGTAGTCGCAGCCCAGCTCGTTGATGCGCTGGGCGAAGGCCTTCGTCTCGATCGGGGAGATCGAGGACATGTCCACCACGATCTTGCCGGCGGACAGCCCCTCGGCGACGCCGTTCGGGCCGAACAGGGCGGCCTGCACATGGGGGGTGTCGGGCACCATCGTGAAGACGATGTCGGCCTTCTGCGCCACCTCGCGGCTGGAGCCGCAGGCGGTGACGCCCTTGGCGAGCAGGTCTTCCGGGGCCGGGTTGATGTCGTAGACGAACAGGGTGTGGCCGGCGTCGGCCAGATGACCGGCCATGGGGCGGCCCATGATGCCGAGACCGATGAATCCAACGTTCATGGCTGTGTCCTCAAATCTTCTGTGTTCGGGCGGTCGAAATGGGGTGGCGCTCAGGCGGCGGCCCTCAGGCGGCGACGGTCTCGCCGGTGGTGGCGGCGCGCATCCAGCCCAGCCCCTCGCTGGTCCCCTTGGCCGGCTTGTACTCGCAGCCGACCCAGCCGTCGTAGCCGATCCGGTCGAGCGCCGCGAAGACGAAGGGGTAGTTGATCTCGCCGGTGCCCGGCTCGTTGCGGCCCGGATTGTCGGCGATCTGGACATGCGCGATCTTCGGCAGCAGGCGCTGCATGGTCGGGACGAGATCGCCCTCCATGATCTGCATGTGATAGACGTCGTACTGGATGAAGAGGTTGTCGGAGCCGACGGCCTCGAGGATCCGTTCCGCCTGCGCGGTGTTGGTCAGGTGGAAGCCCGGAATGTCGCGGGTGTTGATCGGCTCGATCAGGAAGCGGATGCCGGCCTGCTTCAGCGCCTTGGCGGCGAAGGACAGGTTGTCGACGAAGGTGCGCTCCAGCGCGTCCGCCGCCACGCCCGCCGGGGCCTTGCCGGCGAGGCAGTTGATCTGCTTGCAGCCCAGCGCCGTGGCGTACTCGATGGCGCGGCCCACCCCGTCCTGGAACTCGCCCACGCGGTCCGGCAGGATGGCGATGCCGCGCTCGCCCGCGTCCCAGTCGCCCGCCGGCAGGTTGTGCAGGACCTGGGTCAGCCGGTTGGCGGCCAGACGCTCGACAAGCGCGTCCTTCTCGAAGGCGTAGGGGAACAGATACTCGACGCCGGTGAAGCCGTCCTTCGCCGCCGCGGCGAAGCGATCGAGGAAGGGCAGCTCGTTGTAGAGCATCGTCAGGTTGGCGGCGAACTTGGGCATGTCTCTCTCCCGGATGGTCGTTTCGGGCCGGATGTTCGTTGCAGGCTTGGCCGGTTGGCGGTCAGGATCGAAGGGTGACGGTGGGGGCGTCAACGCGGGGATGACGCTTTTTCACCCTGCGGGAACGTGGAACTGGTCGGGCCGCTTGCCCCCTCCCTGACCCTCCCCCGCTGCGCGAGGGAGGGGATTTGGGCGCGCGGCGTGCCGATCAGACCCGCACCAGCTCCGGCTCGTCCGCGGGCACGTCCAGCACGTCCTCGAACTCGGTGATGTTGTTGATCTCCGTGCCCATGGCGATGTTGGTGACGCGCTCCAGGATGACCTCGACGACCACGGGGACCTGGAACTCGTCCATCCACTGCTGCGCTTGCGCGAAGGCGGATTGCAGGTTGTCCGGGTCGGTGACGCGGATGGCCTTGCAGCCCAGACCCTCGGCCACCGCGACGTGGTCCACGCCGTAGACGCCGATCTCCGGGGCGTTGATGTTCTCGAACGAGAGCTGGACCTGGAAGTCCATCTGGAAGGCGCGCTGCGCCTGCCGGATCAGCCCGAGGTAGCTGTTGTTCACCAGGACATGGATGTAGGGCAGCTTGAACTGCGCCCCCACCGCCAGCTCCTCGATCAGGAACTGGAAGTCGTAGTCGCCGGACAGCGCGACGATCTTGCGCTTCGGATCGGCCACCCGCACGCCGAGCGCCGCCGGCAGGGTCCAGCCGAGCGGGCCGGCCTGACCGCAATTGATCCAATGGCGCGGCTTGTAGACGTGCAGGAACTGCGCGCCGGCGATCTGCGACAGGCCGATGGTCGAGACGTAGCAGACGTCCTCGCCGAAGGCGGTGTTCATCTCCTGGTAGACGCGCTGCGGCTTGATCGGCACGTTGGCGAAGTCCGACCGGCGCAGCATGGAGCGCTTGCGGACCTGGCAGGTCTTCACCCACTCCGACCAGTCGCGCAGCTTGCCGGCGGCCTTCCACTCCTTCGCCACCTCGATGAAGAGGTCAAGCGCCGCCCCGGCGTCGGACACGATGCCCAGGTCCGGCGCGAAGACACGGCCGATCTGGGTCGGCTCGATGTCCACATGCACGAACTTGCGGCCCTTGGTATAGACGTCGACCGAGCCGGTGTGGCGGTTGGCCCAGCGGTTGCCGATGCCCAGCACGAAGTCCGACGCCAGCATGGCGGCGTTGCCGTAGCGGTGGGCGGTCTGCAGGCCGACCATGCCGGCCATCAGCGGATGGTCGTCCGGAATGGCGCCCCAGGCCATCAGGGTCGGGATGACCGGCAGGCCGACGACCTCGGCGAACGCGACCAGGCGGTCGCTGGCGTCAGCGTTGATGATGCCGCCGCCGGCCACCAGCAGCGGACGCTCCGCCGCGTTCAGCATGGCCAGCGCCTTCTCCACCTGGGCGCGGGTCGCCGCCGGCTTGTAGGTGGGCAGCGGCTCGTAGGCGTCGGGATCGAACTCGATCTCGGCCATCTGCACGTCGATCGGCAGGTCGAGCAGCACCGGGCCGGGTCGGCCGGAGCGCATCAGGTGGAAGGCCTGCTGGAAGGCGTAGGGGACCTGCCCCGGCTCCAACACGGTGACCGCCCACTTGGCGACCGGCTTGGCGATGGACGGGATGTCCACGGCCTGGAAATCCTCCTTGTGCAGGCGGGCGCGCGGCGCCTGGCCGGTGATGCACAGGATCGGAATGGAGTCGGCGGAGGCCGAATAGAGGCCCGTGATCATGTCGGTGCCGGCGGGGCCGGAGGTGCCGATGCACACGCCGATGTTGCCGGCCTTGGCGCGCGTGTAGCCTTCGGCCATATGCGACGCGCCTTCGACATGGCGCGCAAGAACGTGGCCGATGCGGCCGTTGCGTTGCAGCGCCGCGTAGAACGGATTGATGGCCGCTCCGGGGACGCCAAAGCAAACGGACACGCCTTCTTTTTCCAGGACATGCACCGCCGCTTCAATCGCCATCATCCTAGCCATGGCTTGGTCTCCTCCCTCGCGTAACGGGTCGCTGTTGCGTTGGATTGAGCTTTCATCAGCAGGGCGGCTATTGGCAAAGTGTTGGCGAATCCTTTCCGCGTGATGGAAATCGCGCCGAATGGGGCAGTCCTTCACGGCGCTTCGGACAATTATGCTGCACTTGCACAGTCCCGATGGCGCTGTCATCGTGAGCGGATGATGGCGATTCCGAGTCCCCGCCTCCTGGCGATCACGGACCGGCGGCAGGCGGCGCAGCCCCTGCCGGAGCTGGCGGCGCGCCTGTTCGCCGGGGGCTTGCGCTGGCTGTCGCTGCGCGAGAAGGATCTCGACGACTCCCGGCAGATCGCCCTGGCGCATGCGCTGGTGGAGCGGGCGCGGCCCTGGGGGGCGCTGGTCACGCTGCATGGCGATCCGGATCTGGCGCTGGCCGCGGGGACGGACGGGGTCCATCTGCCCGAGGGGGCCGACGTGGCGGCGGCACGGCAGCGCCTCGGCCCCGGCGCCCTGGTCGGGCTGTCCGCCCACGACGCGGAGGGGATTCGCCGGGCCGCGGCCGGCGGGGCGGACTACGTCACGCTGTCGCCCGTCTTTCCGTCGCCAAGCAAGCCGGGTTACGGCCCGCCGCTCGGGACGGAGGGGTTGAGACGCCTGGCCGCGGAGGCTCCCCTGCCGATCATCGCGCTCGGCGGCGCGGAGTCGCGCAATATTGGCGAGTGTCTGGCCGCGGGAGCCGCCGGAGTGGCGGTCATGGGTGCGGTGATGCGGGCTCCGGACAGCCTGTCCGGTCTGCTCAAGGCCTTGAAAGCTGGACAACCGTAAGGATCGGGGTCGGACGAAACCGTCCTTTCCTTATCGTGGTTCTGGACTTTTCAGTCCGAAATATGCATCTGGTATCTTATATACGAAAACGATGCGATGCCTTTCGCACGACCGGGCCGGCGCACAGTGGGGTGCTTCCGGACGGCCAGCATTGAGGAACGGTGCCGACCATGAACCCTCCGCCGATCAACGTCCAGCCGCTCGACACCGGATCGACCTTCCGCGCTCAAGCGTATCATGCGTTGAAGCAAGCCATCTCGCAAATGGACATCTACGACCATAACGACGAGATCCGGCTTGAGGAGCGGCAGCTCAGCGAGTTGCTGGGCGTCAGCCGGACGCCGATCCGCGAGGCGCTGACCCTGCTGGAGCAGGAGGGGTTCATCCGCCTCCAGCCCCGCCGGGGCATCTTCGTCATCCGCAAGACCAAGGCCGAGATCGTCGAGATGATCCAGGTCTGGGCGGCGCTGGAGAGCATGGCCGGGCGGATGGTCGCGACGCAGGCGACCGACGAGGACATCCGCACCCTCTGGGACCTGTTCCGCAACTTCGAGATGCGGAACCCCAAGGAGCATGTCAACGAATACTCCGACGCCAACATCGCCTTCCACAAGAGCATCATCCGGCTCAGCGGTTCCAAGCTGATCCAGGAGATGACCGACAACCTGTTCATCCACATCCGCGCGATCCGCAAGCTGACCATCGGCCAGGACAACCGGGCGGAGCGGTCGATCAACGACCACAAGGAAATCATCAAGGCCCTGGAACGCCGCGACGTCGACCAGGCCGAACACCTGATCCGCGACCACACGCTGGGTCTGGCGGCGCATGTCGAGAAGCATTGCGACTTCCTGGAGTGAGGTCCCTCCCCCGGTGAGGGGGAGGGGTGCGGACACGAGCGTCAGACCGGCTCGTGGAGCTTCGCGGTCGTCACGCTGTTCAGACCGTTCGCGGTGATCGTGACCACGCGCAGGCTGTTGGTGGTGCCGGGCGTTCCGAAGGGGACACCCGCCGTCACGATCAGCGACTGGCCGGGGGCGCCGATGCCCTCCTGGGCGGCGACGAGGCTCGCCCGCTCGACCATCTCCGCGAAATTCGCCACGTCGGCGGTCCACACCGGATGGACACCCCAGGCCAGCGACAGCAGGCGGGCGGTCCCGCGTTCGGCGCTGAGGCCGAGGATCGGCACGGTCGGACGCTCGCGCGAGGCGCGCCGCGCGGTGGAGCCGGTGCTGGTGAAGGTGGCGATGCCGGCGGCCGAGATGGTCTCGGCGATCTGGCGCGCCGCGGCGGACAGGGCGTCCGGGGTGGTCGCCTCCGGGCTCGGATGCTCAGAGTCCATGATGCGGCGGTAGAGGGGATCGCGCTCCACCCGGCGGATGATGCGGTCCATCATCGCCACGGCCTCCACCGGATGCTTGCCCGAAGCGGATTCCGCCGACAGCATCACGGCGTCCGACCCGTCATAGACGGCGGTCGCCACGTCCGACGCCTCGGCGCGCGTCGGCGTCGGCTCGGTGATCATGGATTCCAGCATCTGGGTGGCGACGATCACCGGCTTGCCGGCGGCGCGGCTTAGGCGGATCATCCGCTTCTGCAGGCCGGGCACGTCCTCCGGCGGCAGCTCCACGCCGAGGTCGCCGCGGGCGACCATCACCGCGTCCGACAGCGCGATGATCTCCTCCAGCCGAGGCAGGGCGGCGGGCTTCTCCACCTTGGTCATGATGTGGGCGCGGTCGCCGATCAGGGCGCGCGCCTCCAGGATGTCCTCCGGCCGCTGCACGAAGCTGAGGCCAATCCAGTCCACGCCCAGCGTCAGGCCGAACTGCAGGTCGCTGCGGTCCTTCTCCGACAGGGCGCTGAGGGCCAGCGTGGTGCCGGGGACGTTCATGCCCTTGCGGTCGGACAGGGTGCCGCCGACCATGACCTCGGTCTCCGCGTGGTCGGGGCCGCAGCTCAGCACGCGCAGGCGCATGCGCCCGTCGTTCAGCAGAAGCTCGTGGCCCGGCTCCAGGCTGGCGAAGATCTCCGGATGGGGAACGCAGACGCGGCTGCGGTCGCCGGGGGTGGGGTCGAGGTCGAGGCGGAAGCGGTCGCCGCCGGCCAGGATCACCGCCACCTCCTTGAAGGTGCCGACGCGCAGCTTCGGACCCTGAAGATCGAGAAGCACGCCGATGGGGCGCCCGACCGTCTCCTCGACCGCTCGGATCTGGCGGTAGCGCTCGGCGTGGTCGCGCTGCGTGCCGTGGCTGGCGTTCAGGCGGAAGACATCCACGCCGGCCTCGGCGAGGGCGAAAATCTGGCTGTAGGTCGAGCTGGCCGGCCCCAGAGTGGCGACGATCTTGGTGCTGCGGTTGCGCTGCATGGCGCGGGCCTCCTGAGAGGGCGATGACTTGACGATGACTGGGTGGTGCTTGGGGCGATGCTGCGACCGGGGTGGGGCGGGGGTCAAACCGCCGCTATGGCTTTTCCACATAGCGGGAAGTCACACGGTTGGTTTGACCGGGGGTGAGCCCTGGGCGGACACTGAACGCCCGCGATCAGCCAGGACGATGCCATGAACACGCCTGTCGAGCCGCTTTCCGCCGCCGGCCTGATCCTTCTGCGCGACAGCGTGGACGGGCTGGAGGTCTTCATGATCCAGCGCCACCGCGACCTTCGCTTTGCGCCCGGCGCCACGGTGTTTCCCGGCGGGCGGCTGGACGCGGAGGACAGCGCGCTTCCCTGGCGGGAGCTGTCGCTGCCGCTGACCGACGACATGCCGCAGCGGATGGCCGCGATCCGCGAGGCGTTCGAGGAGTGCGGGCTGCTGATGGCCGGCGGCACGGTGGATTCTGCCGTCCTCGACGGGCTGCGCAATGCGTCGGGCGGGACCTTCCTGGACCGGCTGCTGGCGGCGGGGTTGGAGCCGGACGTGGCGGCGCTGGTGCCCTTCGCCCGCTGGGTCACGCCGGAGAGCGTGTGGCGGCGTTACGACACCCTGTTCTTCCTCGCCAAGGCGCCGCCGCGCCAGACCGCCGTCGTCGACGGGGTGGAGGCGGTCGCCGGATTCTGGGGCACGCCGCGGGCCATCCTGGCCGAGGCGGCGGCCGAGCGGCTGTCGCTGGTCTTCGCCACCCGCATGACCCTTCTGCGTCTGGCCGATTGCCGCACGGTGCGCCACGCGATGGAGGAGGCCGCGCGTTTCCACCCCCTGACCGCCATCCTGCCGCGTCCCGCCGACACTCCGGACGGTCCGGTGCTGAGCATCCCGGACGGGCTTGGCTATCCCCTGACCCAGGTCCCGCTGGAGCAGGCGCGGCTGGGCTGAGCGCTTGGGCTGTGCGCCCGGGCATTCCGGGCTCGGCGTCGCGCATTTCTGGTCAGCAATTCGCCTAAAATTCCGCTATGCGGAATTTCCCGTGCCTTTTTTCGACGCCGAAGCGTTATCGTCGCAAATGCGACTATTTGTGCATTGCACTCAGTTCGCAAAGTGGCATTATGAGGAAATAAGATATCGATTTGACCGGAGAAATTTTCCGTTCATGTCCACAGGGTGCCTGAACACCACGCCGACGCGAGGATAGGTCCATGTTCCACCAGTCCATGATCCAAGGCTCCACCGACATCAGCGGCCCCATCGCCGTCGGTGCCGCCGTGGTTGCCGGGCACGCGGCGCTGCCGGCGGCCAATGGACAGGCGGCCAATGGACCGCGGTGGGTCTACGCCTTCGGCGATGGCGGTGCGGAGGGGCACGGCGGCATGCTGGCCGAGCTGGGCGGCAAGGGCGCCGGGCTGGCCGAGATGGCGCGGCTGGGCGTGCCGGTGCCGCCGGGCTTCACCATCGTGGCGGAAGCCAGCCGCCGGCACCGCGCCGGGCAGGGCGGGTTCCCCGCCGGACTGGCCGCCCAGGTCGAGGAGGCGCTGGCCCGGCTGGAAGCCGTGGCGGGGGGGCGCTTCGGCGGGTCGGAGAGCCCGCTGCTGGTGTCGGTCCGCTCCGGCGCGCGGGCCTCGATGCCCGGCATGATGGACACCATCCTGAATCTCGGCCTGACCGACGCGACGGTGACGGGGCTGGCGGCGCGCAGCGGCGACGCCCGCTTCGCCTACGACTGCTACCGTCGACTGATCCAGACCTACGGCACGGTGGTGCAGGGGGTTGGCGCCCACGTCTTCGACGCGGCGCTGGAGGCCTACAAGGAGACGCGCGGCATGACCCGCGACGCCGACCTGGACGCCGCCGACTGGCGCGCCGTGGCCGGCGCCTACCGCGACGTGATCGAGCGCGAGGCGGGGGAGCCCTTCCCGCAGGACGCGCGGACCCAGCTCTTCGCCGCCATCGGGGCCATCTTCCGCTCCTGGAGCAACGCCCGCGCCGTGGCGTTCCGGGCGGTGCACGGCATTCCCGACGACTGGGGCACCGCGGCGACGGTGCAGGCGATGGTGTTCGGCAACCGCGGCGGCGCCTCCGGCACCGGCGTCGCCCACAGCCGCGACCCGTCCACCGGCGAAGCCGTGCTGTGCGGCGAGTTCCTGGCCGACGCCCAGGGCGAGGACATCGTGTCCGGCCTGCGTACGCCCGGCCCGCTGGCCGGCGCTGATGCCTCGCTTGAGGCGGTCGCCCCCGCGGCCTTTGCCGAGTTGGGCCGCATCGCCGACCGGCTGGAGCGCCATTTCGGCGACCTGCAGGAGATCGAGTTCACCGTCCAGCAGGGCCGCCTGTTCATCCTTCAGTCGCGCGCCGGCAAGCGGACGCCGGAGGCGGGGGTGCGGATCGCCACCGAGATGGCGCAGGCCGGCATCATCTCGCGGGCCGAGGCGGTGCGGCGCGCCGACCTGCCGGCGCTGGCCGACAGCCTGCGTCCCATCGCCGATCCCGACGCCCCCCGCGAGGTGATCGCCTGCGGTTTGCCGGCCTCCTCCGGGGCGGCGACCGGCGTCGCGGTCTTCACCTCGGACGATGCGGTGCGGCTGGCGGCGGAGGGCGTGGCGGTGGTGCTCTGCCGTCCGGAAACCTCGCCCCACGACGTGCACGGCATGCAGGTGGCCTGCGCGGTGGTGACCGCCCGCGGCGGCGCGACCAGCCACGCCGCCACCGTCGCCCGCGCCATGGGGCTGCCCTGCGTCACCGGAGCGCGCATGCTGCGCGTCGATCCGGCGGCCGGCGTGATGACCGTGGGCGACCTGACCGTCCGGGCGGGTGAGATCATCACCGTGGACGGCGGGGCCGGCCAAGTGATCCTGGGCAGCGTGCCGATGATCCGCCCCGAGCCTCCGGAGGCCATGGCGCTGCTGCTGCGCTGGGCCGAGGGGGCCGACGAGGGCGTTGGCGACTGACGGTTTGCGGCCATGACGAAAGGCCCGCCGTCCGATGGGACGGCGGGCCTTCTGGCTGGGGCCTGTGCGCTTTCGCCGGGCCGCCTCAGTGGGCGTAGACCGGGGATTCCTGGGCCGGCGGCTGGGTGTGGGCGATCATCTCGGTGAGCTGAAGCTTGGTGAAGTCACGGGCGCTGACCACGCCGACCAGCGTGGCGCCGTCGAGCACCGGCAGATGGCGGATGTGATGGCGGTCCATCAGCTCCAGCGCGTGGACGACGCTGTCGTCGGGCGAGCAGGTCTGCGGCGCGCGCGACATCAGCATGAAGACCGGCGTCTTCAGAACGGAGGCGCCGCGCTCCAGCAGCGCATAGACCACGTCGCGCTCCGACAGCATGCCGGCGACGGCGTTGCCCTCGGTCCGGCAGACGTCCTTGACCACCAGGGCGCTGATGTTCTCCGACTTCATCAGCCGGATCGCCTCCTCGATGGTTTCGCCGGAACGCACGGTGACGACGCGGGATTCCTTGGTCCGAAGAATGTCGGCGACTTTCATGGCGAGCCCTCCACCAGACAGCGGGTTGCGTAAGCGCGCCCTGCACGGAGACCCCCGCGGGGGACCGGAGCTTGACCGGTGGGGCCGCGTCGGGCCGGTCGAAGGCCGTCGGCGGCACCTGGGCATCGGGCAGTGGCAGGCGATGGGTATTTGGTATACCAAATGCCATGGAGCGTCAATGGCTAATGTGACAAACAATCAGCGGAATCGCATTTTTTTATGAGGGTGGGTCGCTGAGCCGCGCGGCTGCACCCACGGCGTTCACCCGCCTCCTATGGCGTTTGTCAGGGTCCACACAACGATAGCTGGTATGCCAAATACGTGAGTTGGCTGAGGGTGGGGATGCGATGCTTGCCATGGTGCTGCTGATGGTCGCGGCGTTCGCGTCGGGTGTTCTCAACGCGGTCGCCGGTGGCGGGGCCTTCATCACCTTCCCGGCGCTGCTGTTCGCCGGGGTGCCGCCGGTCAGCGCCAACGTGTCGAGCACCGTCGCCCTGTTCCCCGGCCAGATGGCCAGCGCCTGGGCCTACCGCAAGGAGATCCGCGGCGTGACGGAGGTCAGCGTCACCGCCTTCTCCGTGGTCAGCCTCGTCGGCGGGGTGGTCGGGGCGATCCTTCTGCTGACCACGCCGGACCGCGCCTTCGCCGGGCTGGTGCCCTGGCTGCTTCTGTTCGCCACCGCGGTCTTCGCGGTCGGCAGCTTCATGCCGACGCTGGCCGCCCGGCTGCGGCTGAGCGGTCGCTCCGTTCTGGTCGTGCAGTTCGTGATCGCCGTCTACGGCGGCTATTTCGGCGGCGGGATCGGCTTCCTGATGCTGGCGGCGTTGACCCTGTTCGGCCTGCGCGACATTCACGCCATGAACGGGTTGCGCATCCTGCTGGCCGCGCTGATGAACGGCGCGGCGGTGGCGGCCTTCTGCCTGTCCGACGCGGTGTCCTGGCCGGAAACCGCCGTCATGGCCGTGTCGGCCATCGCCGGCGGCTATGCCGGCGCCCACGCGGCGAAGCGGGTCAGCCGCGACGTGATGAAATGGGTGGTGGTGTCGATCGGCGTGGGGCTGACCCTGTACTTCTTCATCAGGGGCGCCGGAGCCTGAGGGCGCCCCACGCGGTGGCGCGTCAGGGCTGGCCTGGAACGGTGCCGGGGGCGGAGATCGGGCGCAGCCCCTTGGCGTAGCTCTTCCACCGCTGCTGGTAGACGGCGGCGGGCGCGCGCATGCGCTCAACATCCTCGTCCGACAGCGTGCGCACCACCTTGCCCGGCGCGCCGAGCACCAGCGAGCGGTCGGGGATCTCCTTGCCCTCGGCGATGAAGGCGTGAGCGCCGATCAGGCAGTCGCGGCCGATGCGGGCACCGTTGAGCACCGTGGCGCCGATGCCGATCAGGCTGCCGTCGCCGACGGTGCAGCCATGCACCATCGCCAGATGGCCGATGGTCACGTTCCTGCCGATGAGCAGCGGGAAGCCGGGATCGACGTGGAGGACGGCGTTGTCCTGGACATTGCTGCCGGCCTCGATGTGGATGCGCTCCTCCTCGGCGCGCATGACCGCACCCCACCAGACGGACACGTCCTCCTCCAGCAGGATGTCGCCGACGACCGTGGCGTTGGGAGCCACCCAGCAGGCGGGCGACAATTGCGGGACCTTGTCGTTGAAGGCGTAGATCACCCGTTCCTCCATATTTATCGCTGAGCGATCCTAGCGCAGATCGCTGCGGCGGGGTGGGGTTGCTGCACTGCGCTATACCCATAAGAAAATTACGTGATAGGATGGGTGCGCTTGGTTCCCGACCCGTGTGAGGACTCCCATGCCGCTCTACTCCTACCGCTGCACCACCTGCGACCACGACTTCGAAGCGCTGGTGCGCTCGTCGGACACCCCCGTCTGCGCGTCCTGCGGCTCGGCGGCGCTGGAGCGGAAGGTGGCGCGCATCGCGCCCGACACCAAGGCCGACAAGTTCCTCAAGACCGCCCGCGGCGCCGCCGCCGCGGAGGGCCATTTCAGCAACTACAGCAAGGCGGAACGCTCGCGCATCTAGCGCGCGGATTTCAGGTCCCGTCCGGAATCCCATACTTGCGCAGCTTGTTCGCGATCATCGTGTGCGAGGTGTGGAGCCGGGCGGCCAGCTTGCGGCTGGATGGGTAGCGCGGGTAGAGGCGACGGAGCAGGCCGCGCTCGAACGCCGCCGCCGCCTCGTCCCAGCTGGACGGCTCGGCGGGCTCGGCCCCGGTTTCGGCCTCCATGCGCGCCCCGGCCAGCTCCAGGTCGGCGGCGTCGAGATAGGCGCCGTCGCTCATCGTCACGGCGCGGAAGATGACGTTTTCCAACTGGCGGACGTTGCCCGGCCAGGGGTTGGCGAGCAGGGCGGCGCTGGCCGCCACGGTCAGCCGGCAGGGCGGCCGGCGGGCCTGGGCGCAGGCGCGGGCGATGAAGTGCCGGGCGAGCAGAAGGATGTCGTCGCCGCGCTCGCGCAGCGCCGGGACCTGGAGCGACAGCACGTTCAGCCGGTAGAACAGGTCCTCGCGGAAGCTGTGCTCGGCGACCATGGCGTCGAGGTCGCGGTGGGTGGCGCTGACCACGCGCACGTCCACCGTCTGCTCGCGGTCGCCGCCGACGCGGCGGAAGCGCCCGTCGTTCAGGAAGCGCAGCAGCTTGGCCTGGAGGTAAGGCGACATTTCCCCGATCTCGTCGAGGAAGACGGTGCCGCCATGAGCCAGTTCCAGCAGGCCGGGCTTGCCGCCGCGCTGCGCCCCGGTGAAGGAGCCGGGGGCGTAGCCGAACAACTCGCTCTCCGCCAGACTTTCCGGCACGGCGGCGCAGTTCAGCGCCAGGAAGGGCTTGTCGCGGCGCGGGCTGGCGCGGTGGCAGGCGTGGGCGATCAACTCTTTGCCGGTGCCTGTCTCGCCCAGGATCAGCAGCGGCGCGTCCACCGCCGCGACCCGCGCCGCCCGCGCTTTCAGCGAGCGGACCGGAGCGGACTCGCCGAGGATGCGGTCGAAGCCGCCCTCGTCGAAGTTCTGCAGCGCGTTCAGCCGCTCGCCCAACCGGCTCGGTGCGAAGAGGGTGACGACGCCGCCGGCGGCGCGCCCGTCCTCCACGATGGGGGTGACGTCGAGCAGGAAGGGCTGGCCGTTCAGCGTGACCTCCTGCCCGGCGGCGAGGCGGAAGCCGTTGTCCACCAGCAGGTCGGACAACTCGGCATCGCCGAACAGCCGCCCGAAATCGGCGCCGGTCAGGTCGGCCTCGCTGCGCCCGGCGACCGTCGCCGCGGCAGCGTTCGCCACGACGATGCGGCCCGCGCGGTCCACCGCCAGAACCGGGTCGGGCAGGGCGGCCAGCAGGGCGTCCAGATGCAACCGCCGCCGCGTGCCGGGCAGGATGTCGATGGGGGTGACGGACTCCACGCCAAGGACGGCGCGCAACGCCGCGTCGAGCGCGCCGAAGCCCGGCACGTCCAGTTCCGGCGCGTCGATGTGGATGTGCGGCGGGTCCACCTCGACCGCCACGACGTTCAGGCGCCGCTTGGCGAGAACGGCCAGGATTTCGTGGGCGATGCCGACCCGGTCGGTAAACAGGACGTCGATGCGCATGGCTCTCCCCGGTGGAGGGATGAGTGTACCAACAATGGGTGCATCCGTAAACATATGTGTACACCGTAACGTTTTTTATACGGTGATGGCAAGTCGCTGTTCTGGCTCTGTTTGTCAGGGGTACGGGAAGCGCTTTCCGGCTACCGTGTAACGATTAATGTACAGATGCCGTCTGGCGCCCAACCGTCCACCCCAGTGTTTCCGCGGATTCCGGCACTTGGCATCGCGTTTGCGAATGGGATGCGAACAAATCCGTGATCTCGGGAGCCTTCACATGCGCGTCATCGTCCTCGGCAGCGGCGTCATCGGCGTTTCCACCGCGTATTTCCTGGCGAAGGCCGGGCACGAGGTCACGGTGGTGGATCGGCAGCCCGGCCCGGCGCTGGAGACCAGCTACGCCAACGCGGGCGAGGTGTCGCCGGGTTACTCCGCCCCCTGGGCGGCGCCGGGCCTGATGGCGAAGGCCGTGAAGTGGATGCTGATGAAGCATTCCCCGCTGGTGATCCGGCCGAAGCTCGACCCGGCCATGTGGTCCTGGTGCCTGAAGCTGCTGGCCAACGCCAACGAGCGTTCCTACGAGATCAACAAGGGCCGCATGGTCCGGCTGGCCGAATACAGCCGCGACTGCCTGCGCGCGTTGCGCGACGAGACGGGCATCCGCTACGACGAGCGCGCCAAGGGCACGCTCCAGCTTTTCCGCACCCAAAAGCAGGTGGACGCCGCCGCGACCGATATGGCCGTGCTGGACCGCTTCAAGGTGCCCTACAGCCTGCTGGACGTCGAGGGCTGCGCGGCGGTCGAGCCGGCGCTGCGGCTGGTCAAGGACAAGATCGTCGGCGGCCTGCTGCTGCCGGGTGACGAGACGGGTGACTGCTTCCGCTTCACCAACGCGCTGGCCGCGCTGGCGACGGAGATGGGGGTGGAGTTCCGCTACAACACCGCCATCCGCAAGCTGGAAAGCGATGGGCGCCGCGTCACCGGCGTGGTGACCGACGCCGGCACGCTGACCGCCGATTCCTACGTCGTCGCCATGGGCAGCTACTCCCCGACACTGGTGAAGCCGTTCGGGCTGGACCTGCCGGTCTATCCGGTGAAGGGCTATTCGCTGACGCTGCCCATCGTCGATCCGGCGGGCGCTCCGGAATCCACGGTGATGGACGAGACCCACAAGATCGCGGTGACCCGCCTCGGCGACCGCATCCGCGTCGGCGGAACGGCGGAACTGACCGGCTTCGACCTGACCCTGCGTCCGGGCCGCCGCGGCCCGCTCGACCATGTGGTGAGCGACCTCTTCCCGACGGGCGGCGACCTGTCGAAGGCGGAGTTCTGGACCGGCCTGCGGCCCAACACGCCGGACGGCACCCCCATCGTCGGCTCGACCCCGGTGCGCAACCTGTTCCTGAACACCGGCCATGGCACGCTGGGCTGGACGATGGCCGCCGGCTCGGGCCGGGTGGTCGCCGACGTGGTCGGCGGTCGCCAGACGGAGATCGACATGGACGGCCTGACGGTCGCCCGCTACGGCCGCTCCGCCGCCGCGGCCAGCCGCCCGGCGGTCGGCGGCGTGGCCCGCCCGGCGGCCCGATAAGCGCGTTTTCGCGCGGGGGTTATTCCTGGCGCGCCTGGGCGCCCTGGTTCAGGCGCGCGGTGTTGAACTCCTTCATGCGCGCCGCGTCGAAGGAGCCGAGCGCCTTCACCTGGTCCGGCGTCGCCTGCAGCGTGACCGAGGTCAGGCCCGGCTCCAGCGCCGCCGCGTTCCAGGCGACGGCGTAGGGGCCTTCACCGTCCGGCTCCGGGGTCACCACGACGGCCTTGAGCGCGCCGTTGCGGTCGAACACCAGATCCTCCACCGTGCCGAAGAAGCCGGCCTCCGTCGCGCCGCCCGCTGTGTTGGCCGGCTGGCCGATCAGGGCGGAGACGCGCCAGTCGCCGGGGCGGCTGGCCGCCTGCTGCTGACGCCGGATCAGGTCGAGCGTGTCGGGGCCGGTGACCGGATAGGCCAGGATGCCGTCCACCGATCCGGGCATGAGCTGGTGCCAGGGCACGGTGAAGCGCGCCTCGCCGACGTCGAGCATGCCGCTCGCCTCGATCACCGCGCTTTCCAGCCGTCCGTCCGGTCCGACGACGAGGTCGACCACCTGCCCAAGCTCCTCGCCAAGCAGCCCCTCGACCTCGGTGCCGACAATCACGCCGGCCCGCCAGCCCTGGTAGAGCCGGGGGTAGGATGCCTCCGCGGTCCGCACCATTTCGGCGGAGTGGGAGGGTTGTGCCTGGGCGGGTTGAGGAACGCCCAGGGTCAGGGACGTGGCGATGGCGAACGCGGCGAGGATGCCCGCCGAAGTGCCGCTGTAACGCATGGGTCTGTGCTCCCGATTGTGACGCGCGGTCCGTCAAAGGGAACATGGGAGGTGCATGGCGGTTCCGGAGGGAACTCCCCAGAGGTACGCCGGTTGCTGACCGGACAGGCCAACCGAGGAGGTGATCCCATGGCAGGAAAACTCGAGAAGAAGACCGTCGCGGTTCTGGCGACCGACGGCTTCGAGCAGGTCGAATTGACCGAACCGGTGAAGGCGCTGCGCAACGAAGGCGCCGAGGTGCGGATCGTCGCCCCTCAGGGCGGCCAGATTCAAGGCTGGAACCACCACGACAAGGCCGACCGGGTGGACGTGGACACGACGCTTGACCAGGCGGACCCCGGAAGCTTCGACGCGCTGGTGCTGCCGGGGGGCGTCATCAATCCCGATGCGCTGCGGCTGGAGCCGAAGGCCATCGAATTCGTGCGCAGCTTCGTCCAGTCGGGCAAGCCGATCGCCGCGATTTGTCACGGACCTTGGACGCTGATCGACGCGGGCGGCGTGAAGGGACGGCGCATGACCTCGTGGCCGTCGCTGAGAGCCGATCTTGGCAACGCCGGAGCGAATTGGGAGGACAGCGAGGTGGTCACCGATCAGGGGTTGGTGACGTCGCGCAAGCCGGACGACCTGCCGGCCTTCTGCCGCAAGATGGTCGAGGAGTTCGCCGAGGGCCGCCACGGCGGCCACCGCCACGCGGCGGAGTGACGATGCACCGTCCCCTCTCCGCTGCGCTGGGAGAGGGGACGAACTCTCTAGACGGACGCCAGCGGCGACAGGCCGTTCTGGATCGCCCACACCGCGGCTTGCGTGCGGTTCTGGGCGTTGATCTTTCGCATCACGTTCTTGAAATGCATCTTCACGGTCGATTCCGTGATGTGCAGGTTGCGCGCGATGGCCTTGTTCGACTGTCCGGCGAGCAGGCAGCGCAGAATCTGGATCTCGCGCTTCGACAGCTCGTTGTTGGTGGGCTGGGCACGCTCGGGCTGCGGGCGTTCGGTGTTCGCGTTGGCGATCAGCAGGCTGGCGACGTGGGTCGGGTAGACCACCTCGCCCAGCATGACCAACTGCAACGCGCGCAGCAGGGACTCGCTCGACATCGACTTGTTCAGGTAGGCGTCGGCGCCGGCCTTCAGCGACAGCGACAGCGTGCGGTCGGCGATGGCGTCGGCCAGAACGGCGATGCGCGCGCTGGTGGCGGCGCGCAGCCGCTTCACCCCGCCGGCCTCGTCGTTCGTCGCATCCCCAAGCGCCACCACGATCAGGTCGGGCTGCACGCCCTGCGCGATGGCCGCCTCGGCGTCCTCCACCGTCGTGGCGTGGTGACAGACGCGGAACGGGCCGCCGCTGATGAGCGTTCCCAGCGCCGCCGAAAACAGCCGATCATGGTCCACGAGCATGACGTTCCAGGTTCTCATCGACACTCCTCCGTGACGCCACCCGTGACGAGCAGCGCACAACGCCAATCGTTGTCCGTTTTCGCCTGGGAAAAGGGAAAAAAGCCGTCTTTATTGTAACGAAAAAGCGTGCTTTACGCTGGTTGTCCCGATGATTTATACGGATGGTCAGGGAGCGGCGCAAGATGCTTGGAAGAAGCTCGATACGAATGAATCATAAATGGCTTCGAAAAGGCAGGAATTCGCAAAGGCGCTGCTTCTGCAAAGTCCAAAAGAGGTATCTTTATACTTTTCCGCTGGACAGAAAGTCGGGTCGGCTTGGGGTGTCTTTCTTTCCAAACCGGTATTCGGCGGCTTGATGGGGTAGCAAAGCAATGGAAGTTCAGCTGCAGACGCGCGGCAAGGAGCGGTCGGTGGCCGGCAGGGCGCAAAAGTTTTTGGTGGTGGACGACCATCCCCTGGTGCGGCACGGCTTCGCTCTCTCGGTGGGGGAGATCCACCCGGATGCGCAGGTGCTGGAGGCTGGCTCGCTGGACGAGGCGATGTCCATCGCCGACCGCACGCCGGACCTGACGCTGGTTCTGTTCGATCTCAACCTGGGCGACCGCAGCGGCCGTGACGGGGTGCGCCGCATGGTCGAGGTGCTGGGGAATCGTCCCCTGCTGGTCATTTCCGGGTCTGACGAGGTGGCGGACATCGTGGACAGCGTGCGGCTGGGGGCCAGGGGCTACATCCTGAAGACCAGTTCCACGGCGGTGCTGGAGCACGCGATCTCCCTGGCGCTGACCGGGGAGACCTTTCTGCCGCTGCCGCGCGCCGTCCTGTCCGGCAACGTCGCGACGGAGGTGGCGCGCCCCTCGGGGCAGATCCTCGACCGGCTGACCGACCGGCAGCGCGACGTGTTCCAGCTTCTGCTGGCCGGCCACTCCAACAAGGAGATCGCGCGGGAACTGGGCGTGCTGGAAGGGACCGTGAAGGTCCATGTGCGGGCCATCATGCAGAAGCTGGGCGTGCGCAACCGCACCCAGGTCGCCGTCGTGGCCGCCCGCAGCGGCTGCTTCCCCGAGGACGCCTGACCCCCTTCGGCGCCGTTTATCCATCCGAACCATGCCTTTATGGCTAGACGGCCGGCCCGCCATTGCGGCCTGCGGAGACTTTCCGGCACTATGACGGAAACGCCCGACAGGAGGGACAATGACGGGCTCTGTGCGTTTCGTGCTCGGCGGACGGGTGGTGGAGGTGCGGGACGCCGATCCCACCACCACGGTGCTGAACTGGCTGCGCGCCAACGGGCGCCCCGGTTCCAAGGAGGGCTGCGCCGAGGGGGATTGCGGCGCCTGCACGGTGGTGCTGGGCGATCTTGCTACGGATGGGCGCGTCCGTTACCGCGCCGTCAACGCCTGCATCCTCTTCCTGCCGATGATCGACGGCAAGCTGCTTCTGACCGTCGAGGATCTGGCCGGCGCGGACGGTGAGCTGCACCCCGTCCAGGCGGCGATGGTGGACAAGCACGCCTCGCAATGCGGCTTCTGCACCCCCGGTTTCGTGATGGCGCTGTTCGCGCTCCATCATGACGGGCGTGTGGCCGATGGCGGCCTGACCGATGCGGCGATCCACGACGCGCTGGCCGGCAACCTGTGCCGCTGCACCGGCTACCGCCCGATCCTCGACGCCGCCCGGACCATGGCGGCGGAGCGGAGCGACGACCGCTTCGACCGGGCGGAGGAGGGCATCGCCACGGTGCTGCGCTCCATCCAGCGCGACGGGGCGCTGACCGTGACCCACGGCGCCGCCAGCTTCCACGCGCCGCGGGGCGTCGATGAGCTGGCCGCCCTGTTCGCCGCGCACCCGAACGCCACGCTGGTCGCCGGGGCGACCGACGTCGGGCTGTGGGTGACCAAGCAGGGGCGCAGCCTGCCCACGCTGATCCACCTCGCCCAGGTGCGGGAGCTTCATCGGATCGACGAGGGGGCCGACGCGCTGGAGATCGGCGCGGCGGTGACCTACACCGACCTGCTGCCGGTCCTGGAGCGCCGCCTGCCCGAGCTGGCCGCGCTGGTCACCCGCATCGGCGCGGCGCAGGTGCGCAATTCCGGCACGCTGGGCGGCAACATCGCCAACGGCTCGCCCATCGGGGACAGCATGCCGGCCCTGCTGGCGCTGGGCGCCTCGCTGGTGCTGAACCGGGGCGGGGTGCGGCGGGAGCTGCCGCTGGACGGCTTCTACCACGGCTACCGCCAGAACGACCTGAAGCCGGGCGAGTTCGTCGAGCGCATCCGCATCCCCCTGCCGCGCGACGGGCAGCGCTTCGCCACCTGGAAGGTGTCCAAGCGGCGGGACCAGGACATCTCCGCCGTCTGCGCCGCCTTCCTGCTGACGCTGGATGGGGAGGGGCGGGTGGCGGAGCTGCGCGCCGGCTACGGCGGCATGGCGGCGACCCCGGCCCGCGCCCCGGCGCTGGAGGCGGCGCTGGCCGGGCAGCCCTGGACGGCGGACGCTGCGGCGGCGGCCCTGCCGGCGCTCGACCAGGACT
The DNA here is from genome assembly GCF_058780535.1 of Azospirillum sp. UENF 211521. Lineage (NCBI taxonomy): Bacteria > Pseudomonadati > Pseudomonadota > Alphaproteobacteria > Rhodospirillales > Azospirillaceae > Azospirillum > Azospirillum sp. UENF 211521. The sequence goes on from NZ_JBSNCF010000001.1 coordinate 2,177,892, forward strand.
TCCGCCCGATGACCGACATGCGGGCCGGCGACCGCTACCGGGCGCTGGTGGCGAAGAACCTGCTGATGCGCTTCCTTCTTCACACGACCGGGGCCGAGATGCCCTTCCTGGAGGCCGTGCATGGCTGACGGCGGCACCATCCAACCGATCCGCGGCGGCGTCCACCGGGGCATCGAGCATGAAAGCGCCCGCAAGCATGTGACGGGTGCCGCGGCCTACACCGACGACATCCCGGAACTGCCCGGCACGCTGCACGTCGCGGTGCGGCTGTCGGAGCGGGCGCACGCGCGCATCCTGGGCATGGACCTGTCGCGGGCGAAGCAGGCGCCGGGCGTCCACGCGGTCCTCACCTACGCCGACGTTCCGGGGGATGGCGACATCGGCGCCGTCCAGCGCGGCGACCCGATCCTGGCCGACGATCTGGTGACCTACGCCGGGCAGGCGGTGGTCGCCGTGGCGGCGGAAACGCTGTTGCAGGCCCGCGCCGCCGCCCGGCTGGTCGAGATCTATTACGAGGACCTGCCGGCGGTGCTGACGGCCGAAGCGGCGCTGGAGAAGGGCAGCGTCGTCTCCCCGCCGCTGACCTTCCGGCGCGGCGACGCGGCGGCGGAAGTCGCCGGAGCGCCGCACCGGCTGACCGGCACGCTGGAGGTCGGCGGTCAGGACCATTTCTACCTGGAAGGCCACATCGCCTACGCCATCCCCAAGGAGGACGGCGACCTGCTGGTCCATTCCTCGACCCAGCACCCGTCGGAGGTCCAGCACGCCGTCGCCCAGGTGCTTGGGCGGCCGATGCACGGCATCGCCGTGGAGTGCCGGCGCATGGGTGGCGGCTTCGGCGGCAAGGAGAGCCAGCCGGCGCAGATTGCCGCCATCGCCGGCCTGCTGGCCGACGCGACGAAGCGTCCGGTGAAGTTCCGCCTGGACCGCGACGACGACATGCTGATGACCGGCAAGCGCCACGACTTCTTCGTGCGCTACGACGTCGGCTTCGACGGCGAGGGGCGCATCCTTGGTATGGAGATGGACCTCGCCGGGCGCTGCGGCGTGTCGCTGGACCTGTCCAACGGTGTGGTCGACCGCGCCATGTTCCACGCCGACAACGCCTACTATCTGCCGGCGGCGCGGGTGACCGGGCATCGCTGCAAGACCAACACGGTGTCCAACACCGCCTTCCGCGGCTTCGGCGGGCCGCAGGGCGTCATCGCCATCGAGCATGTGGTGGACGAGATCGCCCGCTCCCTCGGCAAGGACCCGCTCGACGTGCGGCGCACCAACCTCTACGGCGGGCCGGGGCGTGACACCACCCATTACGGGATGCCGGTCGAGGAGCCGGAGATCCTGGCCGAACTGATGGACCGGATCGAGCGGGACGGCGACTACCGCCGCCGCCGCGCGGAGATCGACGCCTTCAACGCTCGCAGCCCGGTGCTGAAGAAGGGTCTGGCGGTGACCCCGGTGAAGTTCGGCATCTCCTTCACCGTCAAGCACCTGAACCAGGCGGCGGCGCTGGTCCATGTCTACACCGACGGCTCCGTCCAGGTGAACCACGGCGGGACCGAGATGGGGCAGGGCATCCACACCAAGATGGCCCAGATCGCCGCCCAGGAGTTCCAGATCGACGTGGAGCGGGTGCGGGTCACCGCCAGCGCCACTGACAAGGTGCCGAACGCCCCGCCCACCGCGGCGTCGGCCGGCACCGACCTGAACGGCATGGCGGTGCGCATCGCCGTGGGGACCATCCGCGACCGGCTGGTGGCGTTCCTCGCCCAGCACTGCCACACCACGCCGGACAAGGTGGAGTTCCGCGACAACGCCGTCTTCGCCGGCAACCACGCTCTGAGCTTCGCGGAGGTGGCGAAGCTCGCCTGGCTGAACCGGGTGTCGCTGTCCTCCACCGGCCATTACGCCACGCCCAAGATCTGGTGGGACCGCGAGAAGTGCGAGGGGCGGCCCTTCTTCTACTTCTCCTGCGGCGTCGCGGTGACCGAGGCGCTGATCGACACGCTGACCGGCGAGTACCGCTTCCCCCGCGCCGACGTGCTGCACGACTGTTCCGGCAGCATCAACCCGGCCATCGACCTCGGGCAGGTGGAGGGTGCCTTCGTCCAGGGGCTGGGCTGGGTCACGTCGGAGGAGCTGTGGTGGGACGGTGAGGGACGCTTGCGCACCCACGCGCCCAGCACCTACAAGATCCCGACCTCGCGCTCGCTGCCGGAGGATTTCCGGGTGGCGCTCTACACCGACCGCCCCAACCGGGAGGACACGGTGTTCCGCTCCAAGGCGATCGGGGAGCCGCCGCTGATGCTCGGCATCTCGGCGTGGCTGGCGCTGAAGGACGCTGTCGCGGCGGTGGCCGGCCACCGGCTGCCCGTGCGCCTCGACGCGCCCGCGACGCCGGAGCGCGTGCTTCTGGCGGTCGAAGACGTAAAAGCAAGGATGGGTTCCGCTGGTGGCTGACGCGTTGATGAAGAAGGTCGCCGTGCACGGCGCGGCGACGGTGCGGTTCGAGCATCGCCATGGGGCCACGCGCCTCGCCACGCTCTACCACCACGACCCGCTGCGGGTGCTGCTGCCCGATCCGCGGGCGGGGGACCTGCCCATCGCGGTGCTGGTCACCACGTCGGGCGGGCTGGTCGGCGGCGACCGGCTGGACGTCGCCCTGTCGGCGGGGCCGGGGGCGGCGGCGCTTGTGACGACGCAGGCGGCGGAGAAGGTCTACCGCTCCGCCGGGCCGGACTGCCGCATCGACACCCGCGTGACCGTGGAGGCCGGCGGCTGGCTGGAATGGATGCCGCAGGAGGCCATCGTCTTCGAGGGCTCCCGCCTGCGCCGCCTGACCCGGCTGGAGCTGGAGGGCGACGCCCGTCTGATCGCCGGGGAGATGCTGGTCTTCGGGCGCGCCGCGTTCGGCGAGACGGTCACCCGCGGCCTCGTCCGCGACGCCTGGGAGTTGGTGCGCGACGGCCGCCTCGCCTGGGCCGACGCCCTGCACATGGACGGCGACCTCGCCGAGACGCTGGCCCACCCGGCGGGCTTCGGCGGGGCCGGGGCCTGCGCCACCCTTCTGTTCGCCGCTCCCGACGCCGGAAGCCGGCGGGACGCCCTGCGCGCGGCGGCGGAGGGGCTGGAGGGCGTGCGGGTCGGTGCCACGGCCTTCGACGGGCTGCTGGTCGTCCGCATCCTGGGCGGCGAGGCGCGGTCGGTGCGCAACGCCTACGCGGCGCTGTGGTCGCACCTGCGCGCGGCGGCGGCCGGCCTGCCGACGCGCTTGCCGCGGCTGTGGGAGGTCTGACCGGCGCGAAAGCGCAGCGCATCCGTCAAAACGGGATTGGCGCACCGCAGCGACGTGGCATAATCCCGCCAACCCAATGGGAAGGCGGAGAGACAGCCCCATGAACCTGACACCGCGCGAGAAGGACAAGCTTCTCGTGGCCATGGCCGCCATGGTGGCGCGCCGCCGGCTGGAGCGTGGCGTGAAGCTGAACCATCCCGAGGCGGTGGCCCTCATCACCGACTATGTGGTGGAGGGCGCGCGCGACGGGCGCACCGTGGCCGAGCTGATGCGCGACGGCGCGACGGTGATCACCCGCGATCAGGTGATGGACGGCATCCCGGAGATGATCCACGAGATCCAGGTCGAGGCCACCTTCCCCGACGGCACCAAGCTCGTCACCGTCCACCAGCCGATTCGCTAAGGGGAGCCCCGATGAAACCCGGTGAAATCATCCCCGCCGCGGGCGAGATCGAACTCAACGCCGGCCGCGACACGGTCGAGCTGGACGTCGCCAACGCCGGCGACCGCCCGATCCAGGTCGGCTCGCACTACCACTTCGCCGAGACGAACGGGGCGCTGACCTTCGACCGCGAAAAGGCGCGCGGCTTCCGGCTGGACATCCCCGCCGGGACGGCGGTGCGCTTCGAGCCGGGGCAGACGCGGCGCGTGCGGCTGGTCGCCTACGCCGGCAACCGCGTGGTCATCGGCTTCAACGGCAAGGTCAACGGCAGCCTGTAAAAGGCGCCAGCGGAGGGCATCAGACAATGGCGCATCGCATCGACCGGGCCGAATACGCGGCTCTCTACGGTCCCACCGTCGGCGACCGTGTCCGGCTGGCCGACACCGACCTGATCGTGGAGGTCGAGAAGGACCACACCGTCTACGGCGAGGAGGTCAAGTTCGGCGGCGGCAAGGTGATCCGCGACGGCATGGGGCAGGCCCAGACCTCGCGCCAGGGCGGCGCCGTGGACACCGTCATCACCAACGCGCTGATCATCGACCACTGGGGCATCGTCAAGGCCGACATCGGCATCATCGGCGGGCGCATCGCCGGCATCGGCAAGGCCGGCAACCCGGACGTCCAGCCGGGCGTGACCATCGTCGTCGGGCCGGGGACCGAGGTCATCGCCGGTGAGGGCAAGATCGTCACCGCCGGGGGCATCGACGCCCACATCCACTTCATCTGCCCGCAGCAGGTCGACGAGGCGCTGAACAGCGGCGTCACCACCATGCTGGGCGGCGGCACCGGCCCGGCGGCCGGCACGTCGGCCACCACCTGCACGCCGGGGCCGTGGCACATGGCCCGGATGCTCCAGGCGGCCGAGGGGCTGCCAATCAACCTCGGCTTCTTCGGCAAGGGCAACGCCAGCCGTCCCGACGCGCTGCTGGAGCAGATCGCCGCCGGCGCCTGCGGCATGAAGCTGCACGAGGACTGGGGCACCACCCCGGCGGCCATCGACACCTGCCTGACGGTGGCGGAGGAGACGGACATCCAGGTGGCGATCCACACCGACACGCTGAACGAGTCGGGCTTCGTGGAGAACACCATCGCCGCCTTCAAGGGCCGCAACATCCACGCCTTCCACACCGAGGGCGCGGGCGGCGGCCACGCGCCGGACATCATCAAGGTGGCTGGCCTGCCCAACGTGCTGCCCAGCTCCACCAACCCGACGCGGCCCTTTACGGTCAACACGGTGGACGAGCATCTCGACATGCTCATGGTCTGCCACCACCTGTCGCCCCGCATCCCGGAGGACGTGGCCTTCGCCGAGAGCCGCATCCGGCGCGAGACCATCGCGGCTGAGGACATCCTGCACGACCTCGGCGTCTTCTCGATGCTGAGTTCGGACAGCCAGGCCATGGGCCGGGTCGGCGAGGTGATCATCCGCACCTGGCAGACCGCGCACAAGATGAAGGTCCAGCGCGGGCGTCTGGCCGAGGAGCCGGGCGAGAACGACAATTTCCGCGTCAAGCGCTACGTCGCCAAATACACGATCAACCCGGCTCTGTCGCACGGCATCGCCCATGTCGTCGGCTCGGTCGAGGTCGGCAAGCTGGCCGATCTGGTCGTCTGGTCGCCGGCCTTCTTCGGCGTGAAGCCGGACATGGTGCTGAAGGCCGGGACCATCGCAGCGGCGCTGATGGGCGACCCCAACGCCTCCATCCCGACGCCGCAACCGGTGCATTACCGCCCGATGTTCGGCGCCTATGGCCGTGCGATGCAGGCCAGTTCCCTGACCTTCGTCAGCAAGCTGTCGCTGGAGAATGAGGCGCTGCGCTCGCTCGGCCTGCGGCGCGAGCTGGTCGCGGTGACGGGGGTGCGGGCCATCGGCAAGAAGCAGATGATCCACAACGATTCCACACCCCACATCGAGGTCGATCCGGAAACCTACGAGGTGCGCGCCGACGGCCAGCTCCTGACCTGCGAGCCGGCGGACGTGCTGCCCATGGCGCAGCGGTACTTCCTGTTCTGAGGCGAGAATGGAACATTTCCCTCTCCCGACCCGGGAGAGGGTGCCCGCGAAGCGGGCGGGTGAGGGTCGTTCGAGGATCAGGGCGCTGATCCTTGGCGGCACCCTCACCCTCCCACCGCTTCGCGGTGGGTCCCTCCCTCTCCCGGGGCGGGAGAGGGAATTCGAGGCAGAGGGTGACGGGTTCGTGATTGGTGTCTTCGATTCCGGGCATGGCGGTTTGACGGTGCTGCGCGCGCTGGTGGCCGCCGCTCCCGGGCGTCCCTTCGTCTATCTCGGCGACCATGCCGCCGCTCCCTATGGTCCGCGCAGCGAAGAGGACATCTACCGCCTGACGGTCCAGGGGGTGGAGCGGCTGTTCGCCCAGGGCTGCGGGCTGGTCGTCCTGGCCTGCAACACGGCGGCGGCGGTGGCCCTGCGGCGGATGCAGCAGACGTGGCTGCCGGTGGCCCATCCGGGCCGCAACGTGCTGGGCGTCCTGGTGCCGATGGTCGAAGCGATCACCCGCGTGCCCTGGATGCAGGACGGGCCTGCCGCCGACTGGCGTCCGGAGCCGCGGACGGTCGGCGTCTTCGCCACCCCGGCCACCGTCGCGTCGGGCTCCTTCCCGCGCGAGATCGGCAAGCGGGCGCCCGACGTGCGGGTGGTGCAGCAGGCCTGCCCGGACCTCGTCCCGCTGATCGAGCGCGGGGCGGGGGACGCGGAACTGGCTCCGGCGGTGCGCGGCTGTGTGCGGGCGCTGCTGGAACAGCTCGGCGGCCAGCCGCTGGACGCGGCGGTGCTCGGCTGCACCCATTACCCGCTGGTGGCGCATCTGTTCGCGGAGGCGTTGCCGCCGGGGGTGGAGGTGCTGTGCCAGCCCAGTCTGGTCGCCCGGTCGCTGGACAACTACCTGGAGCGCCACCCCGAATACGCCCCGGCCGCGGGTGAAGCGGCGGGCGCCCTTCGTTTCTTCACCACGGGAGCGGCGGAACCGGTCGGCGCGCTCGCGGGACGTTTCTTCGGCCGGCCCACACCTTTCGAACGGCTTTCTCCATGACCGACACGCTCCGCCGCGCCACCCGAGTCCACGCCCGCGGCCATTGGCCGGCCGAGCGCGAGGCCGGCACGGTGACCCTCGCCTTCGATGACCGCCATCGGCGGCGCATGGTGATGACGGACGATGCGGGGGCGGACTTCCTGCTGGACCTGCCGCGCGCGGTCGCGCTCGACCATGGCGACGGGCTGGAACTGGGCGACGGCGCCTACCTGCGCGTGGTCGCCGCCGACGAAGAGCTGATGGAGGTGCGCTGTGGCGGCGGGACGGAGGGCTTCGCCCGCATTGCTTGGCACCTCGGCAACCGCCACCTGCCGGTGCAGATCGTCGGCGAGACCATCCGCCTGCGCCGCGACCATGTGATCGAGGACATGCTGAAGGGGCTGGGGGCCAGCGTCGCCGCCATCCACGCGCCCTTCGCGCCGGAGGGCGGAGCCTACTCGGGGCAAGGGCATGGCCACTCGCACGGGCACGGCCATGACCATGGGCATGACCACGACCACGATCACGGTCATTCGCATTCCCACAGCCATTCCCATTCTCATGGGCACTCCCATTCCCACGGTCATTCGCATGACTGAGGGCGCTTGCCCCCACCCTAACCCTCCCCCGCCTCGCGAGGGAGGGGACTTGGGCGAGGATAGGCACCCTCTCCCGCGCAGCGGGGGAGGGTCGGGGTGGGGGCCCGTCTCGGCAACCCACCTCACCAAGCTCCTCGCCTGGCTGTCGCCGTCCTTTCCGGTCGGCGGCTTCTCCTACAGCCACGGCATCGAGGCGGCGGTGGAGCAGGGGCTTGTCCGCGACCGCGACACGCTGGCGCGCTGGATGGACGGCATCCTACGCCACGGCGCCGGGCGGACCGACGGCATGCTCTTCGTCGCCGCCCACCGCGCCGTGCTGGCGGGTGACGAGGCGGGCTTCGCCTGGGCGGTCGAACGCGCCGACGCCATGCGCGCCTCCTCCGAAACAGCGCTGGAGAGCCGCGCGCAGGGGCAGGCCTTCCTCATCGCCGTGCGCGCCGCTTGGCCGCTGGAGGGGATGGAGCGCTGGGACCGGGTGATCGCCGACAGCGGCCGCCCGGTCGCTTATGCCGTCGCCGTGGCGCTGGCCGCAGCGCTGATCGGCGTGCCGGAGGGACCCGCCCTGTCGGCCTACCTGCACGCCTTCGCCGCCAACCTCGTCTCCGCCGGGGTGCGGCTGGTGCCGCTGGGCCAGACCGACGGGCAGAAGGCCCTGGCGGCGCTCGATTCCGTGGTGCACTCTGCGGCGGAGGCCGCGCTGGCCGCCCCGCTCGACGATCTGGGCAGCCGCGCCATGGCCGTCGATTGGACCTCCATGATCCACGAAACCCAATACACGAGGTTGTTCCGCTCATGACCGCCCCGATTTCCAAGAGCCATGGTGGCCCCCTGCGCGTGGGCATCGGCGGGCCGGTCGGCTCCGGCAAGACGGCGCTGACCGACGCGCTGTGCAAGCGCATGCGCGACGACTGGGAGGTCGCGGCGATCACCAACGACATCTACACCAAGGAGGACGCCGAGTTTCTCACCCGCTCCGGCGCGCTGAAGCCGGACCGGATCATGGGTGTGGAGACCGGTGGCTGCCCGCACACGGCGATCCGCGAGGATGCTTCGATCAACCTCGCCGCCGTCGACGAGATGAACCGCAAGTTCCCGAATCTCGACCTGATCTTCGTGGAATCGGGCGGCGACAATCTGGCGGCGACCTTCTCGCCGGAACTGGCCGACCTGACCATCTACGTCATCGACGTGTCGGCGGGTGACAAGATCCCGCGCAAGGGCGGGCCGGGCATCACCCGGTCGGACCTGCTGGTCATCAACAAGATCGACCTCGCCCCGCTGGTCGGCGCCAGCCTGGAGGTGATGGACCGCGACGCCAGGAAGATGCGCGGCGACCGGCCCTTCGTCTTCACCAACATCAAGACGGGGCAGGGGGTGGACGCGGTCCAGTCCTTCATCGTTCAGCGGGGTGGGTTGCCGCTTCCGGGTTGACCGCTTCGCGGAAGAAGCAGGCGCGGAACCTCCGTCTTGGCCGTGCTGTTTTCCACGCGTGAGAACCACACGCACGGAAACCAAGCCGGAGGCACCCACGATGAAACGTTTGCTCCTCAGCGCCGCCATGATCGCGGGGGCGCTCGGGCCTTGGCCGGCGCTCGCCGAGACCTGCCCGGAGGGGGTGAACCGGCTGGGCCAGCGCATCGGCGCGCTGGAGGCCGCCGGCAACCAGACCCCCGCCTCCATAAGCCCGCAGGAGCTTGGCCAACTCCGCGCCCTGCGCCAGACCGCCGAGCGTGCCGGGCAGCGGGGCGGCGAACCGGCCTGCCAGACCATCCTGGGCGAGGCCGACGCGTTGCTGCGCTCGGTCGAGCATCCGCGCGTGGTCGCCGCCGACGATCTGGCGAAGGCCAAGCTGCACAACGCCAGCGGCGAGGAGATGGGCTCCATTTCCGAGCTGGTGGTTGATCCGAACACCGGGCGCGTCGCCTACGCCGTGGTCGAGGCCGGCGGCTTCCTCGGGCTGGGCGAGCGCAATTTCCCGGTTCCCTGGGCGCTGGTTCAGCCGGCGCAAGCCGGTGACGGCTATGTCCTGAACGTGACCAAGGACCGGCTGACCGCAGCCCCCCAGTTCACCCGCTCCAACCGTCCGGACATGTCGGACCGGCAATGGGCGGTGGCGCTGCACACCTATTACGGCGTCCAGCCCTATTGGATGCGCGACGGTGCGGCCCTCGCCGCGGTTGGTATGCCGGAGGGCGGTGCCGCGGGCTCGCCGCAGATCCAGTCGGAGGTGCAGCGCCTCTCCCAGGAGGTGGATCGGCTGAACCGTGAGCTGTCGCAGGCCCGCACGCTGGCCGATACGGCCCGCAAGCCCGATGGGTCGGCTCAGCCGGGCTCGTCCGGATCGACCGGCGGTGCGCCAGCCCCGGCGGATCAGGGCGGTTCCACGCCGCCCGCCCCGCAGCAGTGACCATAGAAAAAGATCGAGGAGAGCAGCGATGGCGATGACGAGCCAACAGGGCATGGGCAGCCGCAACGCGGCCCTGCCGGACGATCTTGAGCGCATGATCAACGTCGGGCACACCGAGCGCTTGGTGTCGCTGGTCGGCGGCGGTCTGCTCGCCGTGCTCGGGTTGCGCCGCCCGACCGTCGGCGGGGCGGCGCTGGCGCTGGCCGGCGGCGCCCTGGTCGCCCGCGGCCTGACCGGCTATTGCCCGGCCAAGGCGATGATGGAGGACTGGAACGGCCAAGAGGGCGCGGATGCCTCCGCCGAGGATGCGGAGCGGGGCGTCCATCGCTACTCCCGCCATCCCGGCGACATCTATGACGACGCCGACGACAAGGAGAAGGTGGACGAGGCGTCGATGGAATCCTTCCCAGCCAGCGATCCGCCGTCTTTCACGCCCGGCGCCGTCTGAGCGTCATGTCCTTTGTAAAAAGGCCCCTCTGAAAGGTGGGGCCTTTGTTTTTGTTGCGGTCCTCGCTATGAATACGCAAGAAAGAGGTATGGATTACCGCCGCGGACTTCGCGTCTTCGCTGTGTGAAGGCTGTGTTACGGATAAACAAAGCGATAATGTCGGATATATTGCGACTTTAACAAGTTGCCTATGACCTTCGATTGCATTATGGTGCGTTGCACAATTCGAGTGATCCGATCTGGCGCACTCTGAATCCGGCCACCTTGCAATCCGGGAAAGCCAGCCTATGACCACGATCATCCCCGCCGCCGCCACCCTTGAAGGCAAGAAGGGCCTCGTGCTCGGCATCGCCAACGATCAGTCGATCGCGTGGGGCTGCGCCCGCGCCTTCCGCGCGCTGGGCGCGGATCTCGCGGTCAGCTACCTCAACGACAAGGCGAAGCGCTTCGTCGAGCCGCTGGCCCAGCAGCTCGAAGCGGAGATATTCGAGCCGGTGGACGTCACCGGCGAGGGTGAGCTGAAGGCCATCTTCGAGAAGATCGAGCAGAAGTGGGGCAAGCTGGACTTCGCGCTGCATTCCATCGCTTTCGCCCCGAAGGACGACCTGCACGGCCGCGTCGTCGATTGCTCGCGCGAAGGCTTCCAGATGGCGATGGACGTGTCCTGCCACTCCTTCATCCGCATGGCCCGCTACGCCGAGCCGCTGATGAAGGACGGCGGTTCGCTGTTCACCATGTCCTACTTCGGCGCCAACCGCGTGATCGACAACTATGGCGTCATGGGGCCAGTGAAGGCGGCGCTGGAGGCCAGCGTTCGTTATCTGGCGGCGGAGCTGGGCCCGAAGGGCATCCGAGTGCACGCCATCTCCCCCGGACCGATCAAGACGCGCGCCGCCTCCGGCATCGCCCATTTCGACGAGTTGATGGAGAAGGCCGCGGAGCGCGCGCCGGAGCAGCGCCTCGTCACCATCGAAGAGGTCGGCTACACCACCGCCTTCCTGGCGACGGATGGGGCAAAGGGCATCACCGGCAGCACGACCTATGTGGATTGCGGCTATTCGATCGTCGGCTGATCGGACGTTGTTTGACCGGTAAGTTGGGGCGGCTGATCATCGCCTCATCTTCATAAAGTCGATGCGGAGGCAGGCGGAAACATGATGTTTCCCCTGCCTTTTCGCGTCTTTGTTTTGGTGCGGCAAAATGCCATGTGACGATCGTATGCGTTCGTTTTGTAGAAAATGCGCCCATAATGCAGGCAAAGGCCGTCGGTTGCGGAGTCGGCGGTAACAAGGGTCGCGGCGTCCGGTATTTACGGTTCCTTGACGGGTTGCGCACCTTCATCTTCAGTTGCGCAAGCTACGGCGCGCTTCCCTTCAATGCGGTGGCTTTCGGCGGAATGGCCCGGTGGCCGCGGACGACAGGGTGCGGAGGGTTCATGGGTGTCATTACGTGGAGGCGGCAGCTCAGCGTCGGCCAGCCGTCCATCGATGAAGATCACAAGCACCTGATCGAGTATCTGAACGAACTGGATGCCGCGTTGAATTCGCGCAGCTTCATGCCCGTGCGCGTCGCCAAGATCCTGATGAAACTGTTGGAATACACCCAGCAGCACTTCGCCCGCGAAGAAAAGATCATGCAGGCCGTGCATTACCCGAAGTTCGAGGAGCATGTGCGCCAGCACCACGAGGCGGTGCGGACCTTGAGCGAGCTGTCCGCGGTCTTCACCCGCGATCCGACCCACCAGAACGCCGAGCGGATCTACACCTTCACCGCGAACTGGCTGGTCCACCACATCATCATGCAGGACACGCAACTGACGCCCTATGTGCGGGGCGTCTGGGTCTGAGGGCGGACCGGCCGGCCTTACAGGAAGGCGCTGCGCCGCCGCCCGGCGGCGTTCTCCCACGCCCATTCGACGACGAGGCTGACCAGGCGCTCCAGCGTCGGGCGCACCTGACGCGCCGCCTCCTCGCGGAAGCCGAAGGGAGCCTCCTCGTCCATGTAGGTGAGCTGCGACAGTTCGAGCTGGATGGAGTGGATGTTGTCGGTGGGGTTGCCGTAACGGCGGGTGATGAAGCCGCCTTTGAAGCGCCCGTTCTGCACCGACGAAAACCGCCCGGTCGCGGTGAGCACGTTCATCACCCGGCCGACCAGCGCCGGCGAGGCGCTGGACCCCTCCGCCGTGCCGAGGCTGAAATCCTGGATCTGGCCGTCGAAGAAGCGCGGCACGCGCGACCGGATGGAATGGGCGTCGAACAGCACCGCCACGCCGAAGCGTTCCTTCAAAGCCTGAAGCTCGCCGTTGAGCTGCTCATGGTAGGGGCGCCAATAGGCGCCGAGCCGCCGCTCCACCTCCGCCGCGTCCGGCTCCATCCCCGGCCGATAGATCGGCTGATGATCGAAGGTGGTGAGGGGGCAGAGTTCGGTGCCGCCGGCGCCGGGAGCGGCGCTGTCGGGATCGCGGTTCAGATCGATCACGTAGCGCGACAGGATCGGCTTCAGGAATCCGATGCCCAGCGCCGGGGCGAAATGATAAAGGCGGTCGAGATGCCAGTCGGTGTCCGGAACCGCCAGGGCGGAGTCGGTCATGGTGGCCGCGATGTCCGGAGGCACCACGGTGCCGACATGCGGGATGCTGAGCAGGACGGGGGTTTCCCCCGGCTGGAAGCGGAACGTCTCCATGCCAACACCCTTTGTTTCCTGGCCCGATTCTTCAAGCCATTTGTGCAACAACGGTTTGATGCGCCGCAGCATGGTCGGAACTATGCGGCGCAACCGGCATGGCGGTCAAATCCTATTGCGTATTTGTTATAAAGGCTTCAACGGGTTGTGGCACTGTGAGTCTCCGCAACCGAAGTGGCCTCAGGCTTCCAGGTCGCCTTCGCTTTCCTCCGCCACATGGTCGACCATGTCGGACAGGACGCGCCGGATGTGCTCGTCGGTGATCAGGTAGAAGACTCGGTTGCCACGCCGTTCCGCCTGGATCAGCCGTCCAGCCCGCAGCAGGCGGAGGTGATGGCTGACCAGGGACGGCGACAGCCCCAGCGCCGCCGCCATGTCGCCGACCGAGGTCGAGGTGTCCAGGCAGGCCAGGATGATGCGCAGCCGGCTGGGGTCGCTCATCAGGCGGAACATGTCGGCCAGTTCGGTGGTCTGGTCTTCGGACAGGCGGAGATGCGCCGGCTTGTCCTTCGGTGCTGACCCTTTTTGCATGCCGCGTTGGTTCCCGCTTGTAAGGTTTTTATCGGTTACGGCGTTTTATCGGTGGTTGCCGCCCTTTACAAAGTATAGGCCGGCCGCCGCGTCAATCCCATAGGTTGGCGAAACAACGATCGAAGTCGATGGGCGACGCCCTCTTCCGTATGGCCTATCGCTCGCCAGTTGACCTTGGGCGAAGGCTCGGGAACAATTCGGCCGCAAGCACGACGGTCTGGGACAAAGGCCGCACAGAATGCCTTCAACGATCCAATGAACGGGATCGAACGAACGGTCGAACGAACGACCGGAACGGGCAGGATCGAGGGGGAGGACCGCCATGACATCGCGCCGACAGGTTCTGTTGCCGCTCGCGCTGGCCCCGGTGGCCGGCTGGGCGATCTGGGCCACCAACGCCAGCGAACCCACCCATCCCGTGGGCCCGTTCCATCTGCCGCTGGACGACACCACGTCCCTCTGGCGGGATCTGGTGCAGGTCCGGATGGAGGGACCGGCGGCCAACCCGGTCTTTCCGACCCGGGTCAAGGCGCTGGAGGGCAAGCTGGTTACGGTGCGCGGCTTCATGGTGCCGTTGGGCGACGCCCCGGCCCACAACCGCTTCATCCTCGCCGCCAACCCCATATCCTGTCCGGCCTGCCACCGGCCCAGCCCGTCCAGCATGCTGTATGTCCACAGCCAGATTCCGGTGCGCGAGACCCAGGTGCCGGTGCTGATGACCGGCACGTTGCGGCTGAATCCCCTGGAAGGACTGTTCTACCGCCTCGACCGCGCCGAGTTGCGTTACGCCTGAGCGTTGCGGATCGGGTTGGTTGTTCCTTTTTTCGCTGTGTCGTGAAATTCTGCCGCCCGTTCGAGTCGGAGCGATGGCGGGGAGCGCGTGGCCGGAAGGGGAGTGGCGCTGTGGCGGGCCGCCGGGCTGTCCCTGGCGCTTGCGCTGTATGGCCTGCTGAGCGCTCCGGCCCCGGCGGAGATCCGCCTCGCCGAAGCGCTGATCGGCGCGCTGCTGGTTCTGGGCGTCGGGCTGTTGCGTCCCCTGTCGGTGGCGACGGGCCACGCGCTGCTGGAGAGCGACTCTCCGCCGTGGGAGATGCCGGCGGTGCTGGCTCTGGCGGTGCTGCTGTGGTGCCCCCTGATGCGCGGGGTGTGGCTCGACTGGGCGCCGGGCGACATGCTGCGCGACGTGGTGCCTCTTCTGTACCTGTTTCTTCCCGTGCTTCTGGTGCCGATGCTGCGCGCCGCTCCGGACCGGGCGGTGGGGCTGCTGGCCGGCGGTCTGGCGGTGGCCGGCGTCGGTTTCGCCCTGCGTTGGTGGAAGCAGGCGGAGTGGGGATTCGGCGCCGTCGGCGTCCGGGCGATGGCGGACGGCGGCGTCTATCTGCTGAACGCGCCGTCGGTGCTGTTCGCGGCCATCGCCTTGCCGGCCTTCGGGGTCGGGATGCTGGCGCAGGGCGGGTGGCCACGCCGCGCCGCCGGGGTGGCCGCGATTCTGGGCGGCTTGTTGTGCCTGGCGGCGCTGGCCGGCGCGGTGCACCGGATGGCGCTCGGGCTCGCCGTCCTCGCCTTCACGGCCCTCGGGTTGTGGTGGCTGCGCCGGGCGCCGCTGGCCGTGCTGGGGGCTGGCGTGGCGGGGTTGCTGGTGCTGGCGCTCTTTCACGAGGCGTTGTTCGGCGCCCTCGGGCAGATGGCGGAGAAAACCCGGCTGGCCGGGGCGAACACCCGGTGGGAGGAGGCGGAGGCCGCGGTCGGGCAGGCCCTGTCCTCCCCGGCGGCGTTTCTGTTCGGGCAGGGGTGGGGGGCGCTCCTCGCCAATCCGGCGGTGGGCGGGTGGCGGGTGTCCTACACCCACACGCTGGCGACCTACGCCCTCGCCAAGACCGGCGTGGTCGGCCTGTGCGCCCTGATCGCCTATCTGGGCGGACTGGCGCCGCGAGCCCTGCGCCTTGTCCGCTCCGACCCCGCGCTCGGCTGGGCGGTGCTGGCGCCGCTGCTGATGGCGCTCGGCCTGCACACCAGTTTCAAATACCTCGACACGGGCCTCCTCCTCACCGTGGCGGCTCTGGCGGCGGAGCGCGGGAAGCGGTTGCCCGCGCGCTGATGGAAATGCATACTTACGCGTGTTCAATCCGTGAAGCGATCGTTCATCCATGGATTCGCCATCCATCCTGTTCGTCAATCGCGTGTTTCCTCCGGACAAGGGGGCGACCGGGCGTTGCGTGCGCGACGTGGCGGAGCGGATGGCGGCGATGGGCTGGCGGGTCACCGTGGTCGCCGACGGTTCGGGCCCCAGCGTCGCCCCGCCCGGGGTCACCGTCTGCCGCGCCGGTTGGGGGCGCTCTTCCAAAGCGGGGGCGATGTCCGGAGATGTGCGGGCGACCACACGCGGCTATCTGGCCGCCGCGCTGCGGTTGATTCACCGGGCGTTGCGCCTGCCGCGGCACGACGTCGTGGTGACGATGACCGACCCGCCGCTGCTGGTGTGCGCCGGGCCGCTGATCGCCGCGCGCCATGCCGCGGCGTCCCTTCATTGGAGCCAGGATGTGTTTCCGGCCTTGCTGCCGGTGCTCGGCGTCCACTTGCCGGACCCGCTGATGCGGATGGTCGAACGGGCCAGCGCCCGGGCGCTTCGCCGCCAGGACGCGGTGGTGGCCATCGGACGCTGCATGGCCGAGCGACTGGCGGCGGTGGGGGTGCCGGCCGAGCGGATCACCGTTCTGCCCAACTGGCCCGACCCGGATATCCGGCCGGTGCCGCGGGAGGAGAATCCGTTCCGGCAGGCGCATGGGCTGGGCGACCGCTTCACCGTGGCCTATTCGGGCAACATGGGGCTGGCCCACCCGATGGACGCGGTGCTGGACGCCGCGGCACTGCTGGCGCGCAGCGACCCCGCCATCGCGATTCTGCTGATCGGCGACGGGCGCCGCCGGGCGGCCGTGGCGGAGGCGGTGGAGCGGCGTGGCCTGACGAACGTCCGGATGCTGCCGCTCCAGCCCTCGGATCGGCTGGCCGAAAGCCTGTCCGCCGCGGACCTGCATCTGGCGACGATGGACCCGCGGGCGGAAGGACTGCTGGTGCCCAGCAAGGTGGCCGGCGCGCTGGCGGCCGGGCGGCCCTGCCTGTTTCTGGGACCGGCGGGCAGCGACGCGGCCGCGCTGCTGGACGGCTGCGGGCAGAGCCTGGCGCCCGACGATGCGGCGGGACTGGCCGCCGCGATCCGCCGTTATGCCGGCGATCCGGCCCTGTGCGCGGCCCAAGGGGAGCGGGCGTTGTCCGTCGCGGCGGCCTGGGACGCCGCTGCGGCGGCGCGGCGCTTCGCGGCGCTGGCGGACGGGCTGCGCCGGAGGACGCCGCTTGGCGTGCCCGTTCTGCCGGGGCGGAGCCTGCCCCATGCCTGATGGCGTGCCGCTGCGCCGCTCTCCACTGGAGTTCGAAGCGGTGGAATCGGCGCTGCGGCTGCGCCGATTCCTGCGGACGATGCGGGAGGGCTGGCCGATCCTGCTCATCGGGACGGCGCTGGGGGTGGTGGCCTCCGTGACCGCCTTGCGGCTGGTGGTTCCGCAATACACCGCGGTGATGGTGATCGGACCGACCGCCCGTGTCGGCGCGGCGGCCATGGGCGCGCGGCTGCCCGTTTTGATCGGCCGGGAAGCCGCCGCCGCCGCGTCCGAGCCCGGTCCGGGGGATGAGATCCTGTCGGACTTCGCGCGCTACCTCCAGCTTTTCACTTCCATCCCGGTGGCGGAACGGATGATGGCCGACCCGCTGCTGCTGCGCGGCCTGTTTCCCGACCGCTGGGACGAGGAGGAGGGGGGCTGGCGCCCGGCGCCCGGCGCCGTGGCGTCCGCCAAGCGTCTGTTCCTGGCGCTCGTCGGCCGGTCGGACTGGGTGGAGCCCGACGCCGAGCGGGTGGCGAGCGCGCTTCGCGACCGGCTGACCGTCGATATGGTCGGCAGCGGGCCGATGCGGCGGCTCCGGCTGCGTCACGCCGACCGCGCCATGGCGCTGCGGATCTTGTCGGCCGCGGCCCAGGCGACCGACGCCCATCTGCGGGCGGAGGCGTCGCGGCGCAGCGCCGCGCAGATCGCCCATGCCCGCGCCCGTCTGGCCGGGATCACCGTCGCCGAGCACCGCCGCGCGCTGGCCGATCTGCTGTCGGAGCAGGAGCGGATCGCCATGATGATCGAGGTCGACCTGCCGCTGGCGGCGGACGCCATCGAACCCCCCGCCGCGGCGCAGCGCCCCGACTGGCCGAACCCGGTGACGGTCGTTCCATTCGCGGCGCTGGCCGGGCTGGTGGCCGGTGCGATCCTCGTCAGCCTGCGGCGCCTGTGGCGGGCGGGCGGTGAGGCGGAATCGTGATCCCCGTGTCGGTGGTGGTGATGACCCGCAACGAGGCGGTCAATCTTCCCCACTGCCTGCCCGCGCTGGCGCGGTTCGCCGAACGCTTCGTTGTGGACAGCGGCAGCACCGACGGAACGCCGGACATCGCCGCGGCGGCCGGCGCGCGGGTGGTGGCCTTCCAGTGGGACGGACGGTACCCGAAGAAGAAGCAATGGTGTCTGGACCGGCTGCCGTTCAGCCGGGACTGGGTTCTGTTCGTCGATGCGGACGAGCGGCTCGGCGGCGCCCTGGTGGAGGAGATCGCCGCGCTGATGGCCGCGGGGCCGCGGCACGCCGGTTACTTCATCGATGGCCGTCCGGTGTTTCTCGGCCGGCGGCTGCGCTTCGGCGCGGGCAATCGGAAGCTCGCCCTGTTCGACCGGCGACGGGCGTCCTTTCCGCCCGCACCCGATCTGGATGTCGCCACCATGTGGGAGGTGGAAGGCCATTATCAGCCGGTGATCGCGGGGAGCGTCGGACGGCTGCGTCACAGCCTGGACCACGCCGACGACAAGCCGGTCGCCGCTTGGTTCGAACGGCACGCCCGTTACGCCGACTGGGAGGCGGCGCTGCGTTCGGATGGACGGATGACGGGGTTGATCACGCGGGAATCCGGGGCGCGGCGGTGGATGAAGATCGGCCTCAACCGGTTGCCGGCCCGTCCGTTTCTGGTCTTTCTGTATGGCTATGTCGTGCGGCTGGGCTTTCTGGACGGCGGTCCCGGCTTCCAACACGCGCTGGCGCGAGCTTTCTACTATTGGCAGGTCGGCGTGAAGATCGCGGACGCGAGACGGCGGGCCGTGTCACCCGCGTCCACCGATGTCTGAGGGTTCGGACAGGCTGTGCCGCGCCTCACACCGCCTCGTCCAGAGCGCGCTCGCCGCCGAGGGCCTTCAGCAGGTCGAAGGTCCGCTTGCGCACCGATGGGTCCTCGATGCGGTAATAGGCCCGCACCAGCTCCAGAGTCTCGCGGCGGGCCATCGACTCGAACTCTTCCGTTTCCGACGGCGGAAGGTCGGGCGACGGGGTGGCGATGTGCTCGGGCGACGGCATGTCTTCGAAGAAGTAGCTGACCGGGACGCCCAGGACCTGCGACAGGTTGAACAGGCGGCTGGCGCTGATGCGGTTGGACCCGCGCTCGTACTTCTGAAGCTGCTGGAAGGTGATCCCCACCGCTTCACCCAGCTTCTCCTGGCTGAGGCCGAGCAGGGTCCGGCGCAGCCGCAACCGGGCGCCGACATGGATGTCGATCGGGTTCGGTCCCTCGCCGCGGCGTGATAGGGTGTGGGCGGGTGATAGCTTGGATTTCGTGGCACTCATAATAGACCCTCAGTATGGAGGTGGACCGCGCCACCAGGGAAATTGGTTAGTTCAGAAAGTAAATTCTATGCAACTTTTCGTGCGCATCAATAGCTAGATGCGTAAAACAGAGGCCAAAGCTTATGAAAGCAACGATCGTTCATTTGGTGAGAAACGATATTTCGCGTAAAGCCATGGGATTGTCTGGCGCAGGGTAAGGGCAAGCCATTGTAATCCCCATAATGTTGCGTTGGCTGCAAAGCCGAGCCCAAGCACCTCGCGACGGATGATCGCCTGCTCCCGTCGACCGCGCGCCGGGTCCTGCTGCGACCGTCCGCCGCCAGCAAAAATGCATACCGTAAGTGGCAAGCGCTGCGCTGGAAGCCCCTGCTTGAGGATGGACAGCGTGAACGCGTAATCGGCGGCAAGTCCGTGGCGGAGATCGAACCGGCAGCCCGACGACTCGGCCAAGCGGTAGACCATGGCCTGATGGTGCGTGAACATGCCCAGCAGGGCGCGGCGGTGCGACCGCGCCCGCTTCACCACGAGACGCCCGCCGGGCAGCGCCTCCAACGCATCACCATAGAGCAGACCGGCGTCCGGATGCTCGGCCAGGAGGGGAAGCAGCCGTTCGAGAACCCGGTCGTCGGCCAGCCGGTCGCCGGCGTTGAGGAAGAGGACATGGCTGCAGGAGGGCGGAGACCGTTCCGCAATGGCGTCCATCGCGATGTTCATGGCGTCGTACAGGCCCCGGTCGGGCGACGAGCGCCACCAGACCGTCTCGTCCCGATGGTCGGCCAGCCAGCAAGCCGTCCCGTCGCCGGAGCCTCCGTCCGCCACGAACCAGTCGTAGGCCGCCGTGGTCTGGGCGCGCAGGCTCGCGCGGGTGGCGAGCAGGCCGGACAGGTCGTCGCGGACCACGGTGACCACCGCCAGCCGGATCGTTCCCGCCGCGCCCGTCATTCGGAGATCACCGCGATGGCCGCCGCCGAGATGGCGAGCTGGCCGAGGATCGTTCCCATGTTCTTGGAGAACTCCATGAGGTCGAACGGCTTCGGGTCGCGGGGCACCACGATGGACGAGCCGGGCGGGATCGCCGTCACCGTGTGGTTCCAGGAGGACAGGGACAGCGGCTGCGCCCGCCCGTCCGGCAGAACCAGGAAGATGCGGCCGTCGTCGGCGTTGCGGCTTGCTCCGCCCGCCTCGCGCAGATAAGCCTCGGCGGTCTTGCCGCTGACGAACTGGGCGGCGGTCGGGTGCAGCACCTCTCCGGCTACGGTCACGGTCAGCGGCCGTTTCGGGATCAGGACGCGGTCGTCCGGCTCCAGAAGCACGTCCAGGTCCGGCCGCTGCCGCAGCACCTGGGGGTCCGCCTCGACGACGATGCGGCCCAACGGTTCGACGCCGCGCAGCTGGGTGGCGAGCTGCCGGGCCAGCCCGACCACGTCGGAACGCGCGGCCTCACCCTTCTCGACCTCCTGCACCATCCAGCGCTCCAGGTCGCGGGCCTGCTGGTCGAACCAGGCGCGCTCGCGCTTGCGCTCGCTGTCGCGCAGGAAGCTGGTGCCGGCGGGGTAGGCCTCCTCGGTCAGACCGCCGGCCCGGTCGATCAGCGAGGACAGCGTCTCGCCGCGCCCCACATGGTAGCTGCCGGGGCGGCGCACCGCGCCGGAGATGGTGACCGCCCGCGCCTCAAGCGCCTGCGGCAGCGGGTCGATGCGCAGGCTGTCGCCCGGATGCAGCGCGGTCCGGGCAGATGCTCCGTCGCGAAGGTTCAGGCGGCGGCGCTGCCCGGTGGCGCTGGTGAGTTCCAGGCTGGCGAGATCGGCGGTCGCCGTGGGGCCGCCGGCGGTCGCCAGAAGGGCCTCCACGGACGCCGTCTCCGCCACGGGATAGGCGCCGGGCAGGCGCACGGCGCCACCCACCTGCACACCGCGCTCCCGCACCAGGGCCGCGACGTCGCCGGGAAGGGACGGTTCGGCGTCGGCCGGCGTCCCTTCGGTCGGGCCGTCCTTGTCCGTGGGGGTGGTCAGCGCTCGCACCTCGGCGGCGGAGAGCAGGCGCACCCGGTCGCCGTCAGCGAGCGCGCGGTTGGCCTGACCGGAAGCCACCTCCTGCGGCGAGAAAGGAAGCAGGCGGCGGGCGAGGGTGCGGCGGTCGAAACGCTCGATGACACCGAGCAGGGGATAGACGTCCCGCATCAGCGCATCGCCGCCGCTGAGGGCGTCGCGCAGCGTGGCACCCCCCGCCAGCGGGCGGACGCCGGGGCGGCGGGTGTGGCCGGTCAGCTCGTAGACGGGCTCGTCCGGCTCAAGGATGGAGCCCGGCGCCGCGGCGCGGCGCGGCGGTCCGAGCCCGGCGGCGGGCGTTTCGTAAGGACCGGATTCCGGCCCGCCCGCGGCGAGCGCCAGCTCCGCGGCGCTTCTCCGTCCGGTGGAGGGATAGAAGCCGGGGCGGGGCACCCCGCCCATCAGGAGCGTGGAATGCTCCAGCGCGAAGACGAGCAGGTCGGGAATGGCGTCGAACAGGGGCGGGCAGGGCGTGCGTCCGCCGGTCAGCTTTGCCGCCGCCCGGGTCTGGGGTCCGCTGGCGAGGGGGCCGTCCGGCTGCGCCGTCAGCGCGCGGGCCAGCACGACCAGACCGCGGCAGGCGTCGGGGGCCGGCTCGCGCGCACCGCGCAGCAGCGCCAGCACCGGTTCGGCGGTGAGGAAATCCACCTCCTCCGCGCCCAGCACGTAGAGGACGTCGTTTTCGGCCAGGGGACGGCGGTCGCGGCCATTGAGCACGGCCGTCAGGTCGATCGACTGGAGGACGCGGGCGCGGCTCCCCGGACGGGTCGAAGCCAGCACAGCGAAGGGCAGATAGGGGGTGGGTCCCAGATCCGTCGCCGCGACCAGGGCGGCGATGGTCGGGGTCCGCCCCAGAGCCCGCGGACCGGGGCGCAGGACATGGCCTTCCAGACGCAGGTCGTCGCGCCGGTCCTCACGGCGGGGCGCCAGCAGCAGCAGGTCGCCGTCGGCCAACGGGGGCGCCTCGGTCTCCGGCAACTCCTCGGCCCGCTCCTCGCCGTCCGGGCCGATGGCGTAGCGCAGCGCCCGATGCGCGCCGGGCCGCAGGAGGCCGCCGGCCAGCTCGCGCGCCGCCGCGACGGGCAGGCGGTCCTGGCTGGGGGAAGCTCGTAGACGCCGGGACGCTTCAGCGGGCCGGCCAACGCCACGGTGGGGCCGAGCGGTGGCACGAAGATGCGGTCGCCGTCCCGCAGACGCAGGCCCGCGGTCGCCCCGTCTCCGGTCATGAACAGGTCGTACAGGTCGATGGGCAGCCCGGCGGGCGGGCTTCCCCCGGTGCCCTGGGCGTGGAACAGGCGGATGCGGCGCAGCGACCCGGCGCGGGTGACGCCGCCCGCGGCGCCCAGCGCGTCGATCAGCGTCGCGAAGGCCCCCACCTCCTGCCGGCCCGGACGCGCCACGGCGCCGGTCACCAGCACACCGATCCGCCGCACCTCGGTCACCGAGACATAGACCTCGGTGTCCGGAAAGGAGGCGGTCACGGCGTTGGTCAGCTGGGCGCGCAGCTCCGCCAGGGTCAGGCCTTGTGCCACGACGGGGCGGACGTCATCGGCGGTGAGCAGCCCGGCCGCGTCGATGACGTGGCGCTTGCTGGAGGACTTCTGGCCGCGCAGGGTCACCAGAAGCTCGTCGCCCGGACCCAGCGTGTAGTCGGCCTGCACGCCGCCCGATCCGTCCCGCCGTGGCGGCTCCTCACCGAACTGGTCGTAACCGAACTGGAGGAGGACCGAGCCGGCCCGCTCGCTGTAGGCGGCTTCGACCGGCGACAGGGAGGCTGGGGGGAGGGCGGGCTTTGCTTGGGCTGGCACGGCGGCCGACGGCCGCGGATGAGGGACCGGGGGGAACGGTTCCGCAGCCGATGCGGCGAATCCCCAGGTGATCACAGCCAACGGCACCAAAAGGGCGAGGAGTCTGCGCAAGGAGTCACACGCAAATTGTGGGCGCGCCAAGTCCCGGCACCATTGGGGGCGTCCCGTCCGGACGTTATAAGACTAATGCGAGCATAATCGGGAAAAGGCAACGGCCAAGCTGCGTTGCCGCGCCGGCCCGCGGCGTGTAGACTGTGGATCATCGCGTGGAGCGCGCAGGAGCCGCGGGCCCATGGTATCCGGTGTTTCGTCCAGTGCCGTTTATGGCGTGCCGCTCCCGCGGTCCGGTCAGCCGGCGCGCGACCGCAGCCAAGTCGGCGATCAGGATGGCGCCCAGGACACCGGTCGGACCGGCGCGGGCCGCAACGCGGCCGGCCAGCCGGGGACCCTGACCGACGATCAGCAGCGGCAGGTCCAGGAACTCAAGCGCATCGACTCCAGCGTCCGCCAGCACGAGGCGGCGCATCAGGCGGCGGGCGGCCCCCACGCGGGAGGCGCCTCTTTCACCTTCACCCGCGGCCCGGACGGTAAGAACTACGCGACCGCCGGCGAAGTCCAGGTGGATGTCGGTGGCGAGAGCGACCCCGAAGCCACCGTTCGCAAGATGGACACGGTCAAGGCGGCGGCCTTGGCGCCGTCCGACCCGTCGGCCCAGGACCTTCGTGTCGCCCAGCAGGCGGACGCGGCGAAAATGCAGGCGCAGCAGGAGCTGCGGCGGAAGGGGCCGGGCGGGAGCAGCGACGGTCCGTCCGACGAGCGGAACGGTGCGCCGCCAAGCGAGACCGCCGTGCCGGCGCTGGCGGCGCGCGGCGCGGCGGCGTACGCGTCGGCCTCCGGCATCGGCCGGCGGACCAGCGCCGCCGGCATCATCGTCTGACGCCGGAGTCTGCCGCCGGGCGGCCCGGTTCCGGTGGGTCAGCGGCGGACGGGAGTCTCGCCGTCGAGGGTCAGCAGCGGTCCGTACAGCTCCGGACGGCGGTCGCGGAAGACGCCCCAGGACGCGCGCTGTGCGGCGAGGCGGTCGAGGTCGAAGCTGGCGGTCAGGACCGTCTCGCTCTCCCGGTCGGCCTGCGCGACCAGTTCCCCGGTCGGCCCGGCGATGAAGGACGACCCGTAGAAGCTGATCCCGCAGGTGTCGCCCTCTTCCCGGCCGATGCGGTTGGAGGCGACCAGCGGCATCAGGTTGGCCCCGGCATGGCCCTGCATGACCCGCGTCCAGTGGGCCTGGCTGTCCAGCGACCCGTCCTGCGGCTCGGACCCGATGGCGGTGGGGTAGAACAGCATCTCGGCGCCCTTCAGCGCCATGGCGCGCGCCGATTCCGGGAACCACTGGTCCCAGCAGATTGCGCAGCCGATGGCGGCGTAGCGCGTCTTGTAGACCTGGAAGCCGGTGTCGCCAGGGTTGAAATAGTATTTTTCCTGGTAACCGGGACCGTCCGGGATGTGGGACTTGCGGTAGACGCCCATTACCGTGCCGTCGGCGTCGATCATGGCCAGGGAATTGTAATAGGCGTTCCGTGCCCGCTCGAAGAAGCTGGTGGGGATGACCACGGAGAGTTCACGGGCGAGCGCGCTCATCCGGGCGATCACCGGGTGATCCTCGACCGGGTGGGCGAGGGCGAACAACTCCTGCTTCTGGTCCTTGCAGAAATAGGGCGTCTCGAACAGCTCCTGGGGCAGGATGATCTGCGCGCCGCGCGCCGCCGCGTCGCGCACGAGGCGTTCGACGCCGTTCACATTGGCGTCGCGGTCCCAACTGCAGGCCATCTGGGTCGCCGCGACGGTGACGGTGCGTCCGGTGGTGGGGCGCATAAGCTGGTGCTCCTGTGCTCTGGCGTGTGCTGCGCCGTGTTAGTGGGCGGACGGCCGGGTGCGCAACCCCATCTCCGCCCTGTCACAAACGTTTCAGATTCGTCCGGGTTTCCGCGCCGGACCAACCATGGCCCTCGCCGTTGGGCACGCGCAGAACTCGACAGTCATACGCATAAATACAAAAATGCCCGATCAGGGACCGCTCTTCGGTTACACGACATATTATTGCATGCACGAGAAATTTAAATCCTCAATTGCTTTGCGATTTTTCCGAGAGAAGATATGATCGGGTAAGTTGATTTCGTCCGTTGATTTCGTCCGCTGCACCGCACCACGGCCTGACGGACGTCTGCCGAGAGATCGTCGTCATGGTTGGGCGTTTCAAGAGACAGGAACCCATGTTGGTCGAACCGCAACGTGAGGACGCTGCCGGACTGCCGCAGTCCGGCGCGACCCTGCCGCGGGCCGTGCGGGAAGCCCATCGCGCGCTCACGCGCGCGCTGCAGATCCGCATCGTCGACCATGGCGTCAGCATGGGGCAGTGGTATTTTCTTCGCGCCCTGTGGGACGAGGACGGGCTGACCCAACGCGAGTTGAGCCAGCGGGTCGGCATGATGGAGCCCACCACGGTGACCGCGCTGAACAATCTGGAGCGGTGCGATCTCGTCCAGCGGGTGCGCAACCCGCACGACCGGCGCAAGGTGAACATCTACCTGACGCCGAAGGGCAAGGCGCTGCGGGCCGACATCCTGCCCTGTGCCGAGGAGATCGAGGAGAGCGCCACCCAGGGCGTCTCGTCGGACGACTTGGCCCTGGCGGTCAGCGTCCTGCGCCGGGTCTCCGCCAATCTTGGCGGCCTGCCCCCCATCGGCGGGGACGATGATCTGGGATGACGCAAGGGGCCGCGGCCCGTCGCGCAAGTTCGTCCGCGGTCGTCAGTCGTCGAGATCGGGGGGCGGCGGCAGGCTGGCGCCGGTCAGGTTGGCGCCGGTGAAGCGCGCGTCGCGGATGTTCGCATCGCTCAGAATGGCCCCGGTCAGGTCGGCGCTGGAGAAATCGCAGCCGGCAAGGTTGGCGCCGCGCATGTTGGTGCGGATGCACGAGGCGCCCGCGAAGGTGCTGCCGGTCAGATTCGCCGCCCACAACCGGCCGGTCGGCCGGCCGTCCGGGCCCTTGATGTCGACCCAGCCGATGCCCGCCCCGTCGAACCGGGCCCCGGTCAAATTGGTGCCGCGAAGCGTCGCCCCGTCGAGGATGGCGCCGCTGAAATCGCTGCCGGTCAGGTCGGCGGCGGAGATGTCGCACATGATGAGCAGGGAATCGCGCATCTTGGCGCCGACCAGCCGCACCCCGCGCAGGTTCGCTCCCGACAGGTTCACGCCGTGCAGGTCGATGTGCGAGAGGTCCGCGCCGCTCAGGTCGGCGCGCGATCCCATGGCGCCGTTGGTGTTGATCCAGGTGTAATGGTTGTGCAGGGCTTCCTGAATCTGGATCGAGAAATTCTCGGCAGAGCGCGCCATGTTGGCGCCCGTCGTGTCCGCCCCGGCAAGATCGGCCCCCTCCATTTTCGCACCCTGGAGGTCGGCGTTGCGCAGGTTGGCGCCGGCCAGCACCGCGCCGTTCAGGTTGGCGTCACGCAGGACGGCGCCCTGAAGATTGACGCCGGACAGGTTGCAGCCGCGCAGGTCGGCGCGGGCAAGGTTGCAGTTCTTCATGGTCGAGCGCATCAGCGTGGCTCCGGCCATCAGCGCACCCTCGCAGTCCGCGCCGTTCATCGACACGTCGGTCAGGTCGGCGCCGGACAGGTTGGCGTTCGACATCATCGCGTCGTCCATGTCGCTGCCCGACAGGTCCGACCGCACGAAGTCGAGCCCCTTGCTGCCGTTCGCGCCGCTTCCGCCATAGAGCAGCGCGCCGCCGCGCAGGTCGGCCTCCTTCAGAATGGCGCGTTTCAGCTTGGCACCGCGCATGTGGGCGCCGCGCAGATCCGCCCGGTAGAAGTTGCAGCCGGTCAGGTCGGCCTTGGTCAGGTGGGCGGCGAACAGGTCGGCATGGCTGAGATTCGCGTTGGACAGGTCGCAATGGGCCATGTTGGCCCCCGACAGCTTGCCCTGCGTCAGCTCCACCCCGGCGAGATTCGATCCCTCCAGGTTGGTCATGGTCAGGTTGGCGCGGGTGCCGCCCGACCGGTTCTTCAGCCAACGCTCGTGCTTTTCGAGCACGGCGACCAACTCATGTGGCGTCATGACCCCGTCCGACAATCGGCCCGTTCCCGGCGCGAGGGAGATGGGCGCGGTTACTCCAGCGCTTTGGCAGTGTCATAAGATAATCTGGTTTAAATGTTAACATGCCGTTCCGTCGCCGGGCGCCGCGCGACATCGGACCGGTGCGCCACGGCGGGCAAACAAGGAAGAGGGGCTCGGAATGACCGGGGGACATACGGTGGCGGCCTTCGACGCCGAACTGGCACGCCTGCACCAGATCATCGTGACCATGGGGCGGCGGGTGGAGGAGCAGTTCGCCGCCGCGCTGCAGGCCATCGCGGAACGGGACGCCGGCAAGGCCGCGCGGGTGATCGAGGCGGACGCCGAAATCGACCGTCTCGAGCTGGAGCTTGAGGCGCTGAGCGTGCGCTTGCTGGCTCTGCGCCAGCCGATGGCGAAGGATTTGCGCGACATCGTCTCGGCGCTCAAGATCGCCTCGAACCTGGAGCGCATGGGCGATTTCGCAAGCTCGGTCGCCAAACGCGCGGTCACCCTGGCGGCCCTGCCGGTGGAGACACCCGTCGCGTCGCTGGCCTGGATGGGCGAGACGGTGCTCGGCATGATCCGCGAGGTGGTGAGCGCCTATGATGAACAGGACGCCGAACGGGCAATGGCCGTCCGCAACCGGGATGGCCAGGTCGACGCTGCCTACACCAGCCTGTTCCGTGAGTTCCTCACTTACATGATGGAGTCGCCGGCGCAGATCACCGGCTGCACCCATCTGCTGTTCGTGGCGAAGTCCATCGAGCGGGCCGGGGACCACGCCACGAACGTGGCCGAGAACATCTGCTACATCGTTCGGGGACGCCTGCCGTCAGAGGAGCGGAGCAAGGGCGACCTCAGCAGCTTCACGGTGGTGGACAAGGAGTAGGGGCGCAACGCGCGCCCCTCGCGTTGACGGTCGCGGTTTCGGCGATCAATGCTTGGGGCGCCAAGCGCCGCCGTCCGGCTCGTAACGCCGCCGGACCGCGGCCCAGGCGACCTTGTGCGCCAGCCGTTCGCGCTGCATGGCCTGAGCGGCCTCCGGCGACCGGCATCCCTGCCAAGTGTGATTGAAGGCCGAGCGGTAGATGTCCTGCGCCGACGGCGGCAGGCATCGCTTCACCGATTCGGGGAGTTCGGTGTTTCGGCGGAAGGTCATCGGGCGTTCCTCCGGCTTATGTTTGCCTTGTTGTCCCCAGTATAGCCGTCATTCCACTGCAAGCCGTAGGGCTTTTTCCTGAGGCGTTGGAGGTAGGCGGGACGGGCGGGTGGCTTAGACCGAAGGTCCGATGCCGGCACCCGGGCATGAAAAAGCCCTTCCCCAGGCGGTGGGGAAGGGCTTTTTGCGAACCCAAGCAGCGTTGCGACGACCCGTTCTGATGGCCTGCCTTACGGCGTGCGGCGCGCGGTGCGGTGCGCCGGGATCGGAATGGGCCGGATCGCCTGCTCTTCGCGGCGGCTGGCGGACATGTCGATCTCGATGCGGGCCAGGGCCTTGCGCAGTTCGTGCACCGCTTCCGACAGCGTCTGGATCGACGCTTCGCCGGGCTGCTGGCGCCACCCGCGGTAGGCGTTCAGGCAACCGCGTGCGGTGTCGCGCAGCCGCGCCTCGACGGCGTCGACCGGCGGCGGGTTGGTGCCGGCCGGGCGGTTCGCATCCGCCGCCGTGGGTTGGGCAGCGCCCTGGGCGGGAGCCTGGGCGGCGGGCGCCGCCGGCTGGACCGGGGCCGGCTGGGGAGCCGGCTGCGACTCCGGACGGTTGAGGCGCAGCGTCTCGGTCTGGGCCGGAGCGGCCGGCTGCGTCGGGGCGGGCTGCGGAGCCGCGGTCGGGGCGGCCGCCTGGGCGGTCGGAGCAGGGGCCGCCTGGGCCGAAACCGGGGCGGCGGCGCGGCGCGCGGGCTTCACCGGCGCCGGCGCTTCCGGAACGGCAACCGGAGCGGGCGGCGGCTCCTCGGCCATGGCGTCGCCGGCCGGCGCCTCTTCCGCGGCGGAGTCGATGACGGCGGCCTCTTCGACCGGCGCGTCCTTCTCGCTGGCCGCTTCGGCCTTGCGGATGATGTAGGAGATGGCGCTCGGCGTGCATTCGAATTCACGCGCGATCGCCGACAGGGTGACGCCGGAACGGTAACGCTCAAGAATCTGCGGCCACGCCGACTGGGGGATTCGTCCGCGCTTCTTCGGAGCCTCCGGTTCGGACCCGGTTTCTGCGTTCATTATGTCGCTCGGTTGCCAAAGTGAATTTTGAGTCATGCGTACGCTGCTTGGGCCGTATCGCGCGCCTTCCGACGCAGCGGCACGCGGGCGCGTGCACGAGCATCACGTCAGGAGCCGTTTTTGCGTGCGATGTTGTCGGTATGGATGAATATCGGGAACTTGCAGGGAAAATGCCAGAAGAACTTTGCGCCGCATGGAAAAATTGCGCTTAGGCGGGTCGCCGGAGCCTTAGTCCGAAGGCCGGATTGCCTTGCGGCGTTGCTCCCGCGAACCGCATAGGAACATCCGCGGACGCGAATTTTAAAAACTGTATTTCACGAATCGGTCGTGCAGGACGCGGTTGCAAGGCGGTTTGAAAATCCACGGCGGTCCGGAATGCGTTGCAAAGCGTTCTGTTGACATCAAGCGCCCCTCGCATGGCGCGCGCTGTCCGACAGGCGGAGTTTCTTCATGCCGCGTTCCATCGATCGATTCCGGCCCCGGTCCGGCCCCGTCCGGCGCCCAGCCGGATTGAAGACCGGATTGACGAGCGGATCTGCACCGCGCTCGGCGGTGCCCACCGTGTCCGCGGGGCTTTTCGCCGCCATCCTGGCTTTTTCGGCACCGGCCTTCGCGCAGGATGCGGGGGAGGGGCCGCTCCGGCCCCCGCCGCGCCGCCGCTGGTGTCCGCCCTGCCGCCCAACGCGCCCCCGACCTTCGCCGATCTCGCGGACAAGCAGCTCGACGCGGTGGTCTTCATATCGACGACGCAGGCGCCCCCGCAGGGCGGTCCGCAAGCGGGGCCGCGCGGGCCGGAGATGCCCGGCTTTCCCCCGG
The DNA here is from genome assembly GCF_058780535.1 of Azospirillum sp. UENF 211521. Taxonomy (NCBI): domain Bacteria; kingdom Pseudomonadati; phylum Pseudomonadota; class Alphaproteobacteria; order Rhodospirillales; family Azospirillaceae; genus Azospirillum; species Azospirillum sp. UENF 211521. Next base: position 2,208,029 of record NZ_JBSNCF010000001.1, read on the forward strand.
GATCGCCCTTCGAGGAATTCTTCCGCGAATTTCGCGACCGCCAGCGCGGCCAGCCGCAGCAGCCGCAGCAGGCGCCACGCCCGACGGCGGCGCTGGGCTCCGGATTCATCATCGACCCGGCGGGCTTCGTGGTCACCAACAGCCATGTGGTGTCCGAAGCGTCGGAGATTTCCGTCACCCTGCACGACGGCACGAAACTGCCCGCAAAGCTCGTGGGCGTGGACGGGCCGACCGACCTTGCCGTTCTGAAGGTCGACAGCAGAAAGCCGCTGGTCGCCGCCCCCTGGGGCGACAGCGAGGCGCTGCGCGTCGGCGACTGGGTGGTCGCCATCGGCAATCCCTTCGGCCTCGGCGGATCGGTGACCGCGGGCATCCTGTCGGCGCGGCAGCGCGACATCCAGCAGGGGCCCTACGACGACTATCTGCAGACCGACGCCTCGATCAACCGCGGCAACTCCGGCGGACCGCTCTACAACCTGAACGGTGAGGTGATCGGCATCAACACGGCGATCTATTCGCCGACCGGCGGGTCGGTGGGCATCGGCTTCGCCATCCCGTCCTCCGTCGCCCGCCCGGTTGTCGAGCAGTTGCGCGACCATGGTCAGGTGCGCCGCGGCTGGCTGGGCGTCCAGGTGCAGAGCGTGACCCCGGACATCGCCGAGAGCCTGGGCATGCAGGAGCCGGCGGGCGCCCTGGTGACCAGCGTGTCGCCGGAAGGGCCGGCGGGCAAGGGCGGCGTCCGCCAGGGCGACGTCATCACCCGCTTCAACGGCGAGTCCATCGAGCAGATGCGCGAACTGCCGCGCGTCGTCGCCGCCACGAAGATCGGCTCGGCCGTGCCGCTGGAACTGGTGCGCGAGGGCAAGCCCGAAACCGTCACTGTGACGGTGGGCGAATTGGAGCCGCAGGAGCAGGTGGCGCTGTCCGGATCGAGCGGGACGCCGCGTCCGGAAACGACCATAGACACCAAGCAGGTTCTCGGCCTGACCCTGTCGCAGCTGACCCCCGGTCTGCGCGATAGCTTCTCCATCAACCCCGATGTCGAGGGCGTGGTGGTGACCGAGGTCGGCGACGCCAGCGCTGCCAGCGAGCGCGGAATCGAGGCCGGCGACGTCATCGTGGAGGCCGGGCAGGAACCGGTGAAAACGCCGGAGGACCTGAACCGGCTGGTGGACGATGCGCGCAGCCAGGGGCGCAAGACCGTGCTGATGCTGCTCAGCCGCGACGGCGACCTGCGCTACGTGCCGATGCCCATCGAGGACCGCAAGGGCTGAGGACGGCCGGAGGCGGCACCCGGAGGTTCTCCACGGGGCCGTCTCAACCTTTTCCTCTACCGTTTGCCGGGCGGCGGGAGTAATTTGCACGCCGCTTGGCGAATGGGATTAATCCAGTGAGTGTAGATTCCGAGGGCCGTCCGCCCGTGCGGCTGTCGGTCGTGGTTCCGGTCTTCAACGAGGCCGAAAACGTCCTTCCCCTTCTTGAAGAGATCGAGCGCGCGCTGTCGCCCGCCGCCGTGCTGGGCCGCGCCTTCGAGGTGATCTACGTGGACGATGGGTCCAGTGACGACACGCTGACGCGCCTCGCGCCGATCGTCGCGGCCGGCCGCCTGCGGCTGGTCCGCCACGTCCGCCGGTCCGGGCAGAGCGCGGCCGTGCGCACCGGAGTCAAGGCGGCGCGCGGGGAGTGGATCGCCACCCTCGACGGCGATGGCCAGAACGACCCGGCCGACATCCCCGCTCTGTTCGCCCTGGCCGCCAAGGGCGGCCCGGACGCGCCAGTGCTGGTCGGCGGCTTGCGCAAGAAGCGGCAGGACACCCTGTCCAAGCGTCTGGCCTCGCGTTTCGCGAACGCGGTCCGGCAGTCCTTCCTCCAGGACGGCTGCACCGACAGCGGCTGCGGGCTGAAGCTGTTCCGCCGCGACGCCTTCCTCGATCTGCCCTTCTTCGGGGCGATGCACCGTTTCCTGCCCGCCCTGTTCCGGTCGCACGGCCATCCGGTGGCCTATGTGCCGGTCAACCACCGCCCGCGGGAGCGCGGCGTGTCCAAATACACCAACTGGCGCCGCGGCCTCATCGGCGTGGTCGACCTGCTGGGCGTCTATTGGCTGAAGCGGCGCACCGCGCTGTCGCCCGCGGTCGAAGACCGCTGACCCCCTCTCCATCCGGACCGGTCGCCGCCCGATGCTCGAACGCGCCATCGCCTGGTACCAGAGCCAAAGCAGCGCCGACCTGATCTGGGTCGGCGTCGGCTTTTTCGCGCAGATGCTCTTCATGATGCGCTTCGTCGTCCAATGGATCGCCAGCGAGCGCGCCCGGCGCAGCATCGTGCCGGATCTCTTCTGGTATTTCTCGATCGGCGGCGGGGTTCTTTTGTTGGCCTATTCGATCCAGCGGGGTGATCCGGTGTTCATGTTCGGGCAGGGGCTGGGCCTCATCATCTATTTCCGGAACCTCTACTTCGTCCTGAACAACCGCCGGAACGGCGGCGCGGCGGGCGTCCCGTGAGCGCGGTGCCGAACGCCGCGGCCGGCCGCCTGCCGGTCCTGGCCTATCTGGCGCTGGCGGTGATCAGCGTCCTGTTGTTCCTGCCCGGCTTCTTCGATCTGCCGCCCTTCGACCGCGACGAGGCGCGCTTCGCCCAGGCGTCCCACCAGATGCTGGAAAGCGGCGACTATGTGGACATCCGCTTCCAGGACGAGGCGCGCCACAAGAAGCCGGTGGGCATCTACTGGCTGCAGACCGCGGCGACCCGACTGGTCGAGGGGCCGGGCGGAGTGCCGAAGGAAATCTGGACCTTCCGCATTCCCTCGCTGCTCGGGGCGGTTCTGGCGGTTCTGGCGACGGCCTGGACCGGGGCAAGGATGTTCGGCGGGACGGTCGGCTTCCTCGCCGGGCTGATGATGGCCTCCTGCGTCGTGCTGGGCGTCGAGGCGCGCATGGCGAAGACAGACGCCGTGCTGCTCTCCACCATCGTGATCGGGCAGGCGGCCCTGGCCAGCCTCTATCTGAACCGCCACGCGGAGCGGTCCGGCTGGGCGGCGCCGCTTGCCTTCTGGATCGCCGCGGGCGTGGGCATCCTCATCAAGGGTCCCATCGTCCTCCTGGTGTCCGGCACCACGGCGCTGGTGCTGGCGGTGCTCGACCGCCGGGCCGGCTGGCTGAAGCGGCTGCGCCCGCTGGTCGGCCTCGCCATCGTGGTCGCCATCGCCGCGCCCTGGCTGATCGCCATCACGGTGAAGACCAAGGGCGCCTTCTTCGCGGAATTGGTCGGCCACGACATGATGGGCAAGGTCGTCGGCGGGCAGGAGGCGAAGGGATTGCCGCCCGGCTATTACCTCGGCACCTTCTGGGTGACCTTCGCGCCCTGGTCCTTCCTGGCGCTGCTGGCCGTTCCCTGGGCGTGGCGTCACCGCAAGGGCGGCGGGCCGGTGGCGGACGCCGTGCGCTTCTGCGTCGCCTGGATCATCCCGAGCTGGCTGGTGTTCGAGGCGGTGCCGACCAAGCTGCTGCATTACACGCTGCCGGTCTTCCCGGCCATCGCCATCCTCACCGCCGCCGCGGCGCGTGAGCATTTCCTGCGCCGCGCCGACGCGCCGCGCTGGGGCCTGTTCTCGGTCGCCACCGTTCTCGGGGCTGTCGGATTCGGCGCGCTGACCATCGCGGTCGCGGTGATTCCCTATCTGGTGGAGGGGCGCGTCGATCCGGTGGCGGTCGCCATGCTGCCGGTGGTTCTCGTGCTGTACGCGCTGGCCGTGCGCCTGTTCGCCCAGCGCCGGGAGACGCCGGGGTTCGCGGCGGGTCTGGCGGCGGCGGCGGTGCTGTACGCCGGCACCTACGGTGCGGTCCTGCCGGGCATCGACGGCGTGTGGATCAGCCGCCAAGCGGCGCGGACGGTCGCGGCGGCGCGGCCCTGCGCCGACAGCGTGGTCGCCTCCGCCGGCTATTCGGAGCCCAGCCTCGTCTTCCTGCTGGGGACCGGCACGCGCCTGACCCATGGGACGGGCGCCGCTGCCCATCTGGCGGAGAATCCGTCCTGCGGGTTGGCCCTGGTGACCGACCGGGAGGAGGCGGAGTTCCGCGCCGCGTTGAAGGGGGCGGAGCCGGTCCAGCTCGGCCGTTTTGCCGGCTTCAACTACAACACCGGCAAGCGGCTTACCCTGACGCTCTATGGCGCGGCGCGCCCCTGAACGAGCCGGAATGGGGTGTCCGTCCGATGGAGGTTGCCAGATGGAGACTGCGGGCTGAGTAACCCGCCTCCCCCCTGGACATGAGCGGCCGCGTCCGGCGGAATCGGTCTTCCACACGCAAAAGGATGGAAGGCCGCCGTGTCATGCTTCGAACGATGACTGTAGCGACCCTCGCGGTGCTGGCCTACGCCGCACCCGCCGAAGCGCAGAGGCAGGAATACCCTTCCTGGGTGTATGAGGAGATGGTGCCGACCGGACCCTACATGCGCCGCATGGAGGAGGCCCAGCCGGTTCCCGGCCCGCGGCCGTCCCATTGGGGCGCCATGGGCAACGGCGAGCAGTTCCGCGCCGGTTCGCGCGGCTACGGCACCGATCCGGCCCGCGCCACCCCCTCCTATTCCCGGACCAATTCGCTGACCCCGCCGGTCCGCGACGCGCGTGGTGCCGCTGCAGCGGCGCGGCGGGGCGGTGGCGGCGACAACGTGCCGGGCACCCCGCGCGAGGTGACGCTCAATCCGGAATACAACTTCGATCGCTAGCCGCGGCTTCGATCGCCAGCCACGGCCTCCTCGGGCCGCCACAGCCAGGCGGCCCCGCGGACTCCGCTCGAATCGCCGTGGACGGCCCGGCGGACCGGCGTGTCCAGGCTGTCCGTGAAGGCCCAGCGGGCGATGGCCGAGGGAAGGGCGGTGTAGAGGAACTCCAGGTTCGACAGCCCGCCGCCCAGCACGATGACGTCCGGGTCCAGCACATTGACGATCCCCGCCAGCCCGCGTCCCAACCGGCCGACCAGCCGGTCGAGGGTGGCGCGGGCGGCGGCATCGCCGCGCTCCGCCTGCGCGGCGATGGCTTCCACCGTCAGGTCCGCGCCGGTGGCCCGGCGATGGTCGGCGGCGACCGCGGGGCCGGACACGAAGGTCTCCAGACAGCCGGCCTTGCCGCAGTAGCAAGTCGGTCCGGGCCGCTCGTCGTCGGTCGGCCAGGGCAGGGGATTGTGCCCCCACTCGCCGCCGACGGCGTTGCGGCCGCCCAGAGGACGCCCGTCCACGACGATTCCCGCCCCGCAGCCGGTGCCGAGGATCGCCGCGAAGACCACGCCGCAGCCGGCCCCGGCCCCGTCCGCCGCCTCCGAGACGGCCAGACAGTTGGCGTCGTTCTCGACTCGCACCGGCCGCTGCAGCGCCGCGGCCAGGTCGCGGTCGAAGGCCTTGCCGATGAGCCAGGTCGAGTTGGCGTTCTTCACCAGCCCGGTCGCCGGGGAGATGGCGCCGGGAATGCCGATTCCGACGGTGGCGCCCGCCGATCCCGTCGCGCTTTCCAGGCGCGCCACCAGATCGACGATGGTCCGCACCGTCGCGTCGTAGTCGCCGCGCGGGGAGGGGACGCGGAAGCGGGCGTGCTCCGCGCCGGCCGCGCCGAGCGCGATCCCCTCCGTCTTGGTGCCGCCGAGGTCGATGCCGATGCGGATGGCCGGGAGGAGGCCGCCGGTGCCTTTCATGGGAAAATGCCCTGATCTGTGGCCCGCGTCACAGACGGACGCCGGTGCTGTTGCAATACTGGGAAAGACCGGCACCCCGCAAGCCAAGCAACCGTCCGGCCTTTCCGGCGACGGTCGCGCCACAGGTTGGGACAAATGGTCTTTGCGCGGGCGATATGGGTTGACCGTCTGCCGGGATCTTGTAGAACCAGCGAAGGAGAGGGCGTGATCCGTCGGATTCCGCCCGTCAATCAGGGCCACCGGAGCCGGACCAACGATGAATCGCCAGCGCGCCGCCCATCGCATTCCTTCCTTCACCTTGCGCAGCGCCGCCGCCGTCGGCCTTGCCGTGCTGTTCGCCGGCGCCGCGCTGCCGGCCGTCGCCAAGGAGGCGGCGAAGCCCGCTGAAAAGACGGCTGCGAAGGCCACCGCGAAGCCGGCCGCCGCCAAGAGCACCGCCGCCAAGAGCACCACGGCCAAAGCCGCCGCGACGAAGCCCGGCGCCTGCTACAGCCGCGCCGAGCACGCCGCGGAGCAGACCATCCGCATGCACACCGAGATGATGGTGGTCGGGCTGACCTGCCAGCAGGTGAATCCGGACAAGAAGCCGTTCAACCTGTACCAGGACTTCACGGTCAAGAACCGCTCGCTGATCTCCAACTCGGAAGCGTCGATGATCGACCACTTCCGCAAGAAGGGCGGCGGCAACGCGACGCGGCAGTTCGACATGTTCCGCACCGAGCTGGCGAACGAGGTCAGCCGCCGCGCCGCGGTGATCGGCACCGGTCTCTATTGCGCCAATTTCGTGGACCGGTCCAAGGCGGCGATGGATCTGACGGCGGACGACCTTCGCGTCCTGACCGGCGATGAAAAAAGCGCCGGCCTGATGCATTTGTCGTCAAAGCCGCTGTGCGACGTGCAGGTCGTCAGCAACCCGGACGTGAATTACGACGTGGCCCAGGCCCCGGCCTCGCGCAGCGGCAGCGCGGCGGCGCCGTCCAAGTCGACCGGCAAGGCGACGGCCAAGGCCCCTGGAAAGCCCAAGGACCCGGCGAAGGCGCAGGTGGTCTCCGCCAAGCGCTGACCGGCCAGTATCGATGGTGATGCCGGAGGTCATAGCCGGACCGGCATCATGCATCGCAGCAGTGGCACAGTTGTTGCGAAACCCTCTTCACCACAGTGAAGAGGGTTTTTTCATGCGGTGCATTCGCTATGGTAGAACGCAAGCGCAAAGTTCACGGAACTGACATGAATCGATATTGCAAATTCTCGGAAAATTGGTATTACCGCAGATAGAGTGCGGGTTTGCCCTCTTGCTCTGTTGAGAGCCGCTGGGCTAACGTTCCGCTCACACAACAATCTTGGCCCCGCGCTCAAGAGCACGGGTAAGCCAATTCGGGGAGTGGCACTTCACGTGACTGGTGTACGAGCGCGCTTGTCTCGCTCGCCGAAGCCTGCGCATCGCGCCGAGGCGAGGTAAGACAATGGAATACTTCCTTCAGCAGTTGATCAACGGCCTGTCGCTGGGTGCCATCTATGGCCTCATCGCGATCGGTTACACGATGGTGTACGGCATCATCGGTATGATCAACTTCGCCCACGGCGAGATCTACATGATCGGCGCCTTCGTGGCCCTCATCACCTTCCTGGCCATCGGCACCCTGGGCATCACCTGGGTTCCGCTGGCTCTTCTGATTATGCTGGTCGCATCGATGCTGTTCACCGCCGTCTACGGATGGACGGTGGAGCGCATCGCCTATCGCCCGTTGCGCAGCTCGCCGCGTCTGGCGCCGCTGATCTCGGCGATCGGCATGTCGATCTTCCTGCAGAACTACGTGCAGATCCTGCAGGGCGCCCGCAGCAAGCCGCTGCAGCCGATCCTGCCGGGCAATCTGACCATGATGGACGGGGCGGTGTCGGTCAGCTACGTGCGTCTGGCGACGATCGTCATCACGATCGCGCTGATGTACGGCTTCACCCAGCTCATCACCCGCACCTCGCTCGGCCGCGCCCAGCGCGCGTGCGAGCAGGACAAGAAGATGGCCGGCCTGCTGGGCGTCAACGTCGACCGCGTCATCTCGCTGACCTTCGTCATGGGCGCCGCCCTGGCCGCCGTGGCCGGCATGATGGTCCTGCTGATCTACGGCGTGATCGACTTCTACATCGGCTTCCTGGCCGGCGTTAAGGCCTTCACCGCCGCCGTGCTCGGCGGCATCGGCTCGCTGCCCGGCGCCATGCTGGGCGGCGTGGTCATCGGCCTGATCGAGGCCTTCTGGTCGGGCTACATGGGCAGCGAATGGAAGGACGTGGCGACCTTCACGATTCTCGTGCTCGTCCTGATCTTCCGCCCGACCGGCCTGCTGGGCCGTCCGGAAATCGAGAAGGTGTGAGGCCATGACCGCGATTTCCATGTCCTCCCCGCGGGCCATCGCCTGGCCCGTGATCCTGAAGGAGGCGGCGATGACCGCCTTCGTCGCCCTTCTCCTGACGATCCCGCTGGTCGGCCTGCGCACGGTGGACCGTCCCACCGGGCTCGGGCTGGAGACCCGCTGGAACGAGGTGGCCGCCGCCGTCGGCTTGGTCTTCCTCGGCCGCCTCGGCCTCTGCCTGATCCGCGAGGGCCACGCCGTCATCGTCCTGGTGCTGGCCGCCGCCGCCACCGCGGCGGGCTTCTTCATCGCCATGCCGACGGAGGCCCTGCGGGTCATCCTGATCGGCGGCGGTGCCGTCATCGCGATCCGCGCCATCCTGGCGATCCGCACCGGCCGCTCCAAGCTGTCGCAGGCGGAGCGCGACAAGCGGATGGACCACATCGCCGCGCAGGTGCAGCACGCCTCGCGCTGGCTCGGCCCGATCGCCGTCGTCGTCGCGCTGGCCTTCCCGTTCACGCCGCTGGCCGACCGCCAGCTGCTGGACATCGGCATCCTGCTGCTGACCTACATCATGCTGGGCTGGGGGCTGAACATCGTGGTCGGCCTCGCCGGCCTGCTCGATCTCGGCTATGTGGCCTTCTACGCGGTGGGCGCCTATTCCTACGCGCTGCTGGCCCATTACTTCGGCTTCAGCTTCTGGGTCTGCCTGCCGCTGGCCGGCTTCCTGGCGGCGATGTCGGGCGTTCTGCTTGGCTTCCCGGTCCTGCGCCTGCGCGGCGACTATTTCGCCATCGTGACGCTGGGCTTCGGCGAGATCATCCGCATCATCCTGATCAACTGGTACCAGTTCACCGGCGGCCCCAACGGCATCTCCGGCATTCCGCGCCCGAGCTTCTTCGGCATCGCCGACTTCACGCGGACCCCGGCGGAGGGCACCGCGGCCTTCCACGAGATGTTCGGCCTGGAGTTCAGCCCGCTGCACCGGATCATCTTCCTCTACTACCTGATCCTGGTGCTGGCCCTGGTGGTGAACCTGTTCACCATGCGCGTCCGCAAGCTGCCGCTGGGCCGTGCCTGGGAAGCGCTGCGCGAGGACGACATCGCCTGCGCCTCCCTGGGCATCAACCGCACGAACATGAAGCTGGCGGCCTTCGCCATCGCGGCGATGTTCGGCGGCTTCGCCGGCTCCTTCTTCGCCACCCGCCAGGGCTTCATCAGCCCGGAGAGCTTCACCTTCATCGAATCGGCGATCATCCTCGCCATTGTGGTGCTGGGCGGCATGGGCAGCCAGATCGGCGTCGTCGTGGCGACCCTTCTGGTCATCGGCCTGCCGGAAGCCTTCCGTGAACTGGCCGACTACCGCATGCTGACGTTCGGCATGGGCATGGTTCTGATCATGCTGTGGCGTCCGCGCGGCCTGCTGGCCCACCGCGACCCGACCATCCTCCTGCACGGCAAGGGTGGAGCCGGCGGCCCCGCCGCGGGCACCGCCGCCGCCGGCGGCCAGGGCATCGCCGGGGGGAGCGCGAAGTGATGGAAGATACTGTGATGACGGGTCGTTCCATGACCACCACGCCCCTGCTGACGGTCGAACACCTCACCATGCGCTTCGGTGGCCTGGTGGCGGTCAACGACGTTTCCTTCTCGGCCAGCAACGGTGAGATCACCGCGATCATCGGTCCGAACGGCGCCGGCAAGACCACGCTGTTCAACTGCATCACCGGCTTCTACACCCCCACGGTGGGCCGGCTGACGCTGCGCCACGCCAACGGGAAGGAGTTCCTGCTGGAGCGGATGCCGGGCTACCGCATCTCGCAGCAGGCCAGCGTCGCCCGCACCTTCCAGAACATCCGCCTGTTCGGCGGCATGAGCGTTCTGGAGAACCTGATCGTCGCCCAGCACAACAAGCTGATCCGCGCCTCGGGATTCTCCATCGCCGGCCTGCTCGGCCTGCCGTCCTACACCAAGACGGAGCGGGAGGCGGTCGAACTGGCCAAATACTGGCTGGACCGCGTCCGCCTGCTGGAATTCGCGGACTGGGAAGCCGGCAATCTCCCCTACGGCGCCCAGCGCCGGCTGGAGATCGCCCGCGCCATGTGCACCGAGCCGGTGATGCTCTGCCTGGACGAGCCGGCGGCGGGCCTCAACCCGCGCGAGTCGGGCGAACTGGCCGAACTGCTCACCTACATCCGCGACGAGCACAAGATCGGCGTGCTGCTGATCGAGCACGACATGAGCGTGGTGATGACCATTTCCGACCATGTCGTGGTGCTGGATTACGGGCGGAAGATTTCCGACGGTGATCCGGCCTTCGTCAAGAACGACCCGGCCGTCATCCGCGCCTATCTGGGCGAGGAAGAGGACGAGGAGTTGCCGCCGGAGGTCAAGGCCGACCTGCCGGAGGTCGCCAAGCGAGCCGAGGAGGGGGCCTGAGCCATGCTGAAGGTATCGGGCGTCCACACCTTCTACGGCGCCATCGAGGCGCTGAAGGGGGTCGATATCGAGATCGGGGCCGGCGAGATCGTCTCGCTGATCGGCGCCAACGGCGCCGGCAAGTCCACGCTTCTCATGACCATCTGCGGCAGTCCGCGCGCCCGCATGGGCCGGATCACCTTCGAAGGGCAGGACATCACGCAGATGCCCACCTACGAGCTGGTCCGCCTGGGCATCGCCCAGTCGCCGGAAGGCCGCCGGATCTTCCCGCGCATGAGCGTGCTGGAGAACCTGCAGATGGGCTCCATCACCGCCAAGCCGGGCAGCTTCGCCAACGAGCTGGAGCGGGTCCTGACCCTGTTCCCGCGCCTGAAGGAACGCATCAGCCAGCGCGCCGGCACCATGTCCGGCGGCGAGCAGCAGATGCTGGCCATCGGCCGCGCGCTGATGAGCCAGCCGCGGCTGCTGCTTCTCGACGAGCCGTCGCTGGGGCTCGCCCCGCTGGTGGTGAAGCAGATCTTCCAGGCGGTGAAGGACATCAACCGCGAGCAGAAGATGACCGTGTTCATGGTCGAGCAGAACGCCTTCCACGCGCTGAAGCTCGCCCACCGCGGCTATGTGATGGTCAACGGCAAGGTCACCATGTCGGGGACCGGCGCGGAACTGCTGGCGAACGAGGAAGTTCGCTCGGCCTATCTGGAGGGAGGTCACTGATGGACGGCGTTCTCGGGTCCTCTCTGCCGGTGTTCCTGGGCCTGACGGTCCTGGTGTTCGGAGGCTGCGGCGTTTTGACCGGCCAGACCCTGGCCGAGGGCTGGAAGCCGCTGTCGAGCGCCATCGCCTACTCCGTCCTGCTGGGCTTGGGCGACCGGTTCCTGGTCTGGGGCCTGTTCGGCGGCCAGCTCCTGTCGGTGTATGGATTCGTGGTGCACACCCTGGTGATCGGCGCGATCACCCTGACCACGTACCGCATTTCGATGGCGCGCCGAATGGTGTCCCAGTATCCTTGGCTGTATGAGCGTTCCGGACCCTTCAACTGGCGCGAACGCGTCGGCGGAACGCTCGCCCAGTGATTGCGAATTCCATAGGTCCGATCGGGACTGGGACGCGGGTGAAACTGTCGCACTTGGCGATGATCGGACTATAGTGGAACCTTGTCGGCACCGGCTCCCCCAGCCCTTGGGGGACCGGTGAAAAGGCCCCCGCGGGGCCGGCGTACGACTCATAACAGGGAGCCAACGAAACTATGAACTACAAGCTTTCCCTCCTCGTTGCGGTTGCGGCGACCGCTATGACCGCCTCGGTGGCGAAGGCCGACATCGCGGTGGCGACCGCCGGCCCGATCACCGGCCAGTACGCCACCTTCGGCGAGCAGATGAAGAAGGGCATCGAGCAGGCGGTCGCCGACATCAACGCCGCCGGCGGTGTCCTGGGCCAGAAGCTGAAGCTGGAAGTGGGCGACGACGCCTGCGACCCGAAGCAGGCCGTCGCCGTGGCGAACCAGCTCGCCAAGGCGGGCGTGAAGTTCGTCGCCGGCCACTTCTGCTCGGGCTCCTCGATCCCGGCCTCGCAGGTCTACGCCGAGGAAGGCGTCCTGCAGATCTCTCCGGCCTCGACCAACCCGAAGCTGACCGAGCAGAACCTGAAGAACGTCTTCCGCGTTTGCGGCCGCGACGACCAGCAGGGCCAGATCGCCGGCAAATATCTGCTGGAGAACTACAAGGGCAAGAACGTCGCCATCCTGCACGACAAGTCGGCTTACGGTAAGGGTCTGGCCGACGAGACGCAGAAGGCGCTGAACGCCGGCGGCCAGAAAGAGAAGATCTACGAAGCCTACACGGCGGGCGAGAAGGACTACTCGGCGCTGGTGTCCAAGCTGAAGCAGGAAGCCGTCGACGTCGTCTATGTCGGTGGCTACCACACCGAGGCCGGCCTGCTGGCCCGTCAGATGAAGGATCAGGGTCTGAACGCCCCGATCGTGTCGGGCGACGCGCTGGTGACCAACGAGTATTGGGCGATCACCGGTCCGGCCGGCGAGAACACCATGATGACCTTCGGCCCGGACCCGCGCGAGATGCCGGAAGCCAAGGACGCCGTGGAAAAGTTCCGCAAGGCCGGTTACGAGCCGGAGGGCTACACCCTCTACACCTACGCTGCCCTGCAGATCTGGGCGGACGCGGTCAAGCAAGCCAACTCCACCGACGCCGCCAAGGTCGCCGAGGTTCTCCGCAAGGGCAACTACAGCACGGTGATCGGCAAGATCGGCTTCGACTCCAAGGGCGACGTGACCACCCCGGCCTACGTCTGGTACCGCTGGAACAACGGCCAGTACGCCCAGGTCAAGTAAACCGGTCGTACGATCCGTAACCCTTCGGGAAACGATCTCGTGCAAAGGCCCGGCGGGGAACCGCCGGGCCTTTCGCGTGACCGGGTGTCCGCCGCGCGGATCAGAGGGTGGCGGTCTGCGCCGTCATTGAGGGTGCCATCGGAGACGCCATCGGCGGCGATGTGGGAGGGGGCGCCAAAGCCGGAGAGCGTTCCGCCAGAAGCCTCTCCGAGGTCTGCATCACGTCCCGCCAGAAGGCGGCGGCGCGCAGGTTGTTGGCAGCCGTGAGTTCGACGAGGCGGACGCGGCTGATGCGGATGGCGGACTCGCCCAGTTCTTCCACGAGGCGGGTCGCGAACAGGAGCACGTCGTGATCGATTTTCATGACGGCATCAACACGGTGGATTGGCGGATTGTTCCGCAGGTGCGAAGACGGTTGTTGCAGCACCGCTACATCCCGCCTCCGGTATGCGTGGCGCGCGCAGCGGACGCTCGCCAAGCGGGGGTGCTTTGGTGTTTGTATGGTCTGCCGTACCCGCAGGGTTCGCGGGTCTGTCGTTTTGGGTTTTGGAGATCGGATATGCGCAGAAAGCGCGAAGTCGTCGAAGGCCAGATGTTCCGCAAACTGGGTCCGGGCGGTGGCATCTGGCAGGTGATCGCCATCCGCAAGGATGGGCTGGGCACCCAGCATGCCCAACTTCAGCGGTCCGATGATCACAAGACCTTGAAAACCCTGGCGGTCTCCGCCCTGCTTGATGCCACCCAGTTCGAGATGGTCGCCGAACCGCAGGACTGATTTGAACGTCCGCATCGGCCGCGGGCACTCCTTGATCAACGACACTGCGGGCGCGCCGTCCCTGCCGAAGGCGGGGCGCTTTCGCGCGTCCGGATTGTTGGACTTAGGCACAAAACCATTCCAAAGGTCATGCATCCTATCCAATGGGCTTAGGAAGAATTCGACATTCGATTGCTTCGATATCAAATGAATAGGAAGAGAACGACGAACGTTCGGGTAATGCAGAAATGCAACATCTCTGTGCATCCTTTCGTGGGGCACTTGTGACGGTGAGTGGTTGCTGTTATTTCCGGGTTATGACGTTTCAACCGCCGACGGAATGCGGCGGGCTCCCCCGATGAAGGCTGGCGTCGCCAGACACCCGCCCTTCGAACGGTTCGCTTCGACAGCCCCGGCAACGCCGTGCACAAAGGAAAGAAGAAAATGACTCTGCGTGGGATTCTGCTCGGAACGGCGCTCGCGGCGATGCTGCCGACCGCCGCCATGGCCGCGACCGAGGGCTTTTACGTCGGCGCCGGCGCCGGCGTGAACTGGACGCGCGACGCCGATCTGCGCTTCGAGAACACCCCGACGGACGCCAGCACCAGCTTCAAGCTGGGCGGCATCGGCGACATCTCGGCCGGTTATGCGACCGCCGCCGGCCCGCGCGCCGAACTGGAGTTCGCGTGGCGCTGGCGCAACTCGATCGACAGCACCGACAGCTCCAACGCCGCGGTGAACGGTCTGGGCGGCAAGGCCAGCTCGATCGCCTTCATGGGCAACGTGCTGTACGACATCAAGACCGGCACCGCTTTCACGCCCTACATCGGCGTCGGCGCCGGTATCGCCCAGGTCCGTCTGGATCTCGGCGGCTTCGATGATCGCGACTGGGTGTTCGCCTACCAGGGCATCGCCGGCGTGTCCTACGCGCTGACCCAGAACTTGGCGCTGACGCTGGATTACCGCTACTTCGCGACGCTCGATCCGAAGTTCGATCTGGGCGGCCCGGCCGGCCTCGCCAGCTCCACCGTGAAGGGCGAGTACCAGAACCACACTGTCATGGCCGGCCTGCGCTACACCTTCGGCGCTCCGGCGGCCGCGCCCGCGGCGGCCCCCGTCGCTCCGGCGGCTCCGGTCCAGGCGCAGCCGCAGTCGGAGTATCTGGTGTTCTTCGATTGGGACAAGGCCAACATCACGGCGGCGTCCGACAAGATCATCGGCGACGCCGCCGCCTCGGCCGGTCAGGTGCGGGCGGTCAGCATCCATGTGGTCGGCCACACCGACACCTCGGGCTCGCCGGCCTACAACCAGCGGCTCTCGCTGCGCCGCGCCGACGCGGTGAAGAACGCGCTGGTCGGCAAGGGCGTCGCCGCCACCCAGATCACCGTCGAGGGCAAGGGCGAGACCCAGCTCCTGGTGAACACCGGTGCGAACGTCCGCGAGCCGTCGAACCGCCGCGCGCAGATCCTCATCCGCGTGCAGTGATCGGGCGGGCTGGCCGGTCTTCTTCAAGGCCGGCCGGCGCGATCAGAGCAGGGACAGGGAAGGGGCGTCGCCACCGCGGCGCCCTTTTCGCATGCGCAACTTCGCCATGCGCGGGATAAGCACGAGCGGCATCGTGGAAACATGCATCAATTGTGGCATGAAATCTCCGGTCGGCGTATGAGGTTCATACCGGATGCCGCACTTTGGTTTGAGACGACCGAGGCCGGCCCGGTCCCAGCGGACCCTGTCCCATCGGGTCATTCCCTCTATCCGCCTCCGCCGAAGCAGGGTTGTCATGCAGGTATTGATCGCCGACGATCACTCCATCGTTCGCAGTGGCCTGACCCATCTGGTCGGGGAGTTGGACGAGCAGGCCGGCGTGGCGGCGGCGACCAGCTTCGGCCAGTTGAACCAGCTGCTGGACCAGGGGACCTACGACCTCGTCATCATGGATCTGCGGATGCCGGGCCTCGGCGGCTTGGATGACGTGGAGGCGGTGGTGAAGCGGGTGGCGCCGGTGCCGGTCGTCGTCTTCTCGATGATCGACTCGCCGGATGAAATGCGCGCCGTGCTGTCGCGCGGGGTGCGGGCCTTCATCCCGAAGTCCACCGACGACGTGCTGGTCGTGAACATCCTGCGTCTGGTCATGGCCGGCGGGTCCTACGTGCCGCCGGTCCTCGGCATGCCGGGGATCGCCCAGGCTCCGGCCGCCACCAAGCCGCATGAGCCGAGCGTCTTCGACGGCATGACCCGCCGCCAACTCGAAGTGCTGGACCTGCTGGCCCAGGGCCTGTCGAACCAGGAGATCGGGGAACGGCTGGGCCTCAACCTGTCGACCGTGAAGACTCACGTCACCGGGGTTCTGAAGGCCCTCGGGGTGGGCAGCCGGACCCAGGCGGTCCTTCTGGTCAAGGAATCAGGCCGCGACCGTCTCGTGTAGGCTGCGGACCAGGGGTACCCCTACGGCGAACACCGTTCCGCGCCCCTCGACCGAGCGCAGTTCCAGCGGGTGGCCGAGCAGCCGGGCCAACCGGTCGACAATGGCCAACCCGAGCCCGATCCCCTCGCTGCGGTCGCGGTCGGGCCGGTCGAGCTGCACGAACTCCTCGAAAATGCGCCGGCGGTCGGCTTCGGCGATGCCGCGCCCGGTGTCGTAGATCTCGATCCACACCGTGCCGCCGCGGCGTCGGCATCCCATCAGCACGCCGCCCTGCTCGGTGTAGCGCACGGCGTTGGTCAGCAGGTTGCGCAGGATGCGCTCCAGCAGGAAGGGATCCGTCCGCACCGACAGCTCGGTCGGTGCGACGCGCAGCCGCAGCCCCTTGTCCTCGGCGATCCCGGTGAACTCCGCTTCCAACTGGTCGAACAGGGCGGACAGGGCGATGTCGGCGGGCTTTGGCTCGACCACGCCCGACTCCAGCTTCGAGATGTCCAGGATGGCGTTCAGCAGGTCGTGCATGGAGCGCTGGGCGAGCCGCAGGTCCTTCACCAGCGCCAGGGCGCGGGGCTTGTCGAGCTGCCGTTCCAGCATGCCGGTGAACATGTTGATGGCCTGCAGGGGTTGCTTCAGGTCGTGGCCGGCGTGGGCGAGGAATCGCGACTTCGCCAGATGGGCCTGCTCCGCCACCACCTTGGCCGTGTGCAGCTCCGCGGTGCGGGCGCGGACCTGGGCTTCCAGCGTGACGTTGGTCTGCTCCAGCGCCTGGGTCATGCGGGTGATGTCCGCGAACTGGCGTTCCACCTGTCGGACCATCGGGCGGAAGATCACCAGCACCTCGGCGCACAGCGTCAGCAGCGTCAGGATCAGGGCGGCGAAGCCCAGATTGTGCAGGGTGGCGAAGCCGCGCTCGCCCGCCTCCTGGTAGCGCGCCACCATGTCCTCCAGCCCGGCCAGCAGCGGTCCGAGCGCCTGATGGATGACGAGGTCGGCCTCGGGCATGTCGGGGGGCAAGCCGGCGGGTCCGGCGGCGATCACCGCGCGGAGCGCGGCGATGTGGCGGAGCACCAGATCGTTCAGCGGCTCCGGCCCGTCGAAATAGAGGCGGCGCACGTTCTTGCCCATGGCCGGCCCCTCGTCGGCGCCGGTCAGGCGCCGGTGGGCACGCTCGAACATGTCGGTCGCCTCGGCGAGGCGCGCGGTCAGGGCGACCCGCTCGGCGTCGGTCGGGGCGTTGCGGAGCTGCTCCGCCAGCAGGGCCGTGCGCTGGGACAGCATGCGCTGACGGCCCGAGATGTTCACCACCTCCAGCATGTCGGCGTGCTGGTCGATGACCCGTTCGGTCATGACGAAGCCGGCCAGCGTGCACAGCGCGATCACCCCGAGCGCCAGCCCGTAGCGAAGCGTCATCCAGCGCGCCGTGGTGTTGCCGATGGGGACCATGCCGTCCGTCCTTCCGTCCGGTGCGGACCTTGACGACGATCAAGGCCGGGTGGTGCACGAACGGTCAGTGTACCGCCATCGCCGATGCTCGGCATTCGCGAATGCAGCAACGGCCGAGCGACGGAAAAAGGAGGGGAGGGCGACCATCGTGGCGATCAGTCGCGCGGACCTGTTCCGGGGACGCATCCGGTCCGAATCCACACCGGCCCAGCCGACACCGGCGGCGCCCCAGGCGGTGCAGGCGCGCATCGGGGCGGGCTGCCTATCCTACACCGGGACCGACTGCCGGATGTGCGGCGACCATTGCGATCGCGGCGCGATCCGCTTCCGTCCGCTGGGGCGCGGACGCTGGCTGCCGATCATCGAGGAGAGCGACTGCACCGGCTGCGGCGACTGCGCGGCCGTGTGCCCGGTCAAGGCCGTCTCGATGGAGACGGTGGCCGCCTGAGATTGCCGGCCGAATCTGGGAACGCTGTTTCTAAACCCTCTGTTGGTAAGGCGGATTCATCCCCTGTCTGCCAACGGAGACGCACATGTGGTGGCGCAACGTTACGCTGGTCTACGCCGCGGCCTTTACGGCCATCGGCATATTGGGCTTCATCCCGACCTTCCTGTCCCCGCCTCCGGACGGTGTGGTCCTCGCCGTCGAGTCCTTCCACGGCTATCTGCTCGGGTTGTTCCCGGTGAACCTGCTGCACAACATCGTGCATCTGCTGTTCGGCCTGTGGGGCTTCTTCGCCTACTTCTCCAGCCGCCTCGCCTCGCGCAGCTATCTGCGCAGCGTGGCGGTGGCCTACGCCGTGCTGACCGTCCTCGGCTTCATCCCGGGTCTGAACACGCTGTTCGGTCTGGTTCCGCTGCACGGCAACGACATCTGGCTGCACGCCGTTCTCGCCATTGTCGCCGGCTATGTCGGCTTCATGGTGCATGAGACGGAGGCGGGCACCGAGAAGCGCGCCGAGTGGCGGGCGTAATGGCCCGGAGGCCCGGCCGTCAGGCCGGGTCGTCGCCTTGAAAGCCGCAGGCCGCGAGCGCCGCGCGCATGTGGGGCGGAACCGGTGCCACAGCGCCGACCGCCTCGCGGGAGGGGTAGAGTGGCAGCGAAATGGCCCGCGACTGCAGGTGCAGCGGATGCCCCTCCGGCCCGCCATACTGCGGATCGCCGAGCAGAGGGCAGTCCAGCGCCGTGGCGCAGTGCACGCGGATCTGGTGCGTGCGCCCGGTGTGGGGCTTCAGTTCCAGCCACGTCATGCCGTCGCCGCGGCCCAGGACACGGTAGTCGGTGACGGCGCTCTGCCCGTCGTCGGCCACGACGATCCGCCAGCCGCCGGTCTTGTTGGTAACCTTCTTCAACGGCAGTTCGATGCGCCCCTGTTCCTCCGGCGGGGTGCCGGCGACCACCGCCCAATAGGTCTTGTCGACCTTGCCATCCTGGAACAGCTTGCCCAGCTTGCGCAGGGCCTTCGGGTGCCGCCCGAGGATCAGACAGCCGGAGGTGTCGCGGTCGAGCCGGTGGGCGAGCCCCGGCGGTTTCGGAAAGCCGAAGCGCAGGGCGTCGAAATGGCGCTCCAGGTTCGGGCCGCCGCCCGGCCCCGCGTGGACGGGCAGCCCGGCGGGCTTGTCGATGATGAGCATCAGCCCGTCGCGGTAGAGGACGCGGGCCTGGATCTGTTCGGGTGTCATGGTGCCTTAACGGACGAGTCGGTCAGTCTTCCTCATCCTCTTCGGGGTTGATGGCGGCTTCGTCAACCGTTGTCAGCACATCAGGCCGGATTGCGGCCAGGGCAAGCAGCACCGCCCGGACCGTGTCCGGCGAGTAGGCGTCGCCCGCGACCTGGGCCACCAGCGCGTCAGTCACCGGAGGGGCGGCCGGGAGCCGGCGGCGGATCGCGCGGATTTCCTTCTCGATCGCCTTGCGCTCCTCCGCCACGTCGTTGGCGTAGTGCGTTTGGTGGCGCATCGAGAAATCGTGCAGGCGGCGGTTGACGATCACCTCCGCGGCGAACAGGGCGCGGCGCTGGGCATCGGCGATCTTGGCGGTCAGGTCCTCAGACATGGCGGGTCCTTGAATGGCAGGCACTTGCCCCCACCCTGACCCTCCCCCGCTATCGCAGGGGAGGGAAAAGGCGCGGGCGTCAGGCCAGCTTCAATTCCTTGAAGAAGTCGTTGCCCTTGTCATCGACGATGATGAAGGCCGGGAAGTCCTCGACCTCGATGCGCCAGATGGCTTCCATGCCGAGTTCCGGATACTCGATGCACTCCACCTTCTTGATGCAGTCCTGGGCGAGACGGGCCGCGGCGCCGCCGATGGAGCCGAGATAGAAGCCGCCATGCGCTTTGCAGGCCGCCGTCACTTCCGGGCTGCGGTTGCCCTTGGCCAGCATGACCATCGAGCCGCCCGCCGCCTGGAACTGCTCGACGAAGCTGTCCATGCGCCCGGCGGTCGTCGGACCGAAGGAGCCCGAGGCGTAGCCTTCCGGGGTCTTGGCCGGACCGGCGTAGTAGATGGGGTGGTTCTTGAAATAGTCCGGCAGCGGCTCGCCGGCGTCCAGCCGCGCGCGCAGCTTGGAATGGGCGAGGTCGCGGGCGACGATCAGCGGGCCGCTCAGCGACAGGCGGGTGCGGATCGGATACTGCGTCAGCGTGGCGAGGATCTCGCTCATCGGCTGGTTGAGGTCGATCTTGACGACCTCGCCGGCCAGATCGCCGTCGGTGATCTCCGGCAGATATTTGGCCGGATCGGTCTCCAGCTGCTCCAGGAAGATGCCGTCCTTGGTGATCTTGCCCACCGCCTGACGGTCGGCCGAGCAGGACACGCCGATGCCGATCGGCATGGAGGCGCCGTGGCGCGGCAGACGGATGACGCGAACGTCGTGGCAGAAGTACTTGCCGCCGAACTGGGCGCCGATGCCCATGGTCTGGGTCAGCTTGTGCACCTCGGCCTCCATGGCGAGGTCGCGGAAGGCGTGCGCGTCCTCGCCGCCCTCGGTCGGCAGATTGTCGAGGTAGCGGGCCGAGGCCAGCTTCACCGTCTTCAGATTCTGCTCCGCCGACAGGCCGCCGATGACGATGGCGAGGTGGTAGGGCGGGCAGGCCGAAGTGCCGAGGTAGCGGATCTTGTCCTCAAGGAACTTCAGCAGCCGGTCCGGCGCCAGCACCGACGGGGTGGCCTGATGCAGGAAGGTCTTGTTGGCCGATCCGCCACCCTTGGCCATGAACAGGAACTTGTAGGCATCCTCGCCCTCCGCGTAGATCTCGACCTGGCCCGGCAGGTTGTTGCGGGTGTTCTTCTCCTCGTACATGGAGATCGGGGCGAGCTGGCTGTAGCGCAGGTTGCGCTTCAGGTAGGCGTCGCGGGCGCCTTCCGACAGGGCGGCCTCGTCGCCGCCCTTGGTGAAGACGCGGCGGCCCTTCTTGCCCATGATGATGGCGGTGCCGGTGTCCTGGCACATCGGCAGCGTGCCGGCTGCGGCGATGTTGGCGTTCTTCAGCAGGTCCAGCGCCACGAACTTGTCGTTCGGCGAGGCTTCCGGATCGTCGAGGATCGCGCGGATCTGGCCGAGATGGCCCGGACGCAGCAGATGGTTGATGTCCTTGAAGGCCTCTTCGGCCAGCAGGCGCAGGCCCTCCGGCTCGACCTTCAGGATCTGCTCGCCGTCGAACTCGACGACCGAGACGTGATCCGAGGTCAGCTTGCGGTAGGTCGTGTCGTCCTTGGCCAGCGGGAACAGCGTCGCGGCGCCGCGGGCGGGGCTGATGTCGTCGGGCATTCGGGGGGCTTCCTTCCTGTTCTTGGGTCACAGGCCCCGATGCGGCGCGTTGGAGCGCGCAAAAGGGCCAGGGCCACGCTCGCGCACCGTTATACACCCCTGCGCCCCGCGCACAACGGGAACGGAACACCCTGCGGCGATAAGGAAACGCCGCCGTCCGGGCCCAGAAACGAAGCGGCCCGGCCCCACCGCCGAAGCGCTGGAGACCGGGCCGCAACCATCAAACACCGACAATGATTTAGGCGGCGCTCTTGAACTGATCCGTCAACTCGGGCTGGCCTTCGGTCACCGGCTCCGCCGGGGCGCCGGCCCATTCGGTGTGGGCCGGGATCTCTTCGCCCTTCATGACCAGGGTCAGCGGGCCGAGATGGGCGTAATCACCGACGCTGGTGTCGTAGAGCACGGTGGAGCCGGCGCCGATGGTGACGCCGCGGCCGACCTTCACGCAGCCGACCTTCATCACGCGGTCCTCGTAGAGGTGCGTCTGCAGGGCCGACAGGGCGTTCACCGCGCTGTGGTCGCCGACCGAGACGCAGTCGAACTCCGTGATGTCGGTGGTGTCCATGAAGACGCCCTCGCCGAACTTGGTGCCGAACAGGCGCAGCACCCACGGCAGCATCGGCGTGCCGCGCAGATGGTCGAGCAGCACCTTGCCGGCAAGGCCCCAGTAGAGCACCGCCACCGCTTCCGTCTTCATGGCCCACCAGGACCACATCGGCTTGACGGTCGGCGCGTAGCGGCCCATCAGCAGCCACTTCACCAGAATGACGACCGCCACCATCGCCACCGGAATGGCGACGCTGACGCCCAGGAATTGCGCCAGGAAGGCGCCGTAGCGCTGCTCCAGGATGGCTGGGGCGAACAGCTCGACGGCCAGCGTGCCGAAGGTGATGAACAGCATCGTCGGCATCGACAGGCTGAAAGCCTCGAACACCGCGCGGCCCAGACGGCGCGCCTTGGACGGCTCGTAGGTCCAGTTGGCGCCGACCCCGTCGAAGCGCTGGCGCACCGGCAGCTTGATCGGCGGGCTGCCGAACCACGTCTCCCCGGCGGACATCGCCTCGTTGGCGGGCGGCTTCGACTTGATGCCGATCAGCGAGCCGGTGGGGATGCAGGCGCCCGCCGGCACCACCGCGTCGTTGCCGACGAACACGCGCGCCTCGGTCTTGACCGGCTTCAGGAACATCCAGCCGCGGCGGATGTCCTCGTCGCCCAGCACCACCTCGTCGGCGATGAAGCACTTCTCGCCGATCTCCACGAGGTCGTAGCGCCCGGCGAGGTTGGTGGAGATCTCCGCGTCCTTGCCGATCTTGGCGCCCATCAGCCGGTACCACGCCCGCATGTAGACCGTGGCGTAGAGCGAGCTGAGCGTGTCCAGCATCACCTCGGTGGACAGCGCCACCATCCATTTGCGCAGGTAGAAGCCGCTGTGCACGGAGTAGGTGCCGGCCTCGACGCGCGGCAGGACGATCCAGCGCACGGCGGCGATCATGCAGACCGTCACCGCCACCAGCGCCATCGCGGTCGGCCAGGCGATCAGCGGCAGATAATAGAGGTAGCTGACCCCGAAGACCGACCCCAGAACCCCGTCCAGATTGTCGAACAGGTAGAAGGCCGGGAAGATCGGCATCAGCGAGATCGGCGGCAGGGCGAGCAGCATCGCCGTGTAGAAGGCGGCGTTCAGCCCCCGGCGCAACCGTCCGGCGGTCGCCGGGGCGGGCAGCTCCGCCCGGTCGACGCTGCCGACGCGGCGGGCGGGCGAGCCGTCCCAGCGCTCATAGGCGCCGGTGCGGGCGCCGGCGGGCAGGGCGGTCAGGTCGGCCAGTTCCGTGCCGGGACCGACCACCGCGTCCATGCCGATGACGCAGGAGGTGCCGATATAGGCGTCGGCGCCGATCTCCACCGCGCCGATGACCAGCTCGTTGCCGATCACCTCGGCGTTCGCCAGTTTCACCTTGCCGCCGATCGAGGCGCCGGCCCCGATGGTGACGAGGTCGATTGCCCCGGACTCGAACTCGCCGATCAGCGCCTCGTCGCCCACCTTGGCGCCGAGCGCGCGCAGGAGGACCCGCATGACTGGGGAGCCCTGGAACCACTTCAGATGGACGAGGCTGATGAAGCGCTGCGCCAGCCACCAGCGATAATAGTAGGCGCCCCACAGCGGGTAGCGCCCGGGCTTGGTCCGTCCAATGACCAGCCATTTGGCGGCGACGGCGATCACCACCGTGGCGGCGTTGATGACCATGTAGACGCCGAGCAGCGTGACGATTTCCTGGAGGAAATTGGCGTCCTCGCCCGACAGCAGCATGTAGCTGACGAAGACGCCGAGCCACTGCGCCGTCATCAGCGCGAGGATGAAGGGCAGGGCCGCCGCCTGCGCCGCGCCGCAGAGGAAGCGGCGCAGCAGGGGAGGCGGCGTGAAGGAGCGGTCCTTGCGTTCGGCTCCGTCGCCGTTGCCGCCGCGCGGCGCGCGGGCGTCCAGCCGCTCGGCCATGGCGCGCAGGCTGCGGGCGCCGTAGACGTCCTGCAGGGTCAGCCCGTCGAGGTGCCGGGTCTCCCGCACCGCCGACACGAACCGCGCGGCGAGCAGCGAATGCCCGCCCAGGTCCATGAAGAAGTCGGCCTCCAGTGGGACCGACTGGCCGGGGAAGACGCGCTTGGCGGCTTCCAGCAGGGCGGCCTCCGTCGGGGTCTGCGGCTCGTCCTGCTCGCCGGGGCCGACGTCGTCGGTCAGCGGGGCGGCCTGCAGCGCCTTGCGGTCGGCCTTGCCGGAGGTCAGCCGGGGCAGGCGGTCCGTCAGCTCGAAATGCGACGGCACCATGTAGCTCGGCAGCTGAGTGCGCAGCTGGTCGCGCAGCGCCGTTCTGTCCAGCGTGGCGCCGGCCTGCGGCACCAGGAAGGCGACCAGCCGGTCCAGCCCGTTGTCGTTGCGCAGCACGACGGTGGCCTGGCTGACGCCCGCCATGTCGGTCAGCTTCGCCTCGATCTCGCCAAGCTCCAGCCGGAAACCGCGGATCTTGACCTGATCGTCGATGCGGCCGTGGAACAGCAGGTTGCCGTTCGGATCGACGCTCACGGCGTCGCCGGAGCGGTAGAGCAGCGGGTCGTTGCCGTGGATGGCGAAGCTGTTGCGGATGAACTTCTCGGCGGTCAGGTCGGGGCGTCCCAGATACCCCTGGGCAACGCCCGGCCCGCCGATCAGCAGCTCGCCCTGGGTGCCGGGGGCGACCAGCGCCATCGCCTCGTCCACCACATAGCAGCTGTAGTT